>NZ_JBIMKV010000003.1:0-304865 GCF_051860985.1 Nevskia sp. | reverse complement strand
CGTGGCCTTCCGCGAAGCGCTCGACCCGAGCTTCAAGAGCTACCAGCGGCAGGTCATCGCCAACGCCCGGGCGATGGCCCAGGTGTTCCTGGATCGCGGCTACAAGGTCGTCTCCGGCGGCACCGACAACCACCTGTTCCTGCTCGACCTGGTGGCCAAGAACGTCACCGGCAAGGACGCCGAAGCCGCGCTGGGCCGCGCCCATATCACCGTCAACAAGAACTCGGTGCCGAACGACCCGAAGTCCGCATTCGTGACCTCCGGGCTGCGGCTTGGCTCGCCGGCCTCGACGACGCGCGGCTTCAAGGAAGCGGAAATGGTGCAGGTGGCGACCTGGATCGCCGACATCGTCGACGCGATGGCGGCCGGCAGCGACCTCGACGGCGTGATCGCCCGGGTCAGCGCCGACGTGGCGAAGCTGACTGCCCGCTTCCCGGTCTACACCGCCGCGCGCAAGGCGGCGGCCTAGCGGGACGCCGCAGCGACGCGCGCCTCAGCGCGCCCAGCACTGCTTGTACATGGTGTCGGAGTCGATCGGCGCGGTGGCGCCGCGCTGGCCGGTCGAATACAGGCACAGCGTACCGCAGCCGTAGTCGCTGCTCGACTGCGCGTTCTGCGGCTCGGCGATCAGCACCCAGGCCAGCCGCACGGCTTCGGCCGATGGCGTGGCCGACGAGCAGCGGGCGAAGTCGCCGCTGCCGGCGGCCGCAAGGCTGATCCGGTAGGTGCTGTCGCGGCTGGTGCCGGAGCGCATTTCGCCGGAAGCGTCGATGTACAGCGCATCGGCCGGATAGCCGAGCAGGCTCAGCCGCGAGGCATACGCCTTGCGGTCGTTGAACCAGCTTTCCTGCTGCTGCGCGATCTGGCTCATCACCGTCTTGGCGACGGTGCGCTGGGTGCGCACCGAGTACTGCCGGAACGACGGCAGCGCCAGCGTGGCCAGGATCGCGACGACGACCACCGCCACCATCAGTTCGATCAACGTGAAACCGCGCGGCTGCGTCATGGGGTTCGGGGTCGTGGACGAGGGGCGCGGCGGGCGCGCCGAACCTGGATCGGCCGTCATTGTGCCACCGGTCTTTCCTCATCCTCACGCCGTTCGCGCCAGAAGGTCCGGTAGATCAGCGGCACCGGCGCAGCCAGCGTCTCGGCGTTGATGGCGGTCAGCTGCGGCGTCAGCGCGGCAGCCTCGCCGGCGATGCCGGCAGCAGCGGCGCGGCTGCTGCGGGCATCGCCGTCGCCATCGCTGATGAACTGCTGCACCGCCGGCCGGCCGTCGAGCAGGCGTACGCCGTAGCGCCGGCTGCCGCCTTCGCTGGGCACGCAGCTGGTGCCGCCGACTGCTGGCGGCACGAAGCTCGACAGGTTCACGACGTTGCCCACGGTGACTGGCGCTGACACCGCTTTCTCGCCGCTGTTGGCCAGCTGCAGCCGCCAGCCGCTGCTGGCGGTGGCACCGGTCGGGCAGGCGGCGTTGGCGACGCTGGCGCAGGCGCTGGTGATGTCGGCCAGGCTGCCGTGGCGGATCAGCCGGGTATCGGCGGCGGTGGCGATGACGCCGTTGACGCCGGTATCGGTGAGCGATTTTCCGGAGGTCGTGTCACGGTCGCGGATCGTGTACAGCCAGTTGCCAGTGCTGCGATTGAACGGGTCCTCGCGGTCGCCGGAGCCGATCACCACGGCGTCGAAGCTGCCGTTGGCATCGCGTCCCGGCACGTAGTCCGGCGCGTGGAAGAAGCGGCGGTCATCGGCATTGCTGGCGTCGGCAGTCGCGCCGCTGGCGGGATGGCCACGGCCGAGGCTGGCGATCGGACCGAGGGTCCAGGCGCTGCGATCGGTGCCGGGGAAGTCGGCGCGCCAGATCCGGCCGCCGGTGTCGCCGACGTACAGCCGGTCGGTCAGGCCGTCGCCGTCGGTGTCGAGCGCGGTGACCTCGGAGGCGATGCTGTCGGCCAGCAGCGGATGGCGGAACAGGCGGCTGCTGCTGTCGTAGCCGACGATCGACGCAGTGGCGCTGCGATTGGCCTTCCAGATCAGCTCGCCGGTCACCGCGTCGACCACGTACAGCGCATTGCCGAGGCTGTCGTCGACGCCGACGGCCGCCGCCGCCGTTGCCGCCAGGCTGTTGTTGGCGTCCTTGCCGATCCGGCCGCCGCCGGCATTGACGCCGCCGTTGTAGCCGCCGCCGAACAGCAGCACCGGGCGGGTCACCGTGGTGCCCGGTGCGGTGGTGATCCGCAGCCGGCCGACCGCCGCCGTGCCGAAGCTCAATGCCAGTTCGCCGAAAGCGGTCGTCGAGCCGCTGACCAGTCCGGGCGACGAGGCGCTGGCGCTGAACAGGCCGTCTGGGCCGAGCCGCCACAAGAGCTGCGGGCGATCCGGATCGGTGATGTCGAGCGCATAGCGATGGCGGCCGCCCCGGCGCAGGCCGAAGAACGCATAGACGTGATCGTTGGGATTGCTGCTGTCGATCACGCCGTCGGCCGGGCCGCCTTCGGCGAGCGTGCGGCTGGTGCCGCGATCGATGACCAGCACGCTCGGGCTGCCGTCGACGCCGTACGGGAAGGCCGGCGTATAGCGGTCGTCGCGCAGGGTCTTGAGGCTGGCCATCGTCGCCCTCGGCATGAAGGCCCAGGTTTCCGCCAGATCGCGATTCCGCACGGCGTGCAGCAGCCCGTCGGCAGAGCCGAACAGCAGCCGCAGATCCGGGCTGGCGGCGCTGTAGCCGCTGCGGGCGCCGTAGTTGACCACCACCGGCTGCGAATGCAGCACCGCGCCAAGCAGCCAGGGTCGGCCGACGACGCCCGCCAGCGTGGCGCCGCTGCCCAGCGGGTTGCTGGTGGTGCCGACCTGGAAGCCGCGCGCCTGCAGCAGCAGCGCGCGGCGCTGGCTGTCGTCGCCGGCGGCGCTGCCGGTGACGCCGAGATCGGCCTTCAGCGCATCGCGCACCGTCTGGCTGTCGGCGTCGAGCGCGGCCAGCGACGGCACGCTGCTCGCGCTCAGCGCGTCGTAGAAGATCTGCCGGGCGCCGTCGGCGTTGACGCGGCCGGGGTTGCCGCCGCCGCCGAAGCGGTAGCCGGGAATGTTCTGGCCGACGCCGCCGAGCGTGGTGAGGCGACCATCGACGCCGGCGCCGCCGAGCGCGGCGGCGCGGCTGCCGACGGTCAGCGCGCCGGTGGCGATGCGGCCGTCGCTGGCGATGCCGCTGCTGCCGGCGCTGTCGACGAAGCGCGCCGTGCCGGCGCTGTCGCGCGTCAGGCGCAGCACCTTGACGTTGCCGTCCCAGTTCGGGCTGCCGCCGTCACGCGGCCGGAATTGGGCGAAGTAGGCCGGCTCCAGCAGGCCGGTGGCCGACTGCGGGCTGGTCGCCACGCGTGGCGACACCAGCGAGGCATCGGTGACCAGGGTCGGTTTCAGCAGCGGCGCCAGACTCTGGCCGAGGCCGAGCAGGCCGAGGCCGTCGGCGTAGGCGAGCACCGTGGCGCCGGTGTTGGCGAGGGTCGCGGCGCTGGTCAGCAGGTTCTGGATCAGGAAGAACGAGCGCAGGTTGACGTCGTGGTTGTCCTTGTCGCGGAAGCTGTTCGGGCTGCTGGTCTGGCGCACCACATCGGCCAGCGTGATCGCGCCGCTGGCCGGCAGGCCGGGCAGGAAGGCGCGCAGCACGGCGTCGGATTCGCTGTCGCGGATGTTGTTGGTTAGCATCACGTTAAGCACGTTGGCGGTGCGGCATTCCAGCGTCGGCTGGCTGTACAGGCCGCTGGCCAGCTCGACGCTGGTGTCGCGCGTCAGCAGGCTGGTCAGGCCGTCCCAGCGGGCCAGCGGCGCGTTGTAGACCTCGCGGCCGGCCAGGTAGTGGATCAGCTCGGCATAGGCTTCCTTGCCCTGGTACGGCGGCAGCAGCTGGGTCGGCGTGGTCACGGCGGTGCTGAGCAGCGCGGTGACCGAGTTCAGCAGGTTGGTCGGGTTCAGCGCGCTGCTCAGCAGGCTGCTGACGCGGTTGACCAGCGTGGTCACCGAACCCTGGTTGACCAGCGGCGTGAAGCCGGCCAGCAGATAGGCGCCATTGCTGCAGCCGGCGGTGCTGCGGCGGGCCGCGGGAATGCTGGCGCTGTCGGCGAAGCTGCAGCTGCTGCCTGGCGAACCACTGGCGTTGGCGCGATCGGCGTGCGACACCATGATCGCCACGTTGGTGTTGATCAGGTTGTTGAGGATCGCTTCCAGCAGCGCCAGCAGGTTGACCTGGCCGAGGTTCAGGATGCCGCTGAAGGTCGTGTTCAGCAGGCCGAGCACGGCCACCGGCAGGCGGCCGACGGTGGTGGTCAGCAGCGGGTTGACCAGGCCGCTGACCAGCTGGCCGACGAAGCCGCCGAGCAGCGGGTTGACGACGCTGCCGAGCAGCGGGATGCCGAGCAGGAAATTGAGCGTGCCGCAGCTCAGCGTCGACACGCCGCCAAGCAGCAGCTGCAGCGCCAGCCCGACGGCCGGCAGCGCCACCACCGGCGAGTTCAGGCCCAGCAGACCATAGAGATTGCACAGCGCCTGCGCGCGCCCGGCGTCGGTGCTGCCGCTGCCGAGCAGCAGGGTGCTCAGCAGCTGCGTCGGGTTACTGGTGACGCCGGTCAGCAGGTCGCTGAGCAGGATGCTGCTGGTGATGTTCAGGCACAGCTGCGGCGCGTCCGGATTGTTCGGATTGCTGGTCTGGGTCAGCACGCTGTTGCAGATGCCGAGCAGGTTCAGATCCAGCACGATCACCGTGTACGGCGGCCGCAAGGTGTTGGCCTGGGCGTTGGCGTAGAGATCGATGTCGTCGGCGCGAGTCGCCGCCGGCAGGCCGGCGGCCAGCGTCCCCAGCATCAGCAGCAGCGGACCCAGCAGGCGGGCGAGGTGGCTCATTGGTAGCTCACGCCGCCGGCCCTGGCGTGCAGCTTCAGCACGCCCTGCACGACTTCGGCGGCGCCGAAGCCTTCGCTGCCGTGGTCATAGCCGCCGGTGACCGTGAAGCGCGCGTAGTCGTAGCTGCGGCCGCTGTTGCCGGCGCCGCGCAGCGTTGCGGTGGTCAGGAATTCCGGCGCCTCGCGCTGCACCCGCGCATAGCTGTAGGCGCGCAGCGCATCGTCGGCCGGCGCCGGCAGGGTCGGCGTGTCGCAGCTGAACGGCAGGCTGTCGGGCTGCGCGATGCCCGACGCCGGCCGGTAGCAGGCGAGAAAGCCCGGCCCGCTGCCGATCGCCAGATTGGCGTCGACCTGGGTGATGCCATCGGCGATCGCCTGCGCCGATTGCCGCGCGTTGACGCGGCTCTCGGCGTTCTGCGACAGCTTGAGTTCCAGCCGGCTGCTGCGCATCGCCGCCAGCCCGAGCAGGGTCAGCACGATCAGGATCAGCAGCGCCGTCGCCAGCGCCGCGCCGCGTTGGCGGCGCCTCATGGCGTCACCGCCGCTGTGAGCGACGACGGCCCGGTGCAGGGACCGAGATCGCCGACCGGATTGCGCAGCTGCACGGTGGTCGAGTAGACCCGCCGGTGAAAGGCATCGGCGCGGCCGGCGGCGGTTTCGTAGTCGCCGAACTCGAAGGTCTTGTCGTCGCGGTAGCCGCCCTCCGGCTCGGTGCTGCGCACCAGGATCCAGACCCGCGCGGTGATCGCGGTCTGCGCCAGCGCATCGGCATCGGGGCTGGAGGTGTAGGTGTCGACGACGCAGTCGTTGTCGCTGTCCAGCCCCCATTCCAGCTGCAGGTTCTCGACGCCATCGGCCAGGCATTCCACCGCCATCGTGGGGCTGGCGACATGCTGCAGCTCCATCCGGCACAGCGCCGGCACGCCGTCGCCGGGCGTTTCGGCATAGCTGCGGATGAAGTACAGCCGGGGCACGTACTTCCAGAAGCTCATCGGCGCCTGCAGCGGCTCGACCGTGGAGGTGCTCAGGCTGAAGCTGGCGCTGCTGCCGTTCTGGATCAGCGATCCGACCGTGCCGTTGGTCTTCAGATAGACCTGATAAGGGCGCAGCTGCACCGAGCCGCCGGCGGCGATCTCGGCAGTGACCTGACCGGCCACCCGGCGGATCGCGACGATGTCGGTATCCGGCGCCACCGGCGTACTGCTGCCGCCCAGGCACGGGAAGGCGCTGGCGACCGTGACCGCCGAGCGCTGGTTGCGGAATTCCACACGCCGCCGCAGCTGGAATGCCCACGGCGTGGCCGGCGAGGTGCTGCTGTCGGCGCTGCCGCAGTCCAGCGTCGGCGCGCGGCTGATCGGCACGATGCCGGCGGCGCCGTACAGGCCGCCGTAGTAGCCGGCCATCGCCAGGTCGCGGGCCAGGGTGTCGAGCGCGAAGCGGGCGCTGTCCTGCATGCGCGCCACGGCGTCGGTCTGCCGGAAGCTGCGGCTGTTCTGGTTGAACACCGCCAGGATCGCCGCCAGCACGATCAGGCCGAGCGTCACCGCGATCATCAGCTCGACCAGCGACAGGCCGCGCTGCCGGACGGCGACGCTCATGGCGTCACCGCCGCCAGGCACTGGCCGCTGTGGTCGTCGATCACCGTGCGCACGACGATGATCCGCCGCAGCCGGGCATCGACGCCCGGCGTGCCGGGATCGTCGTAGGCGGTGTTGTCGAGGCCGCAGGGATTGGCTGCCGGGCTGGCGCTGTCGGCCGGATCGGCCGGCGGCAGCGGCGTGATGCCGCGCCAGGCGATCGCCACCGTGTAGACGCCGCAGGGCGCGCGGGTGTTGGTGATGCAGGCGGTCGGCTCGCTGAGCCCGCCGGCGGCGCTGTCGGCAATCCGTTCGACATCGCCGAACAGCGCCCGCGACCACTCGTAACGATCGAAGGTCACCACCTGCACCGGCGTGCAGCGCGGGCTGCCGCTGCTGCCGTCCACCGCGCAGGCGCGGGCCGGCGCCGGTGGCAGCCGGGTGCTGCTGATGCCGTTGCGGGCGTCGGTCAGGTAGTCGGCGCCGCGACCGGGGTTGGCGCGCATCCGCTCGATCAGGTCCTGCGCCAGCGCCGCCGCCTGGGTGCGCTGGATGGCGTCGAAGTTGGATTTCTTCGACAGCGCCTGCAGGCCGGCAACGCTGAGCAGGCCGACGGCAACGACGAACACGGTGACCATCACCTCGACCAGCGTGAAGCCGCGGCTGCGCGCGCTCATGCCGCGCAGCCGCTGTCGCGAGCCAGGCGAATCCGGCCGCTGGTGTCGATCTGCACGCGCCGGCCTTCCCAGTGCGGGTCGTCGTCACGGCACAGGTGCAGGGTGATGCGGGTGCTGTTCGACAGCCGGCCCGAGGACTCGAACTGCACGGCGGTGATGCCGTCCGGTTCGCTGTGCCAGACCAGCGCCCGGTCCACCGGCTCGCCGGCGGCGATCACGTCGGCCGCCGCCGCCGGCTTGGCGCTGCTGCTGTCGGGCGCGCTGTCTCGGTAGATCACCCAGCCGTTGACCCAGCTGCGGGTCGCCGCTGTATCGCAGCGGGGATGGCCGCCGCGCACCGCCGGATTGCGCGGGCAGACGATGATCGAGGCATTGCGGGCGATCGCTTCGCCGCGCGCCTGCACCATCGCGCCGTATAGCGCGGTGGCGGCGTCGCCGCGTGCGCTGGCGAGCAGGAAACTGCGCAGGCCAGGGCCGGCGAGCGACATCAGCAGCGCGGCGATGGCGATCACCACCAGCATTTCCAGCAGCGTGAATCCGTTGTCGTTGGCCATCGCAGGCAGGCACCGCAGGGACCTCACAACGGTAGCCTGATTTCCACGCCGCCGGTGAACGCGCAGTACCTTCACGGACCGGCGGCAGTGCGGTGCAGACCCAGCGGCGGCTCGTGCAGCGCAGACGACGAAGCGCGAATGAGGCGGCGATGGATCGTGACGCGAACCGAGGCGAGATGTGGCCTCGTCGTCGTTCCGTGGCGACGATTCGCCATGTAGTGTCGCGCCGCGAGACACGCCATAGCACTCGCGCTTGGTTGTACACGCTGCACTAGCGTCCCCAGCATTCCTCGACGCTTCCCGGTGTGGCGCTGCGCCGGCCGTTGGCCTGCAGGCTCAGCGTCAGGCAGTTGCGATCGCCGAGCTGGCCGTGCAGCGCGCGGGCGGTCAGCGTGTAGTCGCGGCGCTGGCCGAGCGCGTCGGCCTCGGCCGCCAGCAGGCGGATGCCGTAGATGCTGTCGTCGTAGCCGGCATCGCCGACATCGCCGATCACCTGGCCGCGCGCGGTGATGAAGAACTCGCGCTCGGCGCCGAAGCCGCGGTCGGCGCCGATCAGGTAGAAGTCGAAGGTGTCCGGGTAACCGCCGCGGCGCAGCGCTTCCACTTCCAGTTTCGCGGCCAGGTCGACCAGCAGCGTCCGCACCACGGCACGGTTGGCGCGCAGCACGTAGCTGCGGTAGCTCGGCACCGCCAGGGTCGCCAGCAGGCCGACGACGACGACCGCCGCCATCAGCTCCAGCAGCGTGAAGCCGGACGACCGGCGGCGGCGCAACGGATGGGCAGGCGCGGTCATCGGCCGGGCTTGAAGTCCCAGCCGGGCAGCAGGCGGTCCGGCGCATCCGGCCGGCTGTGCAGATGGGTCAGGCGCAGGCCGGGGCTGCCGACCGACGGGTCCACGCACAGCACCAGATCGCCGTCGTCCGCCTGGCGGCCCTCGCCCCGGGCGCGCAGCGCGTAGCGGCCGCTGGCGGCGCCGGCGCCGCAGATGCGGCCGTCGCCGAGGCTCAGCAGATAGGCCGGCGTCTCGCCGCAGCGCTCCGGCACGCCGGCGGCGGCCAGCGTGGCGGCGGCGCTGCCGGTTTTCGCTTCGTGCTGCGCCAACCGGTATTCGGCGTCGATCAGGCAGCTGGCGCCGGTGCTGCGGCCGGCTTCCAGCTGGTAGGCGCGATAGGTGGGCAGCGCCACCATCGACAGGATGCCGACGATCGCGATCACCACCAGCAGTTCGATCAGGGTCACGCCGGCCGTTTTCCGTCTGCGCAAGGGGTTCATTCCGGATGATTCTCGCGCCAGTCGATTTCGCCCGAGTGCAGGCCGCCGGCGTCGCGCGCCTGGCGCTGGTCGACCGCGCCGGTGATCGACGGCAGGCTGATCGTGTAGCCGCCGGGACGGCCGTTGGAAGGGGCCGCGACCCGCAGGCTGGGCGCACCGGCCAGGCCCTGGCCGAGCGGCGCGAAGGCGATGGGCGGTGCGCCGACCACGGCCGTGTTGCGCAGCACCGGTCGCTGCGCGCGCGGCGCACCGGTCAGGAAGTTGACGGCGAACAGCCGGCTGCTGCCCTGGTCGTTGCACAGCGCCTCGGCCGGCGTGTAGGCGGTCGCGAACAGCGTGCGGTCGAGCAGCACGGTGTCCGCCGCCAGCCGTTCGGCAGCGCTGCCGCCGACGTCGGCGGTCAGCCGGAACAGCCAGCCGCCGCTGCCGCCGACGCCGGCATCGTTGCCGCGGATCGCATCGACCAGCATCGACTCGTTGCTGATGCCGGCGCCGAGCCCGCTGACCACGCCGCCATCGGCGACCACGGCGCTGCTGGTATCGGTCAGCGCGCTGAGCCGTGGCGGAGTGCTGCCGGCGGTGGCCCGGTCGATGACGCCGAACAGGACCTGCGGCGCGCTGCTGGCGCGATCGGCGCCGGCCAGGTAGCGGCCGGTGCCCGACAGCAGCCAGCGGTTGCCGAATTCGTCCTGGGTCACCGACGGTGCGTGCAGCACCGACCCCTGGGTGTCCAGCACCACGGCCGGCACCGACCAGCTGGCCACCGGCGGCAAGGCGCGGCGGCCATCGAGGCCGGGCGGTGGCGGATTGAACGCCAGCCGGAACAGCTTGCCGGCCGGTGCCGCCGCGCTGCCGCCGCTGGTGCCGAAGTACAGCGCGTCGGCCCGGTAGTCGAGGTCCCAGTCGACCGCCACCGGATCGCCGATGAAGCTGGCCGGCGCCTGCGACGGGAAGTCCGCCTCGTCGCTGCCGATGCCGTCGCCACGGAAGGTTTCGATCGCGTCGTCCAGGCTCCGCGCCGGATCGAGCAGCGTGCCGAGATTGGCGGCGAACAGCCGCGCGCTGCGCCGCGACACGACGTTGTTCAGTTCCTGCAGGTCCGGACCGTTGCCGGCGAACAGGTACCAGGCGTCGCTGCGGGTGGCCGGGTCGGTGCCGGTGGCGAAGCCGGCCACGGCCGGCCGCGCCGTCGTGAAGCCGAGCATGCCGCGTTCCCGGTCGCGGTCGGCGATCTCGGCGATCACCCGGGGCGGCTGCTCCGGGTCGGTGATGTCGAGCACCACGTAGGCGGAGCGGGTGGTGAAGGTGCCGCGCTCGCGCAGGCCGGTGGCGAAGTCGGCGAAGCGCGCGTGGTTGCCGCCGCCGGCCTGCACGTCGGGGATGTTCAGCTCGCCGCCGCCCAGCCGCATGCCGACCACCAGCAGCGTGCCCCAGCCGTCCGGATGCGTGGCGTCGGCCGGAAACGCGCGGACATCGAAGGCGCTTGGCGTACCGTCGAGCAGCCACTGATGGCCGTAGTCCGGTGCTGCCAGAAAGCCCAGATGCGGTAGCAGGTTGAACGGCAGATAGGCCCACAGCTCGCTGCCCAGCGGATGCTCGGTGACACCACCGCCGGCCGGCGCGGTGGCGAAGCCGCGATCGTCGGCACGCCGGAAGCCGGCGTTGAACGCATGCAGCAGGCCGTCGTTGGCGCTGACATAGACCACCTGCCGGCGCGCCCGGTACTGGCGGAAGAAGGCGGCATAGGAGCGGTCGCCGTACAGCAGGTCGTAGGCATCGGCCGGCGCGGCGACCAGCAACGGCTGGCCGTGCACGATGTCGCCGAGCCGCTGGGTCTGCAGACCGGTGCCGTCGCGATCGATCACCCGGCTGCGCAGGCCGGGATGGTCGTTGCCGCGCACCCAGTCGACCAGCGCCGCCGCTGCCTCCGGGCCGTCGACGTTCAGCACCCCCTGGCGGCCGGCCGTGAAGCGGGCCGGCAGGAAATCGACGGTTTCACCGGTCTGCGCCTTGCCGTCGAGATTCAGGTCCAGGAAGGTCAGGATGTGCCGGCCGCGCACGGCCGGTGCCCGATAGGCCCGCTGTTCGCCGACCTCGGCCTGCGCCGCCAGCTGTGGGCGGGCGCTCCAGACGGTGCGCAGCTGCTGCAGGTCGTCGATCACCGTGAACGCGCCCGGTGCGGTCGCCGGGTTGTCGCGGAAGCGGCGGAAGCGGGTCTGCTGGGCGTCGGCATCGAAGTACAGCTGCACCACCGGGTGCTGGGCGTAGTCGCTTTCGTCGAGCACGCCGTCGCGGCTCGGGTCGTCCTCGCGCAGCTGGCCGTCGCGATCGACGAACAGGGCCTGCACGTTGCCGATCCAGTCGACGCTGCGGCCGCCGCGATCGGTGGCGCGCGATTCGTAGACGGTCTGGATGGCCAGGCCGTTGCCCTGCGTGAAACCGGACTGCACGCCGACCCGGCGCGCCTGGGCCAGGCTGCTGCGCGCCAGCACCGAGCCCAGCACCTGACGCAGGCGGTCGCCGATCTGGCCGGCGTCGCGCAGCGCGTGATAGTGGTCGGCCACGCAGTCCGGCCGGCTGGCGCCATCGCGGTCGTAGCGGTCCCACGAGGTTTCGGTGCAGCCGCCGGTGCCGGTGCCGGCGGCTTCCGGCAACGGATCGACGGCCGCCGGGTCGACCGTGAAGCTGCCGTAGCGGGCCGCCAGTTCCAGCGGCCCGGGCTGCGACCGCACCGCCGGCCGGGCCGTGTAGCTGCGCACCGCCACCGCATTCCAGCTGGCCGGCAGCGGCTGCGTCGGCGCCAGAAGCCGGTTGCGGGCGTCGCCGGCGCCGGCGATGGCCGGCCGGCTCAGCAGCAGATGGCTGCCGTCGTTGCCGCCACCGGCGGTGCCGTTGATCACGTAGCCGTGCAGCATCGCCGCACCCGGCGCGCCGGACAGCGTTTCGACCCGCACCAGCAGCTCGTCGCCGCCGATGCTGCGCAGCGCGCCGTCGACGCAGTCGGGCGTCGTGCCGTTGGCTACGCCGAAGCAGAGGCCGTCGCGGCTGCCGGGCGGCGGCTGCGGCAGGCATTCGCTGCCGACACACCAGCTGATCAGCTCCGCGCCCCGGCTGTCGTGGCGGCCGCCGTACGGCGCGTCGTGCCAGGCGACATAGAGGCTGCCGGAGCGGCCGCTGGCCGACAACGGCCGGCCCAGCAGGCGGCCGTCGGCATCCTGGATCGGCCCGGCAAGCGCCGAGCTGAACGCGCATTGCCGGCGCGGGCTGGCCGGATCGGACGGCGCGGCGCTGCCGGCCAGCGACTGGCAGCTGGGGCTCAGGGTCAGCAGCCCGGCGTCGGTGCGGATCGGGATGACCGGCAGCGGATCGTCGAATTCCAGCGCGTAGAACGCTGCCGACTGCCGGCCGGCGAGGTCCGGCCGCAGGTCGCGCACATGGCCGAGATAGGCGACCCCGGCGGCCAGATAGCTGCCGTCGCGGGCCGGCGCCGTTGGGCACAGGCCGCGCAGCGTCGACAGCCGCTCCGGCGGACTGGCCGGGCGCTGGCACAGGGCGGCGTCGAGGCGTTCGTCGGTGGTGGCCGGCGGGCGCGTCTCGAGGCGGCCGACCAGCTGCAGCGGATCGAGCCCTTCGGCGCTGCCGATGCGGTCGGTGGCATCGGCCCAGGCGGCGGCGGGAATGCTGCCGGCGATCTTCAGCGGCAGGTCCGGCAGCTCGTCGGCATCGAAGCTGCCGGGGCCGTTGCTGATCATCACCACGCTGCAATCGACGCAGGCGCCGAGTTCGCGCAGCGGATCGCGCCAGTCCGGTGCGTCCTGTCCCGGCAGCAGCGCGCGCTCGGCATCGGCCGAGGCGAAAAAGGCCGGCGACGGGCCGGCCGCACCGGCCAGATAGCGCAGCGATTCGGCCAGGATTTCCGCGACCGGGTTGCCGTGGTTGCTGCATTCCTGGCCGTCGAGAGGCCCCGGCCGACGGATGCCGTTGCCGCCGGCCGCGCGGGTGAACAGTGGCTCGCCCCGGCAGTCGCGATAGCCGCCGTCGGGGTCGTCGAGGCTGGCGTAGCGGGTGATGCGCAGCCGTTCGAGCGCGCTGATGACGCCGCCGGCAGCGGCCGACGGCGGGCAGAACTGGCCGCTGGACAGGCGGATCTCGTCGCCGCTGGCGCAGGCCGCCGGATCGTTGCCGTTGCCCACCAGCGGCAGGATGTTGCGCCGCAGCTGGCCGCCGGAGCGCGGCCGCGACGCGCTGCGGGCAATCAGGCCGAAGCGGACGGTGCCGGCTTCGCCGTAGCGCTGCAGCACGCCAACCGGCTTGAGGCTGCCGGCCGGATAGCGCTGGCAGACGCCTTCCTGCACCGGCGCCGCCGCCGAGCAGACTTCCACCCGCACCGGGAAGTCGGCGATCGCCGTGGCCGGCACGCCCGGCGCGCCGGCCCGGTCGTCGCAATGGCCGTGGTCGGTCGACGCCCACAGCGGCGCGGCGCCGGCGGCCACCCGCAGCAGCGGTTCGCCGGGCGAAGCGCCGCCGACGCTGCGGCTGACGTTGCAGAACGACATCACGGCAGCGGCCGGGGCCGGCATCAGCTGCGCCAGGTCGGCGCCGCCGTAGATCTTGACCCAGGCGTGGCTGTCGTCCGGCACGTCGGCGCGTTCGAGCACGGTGAGGCTGTCGCTGTCGACCTGCCGGTGGCCGCCGTACAGCGCGTGGCGGATCAGGTCGAGCCGGGTCATCGTCAGCCAGTTCAGGAAGTTGCCGCTCCAGCGCCCGCTGCAGCGGTGCGCGCTGGCCGTGCTGGCGGCGCGGAAGCGGCTGCCGTCGTGGTCGTAGCAGAGCCGGTCGTCGAAGTAGCCGGCGTAGCGGTGGTCGTTGCGGTAGTCGGTGTCGATCAGGCCATCGCCGTCGAGGTCGGCCAGGTCGTCGTAGGCACGCCGGTGGGCCTGTTCGTCGATCGCCAGCCCGAGCATCACCAGCGGCGTCACCGCCTTGCGGGTGGTCAACGGCAGCGCCACGAAATCGGCGGCAGCTTCCAGTGACAGCCGGCCCAGCACGATGCTGGCCTGGGCCACCGTGGCGCCGGGCAGCGTCAGGCACGCGCCGCAGACGCCGAGCAGCGCCAGCAACCGCCCGAGCTGTTGCAGCGGACGGCTCATCGGCGGATCACGTAGCGGTAGACGGCGGCCGTGTCGTAGCCGGCTTCCGGCGCGCTGCTGCCGGTGGCCGGACGGTCGCTGCCGCGGCTGTAGACGTGGAAGAAGATCTGCGCACCGCCGCTGGCGCTGCCGACGCCGGTGCCGCCGTAGCCGGCGGCCTGGGCCTGGCCGGCGCCGGTCACGGTGGTCCGGTACAGGCGCTGCACCCAGGCGCTGCCGTGCGCGGCCGGCGGCCGGTCGCGGTCGTAGCGGGCATCGGCCGGCGCACCGGCCGGCATCGCGACGAAGGCGGCGTCGGCGTCCAGGCACCAGTTGCCGTCGTCGAGCACGCGCAGCCCCGGTACGGCGCGCAGGGCGCTGGGGTCGTCGTCGCGGGTCAGGCCGTCGCGGCCGGCCTGCGCGCACAGGCGGTCGATCTGCCGGCCGGCCAGCGTGCGGGTGATTTCCGACGCCGCGAACGCTTCGGCCCGCAGCGTGTTGTTGGCGGTCGACTTCACTTCCAGCCCGGTGCCGCGAATGGCGGCCAGCGCCACCAGCGTCAACAGCACCAGGAACACGACGGCGGTGACCAGCGCATAGCCGCGCGGTCGGGCTGCCGGCGCCGGGCGCGACATCAGCCGCGCACCCGGTTGCGCAGCTGCACTTCCTGCACCACGAGACGGCGCTGGAAGCGGGCGTCAGCGTCGCTGTAGCGGCTGGCGCAGCTGGAGCGGGCCGGGCCGTAGCAGCGGCTGGCGGTCAGCGCGTATTCCTGGGTATCGACCAGGTTGTCGCGCTCGTCGCCACGGGCGATGAAGCTCACGCGAACGCTGAGCACCTGCCGCCAGTCGCCGATGTCGGCGGCTTCGCGGTAGCGATCGACCTGCTGGTCGTCATTGCTGTCGACTCCGAAGCTGAAGGCCAGCATCTCGATTCCGTCCACCAGTTGCACCGTGGTCAGCGACGACCGGTCCAGTTCGAGCATGGCCAGGGTCGGCACCGGGCCGCTGCCGAAATCCTGCGTCTGCAAGTGGAAAACGGCAATTTTCAGCTTGTAGTTGAACACGCCGCTTTCGGGGCCGCCCGGCGGCGAACGGCGGATGTCGTCGAGATCGGCGTCGCGGACATCGAACAGCAGGCCGCCGTGACCGAGGCTGGCGCGCAGGTACAGCGGCCCGCGTTCGACGGCGCTGCGGCTCAGCGCGGCGTCGCGGGTGAAATCGTCCGGGCTGGCGAAGCGGACGGCGAGGGCGTCGGAGCCGCTGACGTAACGGGTCAGGCAGCCGGCTGGCATGCCGACCGGCCGGCTGGCCGCGCCGGCGTAGCCGAGCAGCCCTTCCGCCGGGTTCATGATCCAGGCCTTTGTGCAGCTGCCCTTGCCGATGGCGGTGGGGCCGGGCCGCACGCGCACCTCGGTGCTGGCAACACCGCCCCAGAAATCGGCCTGGCGCAGGTAGCGGTTGAAGTAGTCGGAGGCGACGCGGATGTTTTCCTGCATGCGGCTGGTGCTTTCCTGCACCCGGTAGCTCTGCTTGGAAATCACGAACACCCGGGCGATGCCGACCAGCAGCAGCAGCGCCACCACCAGCGTCACCATCAGCTCGACCAGCGAAAAGCCGCGCGGGCGCATCACGGCAGGTAGCCGAGGCGCACGCAGTGCAGCGCGTCGCAGTCGATGCGGTCCGGCCGGCGGCGGCTGCCGTCCCAGTAGACGGTGACGATGCGCAGGCTGTCGGCGGCGCAGACGCCATCGTCGCAGGCGATCGACAGGTGGCTGCCGGGCAGCACGCCGCGCGGGCTGCTGGGCAAGTTGGCGGTGTCGGCGGACGACGACAGCTGGGCGTAGATCGCGGCGATGTCCCACTGCGCCTGCTCGACCGGCGAACAGGCGCTGGCGGCGCAGTTGACCGGCGCCGGTGCAGGCCGGGCGTCAGCGTCGAGGGCATAGGCGCCGCTGCGCACGCCTTCGCGGTTGGCGCGCATCCGTTCGGTCATCGCCTGCGCCAGCGACGAGGCGAGCGTGTACTGGTAGGCCATCAGGTTGTTCGACAGCGCTGCCGATTGCAGGCCGGCGATGCCGAGCAGGCCGATGGCCAGCACCAGCACGGCGACCAGCACCTCGACCAGCGTCATGCCGGCGGCCCGCCTCATGGCCGCTCGACTCTCGGCCGGCCGGTCGGGCTGATCACCACCTGGCGTTCGAAGCGCGCCCCCGAAGTGGCGGCGACCGTGAAGCTGGCGGCGTCGAGCATCCGGCCGAGGCCGCTGTAGCGGATGTACGGGCGATCGCCGTTCTTGGTGATCCGGGCGCAGGTGCTGAGCGGCCGCTCGACCTTCAGCAGCGGCTCGGCCACGGTGCCCGCATAGAGGTGGTCCCCGTCGCTGTCGACGAACATCAGATAGCCCTGGTCCCAGCTGCCGGCACTGCTGCTGGCGCAGTGCTCGCCGTCGACGCTCAGGCAGACGGTCACCGTGCGGTCGCGCTTCAGGGCTTCGCTGCGCGCTGCGGTCAGCACCGTCAGCAAGGTGTTGGCGGTGGTCACCGTGCAGTTCTGGCGGACGGTGGCGCTGAAGCTCGGCAGGCCGACCACCAGCAGGATCGACACGACGATCAGGGCCACCATCAGTTCAAGCAGGGTGAAGCCGTTGGCGCGAGGGCTCGTATCCATGATCTCCAGCCGCGAGGCCGCGCCGCATGATCGGGCGCACCTCGGTGCAGTCGATCATACGGCCGGCACCGGCACAACGATGCGCTGCAGGGGCTGCCGACCGGCGCTCAGGCCAGCAGGCGGCTGGCCTTGCGCAGCGCCATCGCCAGCTGCTCGAGATCCTCGCGATTGTTGTAGGCCGCCAGCGAGGCGCGCACCGTCGCCGGCACGCCGAAACGGGCCATCAGCGGCATCGTGCAATGGTGGCCGGTGCGCACCGCGACGCCGTACTGGTCGAGCAGCGTGCCGATGTCCTGGGCATGGCCGGCGGCCATCACGAAGGACATCACGCCGCCCTTGTTCTTCGCGGTGCCGATCATCCGCAGGCCGGGAATGTCGGCCAGCAAGGCCGTGCCGTCGACCAGCAGCTGGTGCTCGTGGGCGGCGATCGCTTCGAGCCCGACCGACTCGATCCAGTCCAGCGCCGCTGCGAAACCGACCGCGCCAGCCATGTCCGGCGTGCCGGCCTCGAAGCGGTACGGCGCTTCGTTCCAGGTGCTTTCCTCGAAGCTGACGGTGCGGATCATGTCGCCGCCGCCATGCCAGGGCGGCATCGCGTCGAGATGCGCACGCTTGGCGACCAGACAGCCGAAGCCGGTCGGGCCGTAGGCCTTGTGCGCCGAGCAGGTGAAGAAGTCCGCGCCCAGCGCCGGGAAGTCGACCGCGATGTGGGCGACCGACTGGGCGCCGTCGACCAGCACCGGAATGCCGCGCGCCTTTGCCGCAGCAATCATCTTTTCAACCGGGTTGACGGTGCCGAGCGAGTTCGACACATGAACCACGGCGATGAACTTGGTGCGCTCGTTGAGCAGCGCGGTCCAGGCCTCGAAGTCCAGCGCGCCGTCGTCGAGCACCGGCGCGGCGATGATCTTCGCGCTCTTTTCCTTCGCCACCAGCTGCCAGGGCACGATGTTCGAGTGGTGCTCCATGCCGGTCAGCAGCACTTCGTCACCGGCGGCAAGACGGGGCCGCAGGAAGCTGTAGGCGACCAGGTTGATCGCTTCGGTGGTGCCACGGGTGAAGACGATCTCCTCGCGCGCGGTGTTGAACCAGCGGGCGATGCGGTCGCGTGCGCCTTCGTAGGCGGTGGTCGCCCGCTCGGCCAGGTCGTGCACGGCGCGGTGCACGTTGGAATTCTGGTGGCGGTAGTAGCGGTCGATCGCCGCCAGCACCGTTTCCGGCTTCTGCGTGGTGGCCGCGTTGTCCAGATAGGCCAGGCGGCCGCCGCGCACCGGTTCGGCCAGGATCGGGAACTGGGCGCGGATGGCGTCGACGTCGTAGCCGGGCGCGCTCATTCGGCGTCTCCGAAGGCGAGGTCGAGCTCGTTCGCCGGCAGCCCGAGCCGCTCGGCGATCAGCGCCTGCAGCGCCGGCCAGCCGAGCCGTTCCAGCGTTTCGGTGGCGAACGCGCGCAGCAGCAGTGCCCGTGCCTCGGCCTGCGGAATGCCTCGGCTGCGCAGGTAGGCCAGCGCCACCGCGTCGAGCTGGCCGACCGTCGCGCCGTGGGCGCATTTGACGTCGTCGGCGTGGATTTCCAGATCCGGCTTGGCGTTGACCTCGGCCTTGCGCGACAGCAGCAGGTTGGCCAGCCGCTGTTCGGAATCGGTCTTCTGGGCGCCGGGTCGAACGACCACGCGGCCATTGAAGATGGCCTTGGCGTGGGCATCGACGATGCCGCGCGCGACGATCCGGCTGGTGCCGTGCGGTGCCGCGTGGACGATGCGCACCAGGTCGTCGACATGGGCGCCGCTGGCCGGCACCTGCAGCGAGGTGGCATGCAGTTCCGCGCCGCTGCCTTCCAGGCGGACATCGGCGCGGTGCCGGCCGAGACCGCCGCCGACGGCGATGCCTGACAGGTGCAGCTGGGCGTCGCGGTCGAGCCGGGCATCGAGCCGGGTCAGCAGCGTGGCGCCGGCGGTTTCGCCGGACAGCCGGTGCAGGTGGAGGCGCGCGCCGGCAGCCAGCGTCACCTCGATCACATGGGTGGCGAGCCTCGTGCCGCCGTGGCCGACGAACTGCAGCAGCACCGTTGCCTCGGCCTGCGTGCCGAGCACGATCCGGTGCCGCTGGTGGCTCATCAGCGGCGTATCGCCGGCTTCCGACTGCAGCACCACCTGCAGCGGCTGGACCGCGCGCTGGCCGGCGGCCACCGTGCAGACCAGCCCGCGGCTGGCGTAGGCCGCATTCAGCGCGTCGATGCCGCCGTCGTCCTGGGCGCCGTCGTCGTCGCTGCCGGCAGCGGCGGACGCGGCCAGCGCCAGGCCGTCGAAGGCGGCGGCGCTGCTGGCAGCGCGGTCGAGCACGCCATTGCGATAGACCAGCAGCGCGCAGCCGGGCAGCGCGGCGATCGGCGTCGAAGCCTCTTCAGCGCCGGCGGCGTCGGCACCGGCCAGCTGGTAGCCGGCGTCGGCCTGCGCCGCCAGGTCGGTGTAATGCCAGGCCTCGTCGGCCGGGCCGGGAAAGCCGGTGGCGGCGAAACGCTGGAACTGGCGGCGACGGCGCGCCTGCTCGGCCACGTCGTGGCTGCCGACCCACTGCTCGAAGCGGTCGGCCCAGGTGGAAGTAAGCTCGCTCATGCCGCCTCCAGCCAGCCGTAGCCCTTTTCCTCGAGTTCCTTGGCCAGTTCCGGGCCACCGCTGCGGACGATCCGGCCGCGCGCCAGAACATGGACGAAATCCGGCTGCACGTAGTCGAGCAGGCGCTGGTAGTGGGTGACCAGCACGGTCGAGCGTTCCGGCGAGCGCAGCGCGTTGATGCCGTCGGACACGATCTTCAGCGCGTCGATGTCGAGGCCGGAATCGGTTTCGTCGAGGATCATCAAGGTCGGCTGCAGCACCAGCATCTGCAGGATCTCGTTGCGCTTCTTCTCGCCGCCGGAGAAGCCTTCGTTGACGCCGCGCGACAGCATCTTCGGATCGATCTTGACCTTCTTCGCCTGCTCGCGGACCCAGGCCAGGAAATCGTTCGGCGCAATCTCGCTTTCGCCTTTCAGCTTGCGGCGCGCGTTCACCGCCGCTTTCAGCAGGGTCATGTTGCTGACGCCGGGGATTTCGACCGGGTACTGGAAGCCGAGGAAGATGCCTTCGCAGGCACGCACTTCCGGGTCCAGCGCCAGCAGGTCGCGGCCGTTGAACAGGATGCTGCCGTCGGTGACCTGGTAGCCGTCGCGGCCGGCGATGACGTTGGAAAGTGTGGACTTGCCGGCGCCGTTGGGGCCCATGATCGCGTGGACTTCGCCCGGGCGGATGCGCAGGTTCAGGCCCTTGAGGATTTCCTTTTCTTCGACGCGGGCGTGCAGGTTTGTGATGTCAAGCATGGACGGTGTGCGGCTCCAGATAGCCCCAGTCGGCGAACTGCCGCTGCAGGCCGGGTTCATGCGCGAATGCGCGGAAATACAGGTATTCGGGGGCAAGATCGAGATCGCCGGTCCAGTGCAGGGTGCCGTGCTCAAGCCGGAAATCGGCCAGCACGGCGGGGTCGCGCAAGGGTGCGAAGACCGGCGGCAGAGCGCCGTCGAGCAGCGCCGAGAAATCGACGGTGCCACTGCGTCCATCGCTGAACGTGAGTTGCAAGACGTGCCCTTGCACGCAATGCGCTGCGGTGATCAGCGGCAGACTCATGCCAGCGGCTCGATCTTGTGGAACTGGCCGGTGGTGCTCAGTTCGGTCCAGTTTTCAAGCAGTTCGTCGCGATGCATCGAACCCCATTCGACCACCAGGCTCAGCACCCGTGGCGGCAGCTGTCCTTCGATCATGCCGAGCGTGGAGATCGCGATCTGCGCCCGGTAGTCGTTGTACTGGACGTGAAAGTGCGGCGGGTTGTGGTCCTTGAAATACATCGTGATGACGATGCCGAGAAAGCGGCTGATTTCCGGCATCGCCTTACCCGACAGCGCCTTCAAGTGACACTGCCAGCAGCTTCTGCGCCTCGACGGCGAACTCCATCGGCAGTTCCTTGAACACGTCCTTGCAGAAGCCGTTGACGATCATCGACACCGCTTCTTCCTCGCCGATGCCGCGCGCCCGGCAGTAGAACAGCTGGTCGTCGGAGATCTTCGAGGTGGTGGCTTCGTGTTCGAGCGTCGCGCTCGGGTTGCGCACTTCGGTGTACGGGAAGGTGTGGGCGCCGCACTGGTCGCCGATCAGCAGGGAATCGCACTGCGTGTAGTTGCGCGCGCCTTCGGCGGAATCGAGCATCCGCACCAGACCGCGATAGCTCTGCTGGCCGCGACCGGCGGCGATGCCTTTGGAGACGATCGTCGACTTGGTGCGCTTGCCGACGTGGATCATCTTGGTGCCGGTGTCGGCCTGCTGGCGGTGGTTGGTCAGCGCCACCGAGTAGAACTCGCCGACCGAGTCGTCGCCTCGGAGGATGCAGCTCGGATACTTCCAGGTGATCGCCGAACCGGTCTCGACCTGGGTCCAGGAAATCTTCGAACGCGGGCCACGGCAGTCGCCGCGCTTGGTGACGAAGTTGTAGATGCCGCCGCGGCCTTCTTCGTCGCCGGGATACCAGTTCTGCACGGTCGAATACTTGATCTCGGCATCGTCGAGCGCCACCAGCTCGACGACGGCTGCGTGCAGCTGGTTCTCGTCGCGCTGCGGCGCCGTGCAGCCCTCGAGGTAGCTCACGTGGCTGCCTTCGTCGGCGATGATCAAGGTGCGCTCGAACTGGCCGGTATTGCGCTCGTTGATGCGGAAGTAGGTGCTCAGCTCCATCGGGCAGCGGGTGCCTTTCGGGATGTAGACGAACGAGCCTTCGGTGAACACCGCCGTGTTCAGCGCGGCGTAGAAGTTGTCAGCGAACGGCACTACCGAGCCGAGATACTTCTTGACCAGTTCCGGGTGCGTCTTCACCGCTTCCGACAGCGGGCAGAAGATCACGCCGGCCTCGGCCAGCTTCTTCTTGAAGGTGGTGCCGACCGACACCGAATCGAACACCACGTCGACCGCCACGTTCTGCACGCCGGCCAGCATTTCCTGCTCGCGCAGCGGAATGCCGAGCTTCTTGTAGGTTTCCAGCAGCTTGGGGTCGACCTCGTCGAGCGACTTCGGGCCGTCCTTCATCGACTTCGGCTGCGAGTAGTAGGAGATCGACTGGTAGTCGACCTTCGCGTAATGGACGTTCGCCCATTCCGGCTCGGCCATCGTCAGCCAGCGGCGATAGGCCTTGAGGCGGAAGTTCAGCAGCCACTCCGGCTCGTCCTTCTTGGCCGAGATCAGGCGGATGACATCCTCGGAAAGACCGGGCGGAACCTTGTCGGCCTCGATGTCGGTGATGAAGCCGGCGCTGTAGAGCTTCCGGCTGGCAACCATTTCGGTCACCTCGCGGATGTTCTGGGTCGCTGCGGCGTCTGGACTGGCTGCCATGGCGGTTGCTGATCCTGTGGTCGGAATGGAATTCGGGCTGTCAGCCGGCACGGTGCGGAACGCTGCCCAGTGCGGCCGGCGGCTTGATGCGGGTGACGGCGCCCGGCCGCGGTGCCGCCATGTCGGCCAGGGTCACTGCCGACAGCGCCTGGCGGACCGCGTCGTCGATCAGCCGCCAGTTCGAGCGCGACGTGCAGCTGCCTTCGATCGTGCAGCCGCCGCCGTGCTGGGCGCAGGCGGTGATGGCGATCGGCCCTTCGAGCGCGCTGACCACTTCGGCCACGGTGATGTCTTCGGCAGGTCGCGCCAGCTGGTAGCCGCCGTGGGCACCGCGCGTCGATTCCACCAGCCCGCCCTTGACCAGCAGCTTCAGCAGCTTGGCGACCGTCGGCGCCGAGACATGCGAACGCGCGGCCAGCTCCTGGGCGTTCAGCACCGTCGCTGGCGCGCGCGCCAGCGTGGTCATCACGAGCGTGCCGTAGTCGGTCAGCTTGGCAATCTTGAGCATGGCGGGGGCCTGTCGGCGGATACCGGACTGGAATGGTGCGGATTATAAGGGACGCCGCGCCCGCGGGTGCCGGGTGGTGGCGGAGTCGGCGACAATCGCCACCCGTTCCTGCCCGATGGATGCCGATCCGAATGAGCGACACGCCGCCCGCCCGCCTCGACTGGGATGTGGTCTACCCGCACGTGCTGCCGGTGATCGTGCAGCCAGAAGACACCGACGGCATGGGCCACACCAACAACGTCGCCTATCTCGGCTGGCTGGAACGGGTGGCCTGGGATCATTCCCACAAGCTCGGCATGACCCTGGAACGCTACCGGACGCTCGATGCCGGCTGCGTCGTGCGCCGCCACGAGCTGGACTACTTCGCGCCGACCTTCGCCGGGGAACAGCTGCTGCTCGGCACCTGGATCATCGAGAACGACGCCCGGCTGACCATGTGGCGCGGCTACCAGATCATCCGCCCGGCCGATCGCAAGGTCGTGCTGCGCGGCAAGACGCTGTGGGTCTGCGTCGACATGAAGCACGGCCGGCCCCGGCGGATGCCGCCGGAATTCGCCGTCTACGTCGCCGCCCAGCCGGCGCCGCGCGGCTGAGACTTCAGCGCAGCCAGCGCAGGACCGGCGCTTCTCCCAGCCGGCCGGTGACGATCGCGTTCTGGCCGAACTGACGGCCCAGCTCGGCGGCGCTGTCATCGGGCGGATCGATCAGCAGCTCGGAGGCCTCTGCCGGCCATTGGCCCGCCGGGTCCAGGCCGGTGGCCGGCAGATGGCGAATGCCCTGCGCCTGCAACGTGGCCTGCAGGTGCGCGCTGGCCGCCGCGTTGCGAGCCTCGTCGACAGCCACTCCGAGCGGATTGCAGGCGGTGACGATCGCCCAGCGCTGCACCACGCCCTGCGCGGCCAGCCAGCGATCGGCCTCGGCATCGACGACACCGATGCGGCGTTCGATGCCCGTTGCGATCCGGTAACGCGCCTGCCGGTAGGCGGCGTGCAGCCGGGCCTGATCGAGCAGCTCACCGAGCAAGGTCGCCAGCTCCGGCAGCCGTTCGTTCAGCGTGTGGCCGGCGTCGAGCATCGTCAGCGGCACCCGGTGCGTCGCGGCGTAGCGGATCGCCTTGTCCGGCACCACGATGTCGTCGCCCCAGCCGTGCACCACCCGGGTCAGCGCCGGCGGCTGCGGCGGCGCCCGGTCGTAGCCGGGGAAGTACAGCGCCGGCGCGATCAGGAACAGCGCGTCCGGATGCAGCGCGCCGGCCGCCATTGCCGACACGTAACCGCCCATGCTCGACCCCGCCAGCACCACGGCGCCGCGCGCTTTCGGCGCCAGCGCGATCAGCTGGGCGACTCTCAGGTCGGGGTCCGGCTGCTGTCTATAATCCGGGCTGACAACCGTATAGCCATGCGCCCGGGCGGTTTCGGCGAGATGGCGGATCTTGGTGCCCCAGGGGCCGCTCTCCTTGCCGTGGGCGAACACCAGCAGATGCTCGGGCAGGGCATCAGGAGCGGCCGGAGGGCGGGTGGTTTCGTCGGCGTTGCGCATCGGGAGCGAGGGCGGGAACGTGAAGAACGACAAGAAGAACGACGGAAAGGCTGGCCGCAAGGCAGGCGGCAGCATCATAGGCAACGCCGCCCGCGCGCGACGCAGCGCCGAGCCGCTCGAAGTCAAGCTGACCCTGCGCTACCGCTTCGGCGACGAACCCGACGACACCGTGACGGTGATGGACGACCGCGCGATCCCGATGGTCGACAGCGTGTTCAAGAACCGCGACCGCATCGTCCGCGCCCTCGCCATGACCCTGGTCCGCGCCGGCATCACCCGGCCGAAGGTGGTCAGCGAACTGGTGCCGGGTATCGGCCTGCTGCGCAAGGTGACCGGGCGGAAGGGCAACAAGCGCTAGCGACCGAGGTCGTTCAGCCCGGCTTCCATCGACTCGGCGCCACCCCGGTCCAGCGCCGGAAGGCATGGGTGAAGCTCGACGTGTCCGAGAACCCGAGCAGGTAGGTGATCTCGCTGATCGAGTGCCGCGCCTCGCGCAGGTAGGACGTCGCCAGTTCTCGGCGCAGCTCGTCGAGCACGTCCTGGTAGCGGGTGCCTTCGTCGGCCAGCCGCCGTTGCAGGCTGCGGCTCGACAGGTGCAGCGCTTCGGCGGCGCGATCCTGCGAGGGCTCGCCGCGCGGTAACTGCTCGATCAGCACGGCGCGCAAGCGCTCGCGGACCAGCAGCTTGCCGAAGCGGGCCAGGTAGCGGGCCGCCACTTCGTCGTTCTGGCGGGCCAGTTCCGGGTTGGCGAACTCCAGCGGCGCGTCGAAGGCTGCAGCGGCGAACAGCAGCCGGTTCTCGGCGGCGTCGAACAGCACCGGGCAGCGGAAGGCGCGCTGCCAGGGCGTCGGGTCCGCCGGTGCAGGGCGCATCAGCCGCACTTCCAGCGGCGCGTGATCGCGGCGATACAGGCCACGGCACAGGCGCACGACGACATAGGCGAAGGCATCGACGGCTTCCGGGATCGGCGCATGGCCGTCGCCGGTGGCGGCGATCGCGTAATGGCAGGTGTCGCCATCGCAGCCGAAGCGCAGCTCGGCGCCATCGCTGACCACGCGGAAGTAGCGGATCAGCCGTTTGAAGGCTTCGCGCAGCGTGGCCGACGCCACCAGCGAGTAGCCGAGCGCGTGGAAGCTCAGCACGCCGGCTTCGCGGGCCACCTTCAGCGCGAACGCCGGGTCACCGGTGGCGGCCACGGCCAGCTGCCAGAGCCGGTTGGTACGGGCCACCGGATAGCGGGCCTGGGCGTCGCCGAGGGCGGCGATATCGAGCCCGGCCTCGGCGAACAGCGCGGCGCTGTCGACACCGGCGGCATCCAGGGATTTGCGGATCGCCCGCGCCCAGCTGGTCAGCGTGGTGGCGGTGGTGAGCGGTGACTTGTCGTGCACGGACAACATCGTGGCGTCGGCGATCAGGCGGGAAAGGCGGGCGGAGCGAACAATGCGGCGCATCGTAACCCCACGTTGCACGAGGAGCGTTGAGTGAGCACCGTCGACCCGAGCCGCATGACCGATGAACAGAAGGCCGCCCACATCAAGGCCGTGGTGAGCGCCGAAGGCCAGCGCCTGCGCGAGCGCTATCCGATCCTGAAATCGCAGGACGCCATCGGCGCGGCGATCCTGGCGCTGGCCTGGGCCGGGATCGTCGCCAGCGGCTGGGCTTACTACGCGGGCCTGATCAGCGCCTGGCTGTGCATTCCGCTGGTCGCGGTGTTCGCTTCACTGACCCACGAGCTGGAACACGACCTGATCCACTGGATGTACTTCAAGAAGCAGCCGTGGGCGCATCACACGATGATGGCGCTGGTCTGGCTGGCGCGGCCGACCACGATCAATCCCTGGGCGCGGCGCACCTTGCACTTCAACCACCACAAGTTTTCCGGCCAGGCCAACGACCTGGAGGAGCGGGCGATCACCAACGGCGAGCGCTGGGGCGTGAAGCGCCTGCTGATGACCGGCGACAACCTGCTGTCAGTGGCGCTGCGGATGGGCAAGGTACCGAAGCACAAGCGCCTGAAGCTGTTCGTCAGCGCAGCGGCCGGCTACTTCCCGCTCGGCTGGGTGCAGATCGGCCTCTGGTACAACTTCCTCGGCTTCCATGCGCTGAACGGGCTGGCGCTGCTGGCCGGCACCGAGATCGGCTGGTGGGGCTGGATTCAGTCGACCATGCAGGTGGTCGATTTCCTGGTCGTCGCCTGGATCGCGCCGAACGTGCTGCGCAGCTTTTCACTGCATTTCGTCAGCTCGAACATGCACTACTTCGGCGATGTCGAGCCGGGCAACGAGCTGCAGCAGTGCCAGGTGCTGAACGCCTGGTGGATGACGCCGTTCCACCTGTTCTGCTTCAACTTCGGCTCGACCCACGCGATCCACCATTTCGTGGTCAAGGAGCCGTTCTACATTCGCCAGATGACCGCGCCGGTGGCGCACCGGGTGATGCGCGAGATGGGCGTGCGCTTCAACGACCTCGGCACCTTCCGGCGTGCCAACCGCTGGACCCGCACGGCCACCGCCTGAGCGCGGCAGCGGCCCGGATACGGCGGCGCCAGCGCCGCGTCACCTCAGGCCAGGACCCACGCCGCCCGCGACTGACCGTCGCCGGCGGCGTTGTCATTTCAGCCGGTCGCGAACATCGCTTCCGAGCCGGTGTGCGCCTTGCGCAGCTCGCGTTTCAGGATCTTGCCGGCGGTGTTGCGCGGCAGGTTCGGCACGAAGATCACCTGCTTCGGCACCTTGTACGGGGCCAGTGTCGCCTTGGCGTGGGCGATCAACAGCTCCTCGGTCGCGCTGGCGCCGTCGCGCAGCACCACGAACGCAGCCACCGCCTCGATCCACTTCGGATCGGGCAGCGCGACGACCGCGACCTCCGACACCGCCGCGTGGGTCAGCAGCGCTTCCTCGACCTCGCGGCTGGCCACCAGCACGCCGCCGGTGTTGATGACGTCCTTGACGCGATCGGCGATGAAAAGATAGCCCTCGTCGTCGAAGTAGCCGAGGTCACCGGAGCGGAACCAGCCGCCGGCGAAGGCTTCGGCGGTCTGCTCCGGCTTGTTCCAGTAGCCCAAGGTCAGCTGCGGGCTGCGGTGGACGATCTCGCCGAGCGTGCCCGGCGGGCAGTCGTTGAACTGCTCGTCGACGACGCGCGTCTCGACATTGAACACCGGCCGGCCGGCCGAAGCAGGACGCGCCTCGTGCTCGTGCGGGCGCAGCACGGTGGCCATCGGCGCGATTTCGGTCTGGCCGTAGCAGTTGAACGGCTGCGCCTTCGGCAGCCGCTGGCGCAGCTCCTGCAGCACCGGCACCGGCATGATCGAGGCGCCGTAATACACCTTCTCCAGCGACGACAGGTCGCGCGTGGCGAAATCCGGATGGCGCAGCAGGCTGATCCAGACCGTTGGCGGGGCGAAGAACGAGGTGATCCTTTCCTGCTCGATCAGTTCCAGCACGCGGGCTGGTGCCGGGGCGTCGATGATCATCTGCCAGGCGCCGACCAGCAGGTGCGGCATCGTGAACACGTGCATCTGGGCCGTGTGATACAGCGGCAGTGCCGCCAGCGCGCGATCGGTGGCGCGCAGTTCCAGATCCTGGATGCAGGTCTGGTATTCGGCCTGGATGCCGGCATGGCTCAGCATCGCGCCCTTCGGCGCCGCCGTGGTGCCGGAGGTGTACAGGAACTGCGCGACCGAGCTGTCGTCGACCGGATAGTCGGTATCCGGCAGCGGGCCGGACAGGGCGATGCTCAGCAGGTCCTCGCCCGGCGCGCCGCGCAGCAGGCGGGTGGCTGGCTGGTCGGCGCCGAGCACGTCGAGGTTGGCCGCCAGATCGGGATCGCTGAGCACCAGCGCCGCGCCGGACTGCTTGACCAGGTAGATCAGCTCGTCGCCGGTCAGCGCGTAGTTGATCGGCACATGGATGGCGCCGAGCCGGGTGCAGCCGAGAAAGGCGATCAGGTAAGCATCGGAGTTCTTGCCGTAGCTCAGCACCCGGTCCCCGGCCTTGAGGCCGAGGCTGGCGTAGAAGCCGGCCACGCGGTCGGCGGCCTGGTTCAGTTCTTCGAAGCTCCACTGGCGATCGGCATAGGCCAGCGCCGGGCGGTTGCGCTGGCGGCGGGCACTGCGGCGCAGCGCGTCACCCAGCGTGTTGCGGCGGGCACGGACGATCTCGGGCGAAAGGCTCAGGCTCACGGTTCGGTTCTCGCGGTGGTGTTGGTGGCGACGGGACTTGCGCCGTCGCCTTGTCTTGTCAGTCCGGAACAATACCGATTCGCGGCCGCTGGTGGCACCACCCGGTCGGGTCGTCCGCTGGCCCTAATCGCGGGGCGCGGAACCGGACAACGCAGGCGGCTCAGGCGGCGAGCAACTCCGCCAGCATCGCCGCAACGGTCGCCGTGGCCGCGCGCAGATCGCCAAGCCGCAGGCACTCGTCGGCGCCGTGGCCGTTGGCTTCGGCCAGCGCGCGCGGCCCGGCGCCGTAGAGCACGGTAGGAATGCCGGCCGCAGCGTAATGGCGGGCATCGGTGTACAGCGGTACGCCGTGCTCGGCGATCGGCGTGCCCAGAAAGGCTTCGCCATGGCGCTGCAGCGCGGCGGTCAGCCGTTCCGCGCCCGGCAGCTTGACCAGTGGCTGCGCCAGCATCCGCCGTTCGATGTCGACCCGGATGCCCGGATAGCGCCCGGCCGCTTCGGTGATCAGCGTCCGCAGCGCTGCTTCGGCGGCCTCGGCGGATTCCTCCGGAATGATCCGCCGGTCGATCCGGAAGCAGACCCGGTCCGGCACCACGTTGGTATTGATGCCGCCGCTGATCAGGCCGACGTTCAGCGTCGGCGTGTCGATGCCCGGCGTTGCCGAATGCACCTCGGCCAGCGCAGCCCGCGAGGCATACAGCGCCGCCAGCACGCCGGTCGCCGCTTCCAGTGCATCGACCGCCGCCTGCGGCATCGCCGCGTGGCCCTGCCGGCCGTGCACGGTCACTTCCAGATGCAGGCAGCCGTTGTGGGCGGTGGTCACCGCATAGGCAAAGCCGGCCGACAGGGCCAGATCCGGCCGGCTCAGTCCCTTGCGCAGCAGCCAGGCCGGGCCGATCTCGCCGCCGACTTCCTCGTCGTAAGTGAAATGCAGTTCCACCGCGCCGCACAGGCGCAGGCCGCCGCGCGCCACCAGCCGCTGCAAGGCGCGCAGCGCAAAGCTGTAGGTGGCGAAATCGGATTTCGATACCGCCACGCCACGGCCGTACATCACCGGCCCATGCCGCGGATCGTCGCGGATCAGCGCCCCGTAGGGATCGACCGACCAGCCGGCGCCCGGCGCGACGACATCGCCGTGGGCGTTCAGCGCGATGCACGGCCCCGGCAGGCCGAAGGACTGGCGGACGATCAGGTTGCGGGCCGATTGCATGCCGGCGGCGGCCAGATCGTCGGCGCCGACGACATGCGTTTCCACCGCATGGCCCAGCTGCATCAGCAGCTCGGCAGTGCGCGCGCCGTGGGCGCCGCAGTCACCGGGCGGATTGTCGCTGGGCAGTCTGACCAGATCGGCGAGAAAGGCGACCTGCTCGGCGAAGCTGGCGTCGACCTCGTCGAGGATCGCGCGTTGCAGCGGCGTCATGCCGGCCGCCCCAAGCAGGTCAGGAAATCGCCGAACACGTCGGCGGCACGCTGGGCATCGTCGGCTGTCATCTGTTCCTCGGGGTGGTGGCTGATGCCGCCGTTGCCGCAGCGGACGAACAGCATCGCCATCGGTGCCAGCCGCGCCATCATCATCGCGTCGTGACCGGCACCACTCGGCAGGCGGCGCGGCGGACGCGGATCGGCGCGGCGCTGGATCGCCTCCGCCAGCGCCTGCTGCAGCGCCGGGTCGCAGGGTGTGGCGGCCGCCTCGTGCACCTGGCGGCGCTCGACCGTGACCGCGCGGCGTGCGGCAATCGCATCGATCGCCGCGAAGATCGCGTCGCGGGCGGCGATCCGCCGCGCATCGTCCGGCGCGCGCAGGTCGATCGACAGCTCGCAGCGGCCGGGGATCACATTGATCGCGCCACCGAGCACGGTCAGCGTGCCGACCGTGGCAACGACGCCGTCGTGATCGCGGGCGATGTTTTCGACGGCCAGCAGCATCTCGGCAGCCGCCGCTGCGGCATCGCGGCGCAGCCGCATCGGCACCGTGCCGGCATGGCCGGCGCGGCCGGTGACGACCAGCGCATGACGCTCGGCGCCGTTGATCGCGGTGACCACGCCGAGCGCGCGGCCTTCGTCCAGCAGCACCGGACCCTGTTCGATGTGCACCTCGACGAACGCGGCGATCTGCTGCGGATCGCGGGCCAGCTGCGGAATCTCGGCTGGATCGTGGCCGGCCTGCTGCAGCGCTTCGGCCAGTGAAATGCCGTCACGGTCACGGCGGGCCAGCAGCATCGGATCGAAGTGGCCAGCCAGCGCGCTGGAGCCGAGGAAGGTCGACTGGAAGCGCACGCCTTCCTCGTCGCTGAAGGCGACGATCTCGACATCGAACGGCAGCTGCACGCCGCTGCGGCGCAGCTGGCCGAGCACGACGATCGGCAGCAGCACGCCGAGCCGGCCGTCGTAATGGCCGCCGTTGATGACCGTGTCGTAGTGCGAGCCGGTGATCACGGTGCGCGCGCCGGGTTGCGCGCTGCGCCAGCGGCCGACGACGTTGCCGATCGCGTCGATGTCGGCCTCGAGTCCGGCTTCCAGCATCCAGTCGCGCAGCCGCGCGGCGGTTGCCCGGTGCGTCGGCGTCAGGCAGGAGCAGGTCAGGCCGTCGGGCTGCTCGCTGAGCATCGCCAGCCGGCGGCACAGGCTGATGATCTCGTCGCCGGCCGGCTCGCGGATCCGGTCGGCGAGCCGGAACGCGGCGATCCGGCCGATCTCGTGCAGCGCGCGGGCGAACTCGGTGTCCTCGTCGTTGAGCAGTCGCTCGGCCCAGGTCGCGATGATCGAGGCCCGGCTGTGGCCCTTCACGGCGACGATGAACGGGAAGCCGAAGCGGGCCCGGTAGTCGGCGTTCAGGCGCTGCAGCTCGGCGTACTCCTCGGCGCTGCAGCGGTCGAGCCCGGCGCCGCGCTGCTCGCGCTGCGACTCGGCGGTCAGCGCGCCGGCCATCGCCGCCTTGCCGGCCAGCTCCGGGTGGGCGTCGATCAGTGCCCGCTGGGTGTCGCGCGGCGCGGCCAGCATCGCGGCGTTCAGCGCATCGAGCAGCGCCAGCCGGCTGGCGAACGGCCCGGCATCGATCGCCGCCTCGGCGACCCACGGCGAGTGCTCGTAGATGCCGTCCAGCGCGGCGACGAAGCCGGGCCGGTCCAGCGCGTTCAGTTCGGCCAGCGTGATCCTCATGGCGCCGGGAACCGCTGCCGCCAGTGCTCGGCGATGTCGATGCGCCGCGCGATCCAGACGTGGTCATGGGCCAGCACGTAGTCGAGGAAGCGCTCCAGCGCGGCGATCCGCGCCGGCCGGCCGATGATCCGCGCATGCAGGCCGATCGATAGCATCTTCGGCGCATCGAGCCCGGCCGGATCGCCTTCGGCGTAGAGGCTGTCGAAGGCGTCCTTCAGGTAGTCGTAGAACTGGGTGCCGCTGTTGAAGCCCTGGGCGGCGGCGAAGCGCATGTCGTTGCTGTCCAGCGTGTACGGCACGATCAGCTGCGGCAGCGGCCCGGCTGCCGTGTCGACCGTCACCCAGTACGGCAGGTCGTCGGCATAGGAATCGGCGCTGTAGGCGAAGCCGCCGTACTCGGCGATCAGCCGCAAGGTGTTCGGGCTGTCGCGGCCGGTGTACCAGCCGAGCGGCGCGCTGCCGGTCAGCGCGCGGTGGATCGCCACCGCTTCCGTGATGTGGGCGCGCTCGGTGACTTCGTCGACCTGCTGGTAGCTGATCCAGCGCAGGCCGTGGCAGGCGATCTCGTGGCCCAGCTCGCGATAGGCGGCCAGCGCGTCTGGATGGCGCTGCAGCGCCATCGCCACCGCGAACACGGTCAGCGGCAGGGCGCGCTGCTCGAAGGCGCGCAGCACCCGCCACAGGCCGGCGCGGCTGCCGTACTCGTAGAGCGATTCCATGCTCATGTGACGCATCGGAAAGCTTTGCGCGCCGATGATCTCGGAGAGGAAGGCTTCCGAGCCGGCATCGCCGTGCAGCACACAGTTCTCGCCGCCTTCCTCGTGGTTCAGCACGAACTGCAGCGCCAGCCGGGCGCCACCCGGCCAGCGCGGGTGCGGCGGGTAGCGGCCGTGGCCGATCAGGTCGCGCGGGTAGCGGTGGCTGTTCACGAGGGCAGGCGGGTCTTGGCGGGTTCGCCGAGGATGAACGTCTCCCGGATCGCCCGGTCGTCGCCCAGGGTCATCAGCACCATCAGCTGCTCGGCCAGCGTCCGCGCGCTGGCGGTACGGCGGGCGATCAGCGGCGTGGCGGCGAGGTCGAGCACCAGAAAATCGGCTTCGCGGCCGGAGCGGAAGCTGCCGATCCGGTCATCTAGCCCGAGCAGCCGCGCGCCGCCCAGTGTGGCCAGATAGAAGGCCCGCAGCGGGTGCAGGCGCTGCTGCTGCAGCTGCGCCACCTGGTAGGCGGCGGCCATCGTCTGCAGCATGCCGAACGAGGTGCCGGCACCGACATCGGTGGCCAGCGCATAGCGCAGGCCGAAGGCGTCGCCGACGTCGAGATTGAACAGGCCGCTGCCGAGAAACAGGTTCGAGGTCGGGCAGAACGCGGCGCCGGTGCCGGTCGACACCATGCGCCGGCGGTCCGACTCGTCGAGATGGATGCAGTGCGCGTAGATCGCCCCTTCGCGCAGCAGGCCGAAGCGGTCGTAGACATCGAGATAGCTGCGGGCCTCCGGAAACAGCTCGGCGATCCAGGCGATCTCGGCGTGGTTTTCCGCCAGGTGGCTGTGGATGTAGGCATCGGGGAACTCGGCGGCCAGCCGTCCGGCGGCGGCCAGCTGCGCGACGCTGGAGGTGGCGGCGAAGCGCGGCGTGATCGCGTAGTGCAAGCGCTCCCGCCGATGCCAGCGCTCGAGCAGCGCGCGGCTGTCGTGATCGCCGGATTCGGCGCTGTCGCGCAGCGTCTCCGGGCAATGGCGGTCCATCAGCACCTTGCCGCAGATCATCCGTAGCCGGCGTTCCGCCGCGACCGCGAAGAAGGCCTCGACCGATGCCCGGTGCACGGTACCGAACACCAGCGCCGTGGTGGTGCCGTTGCGCAGCAGCTCGTCGATGCAGACCTGGGCGACGTCGCGGGCGTGGGCCGGATCGCCGAAGCGGGCCTCGACCGGGAACACGTGATCGGCCAGCCAGTCGAGCAGCTGCCGGCCGCTGGAGCCGATGACCTCGGTCTGCGGATAGTGGACGTGGCTGTCGACGAAGCCGGGCACCAGCAACGCATCGCGATGGACGGTCACCGGCACGCTGTCCGGCAGCGTCGCCAGCAGCGACGAGGCCGGCCCGCAGGCGACGATCCGGCCGCTGGCGATCACCAGCAGGCCGTCGGCGAAGTATTCGTAGGCGCCGGGGTCGCTGCCGTCGCCGGGATCGCGGAGGAAATGCAGCAGCGCGCCCCGGTGCACCGCCACGCTCAGGTTGCGGCTCATGGCGACTGCGCCCAGCGCAGCAGCGCGGCGCGTTCGTCGGCGCTGAGGCCGGTGACGTTGCCGGGCGGCATCGCGCCGCCGCCCAGCTGGGCGGCAATGGCGGCCCGCCGCGCCTGCGCCGCCGCCAGGCTGTCGAGGCGCACGCCGTTCGGCGCGGCGGTCAGGCCGGGGAAGCTTGGCTGGCCGGCGTGGCAGCCGGTGCAGCGGGCCGCGAGGATCGCCAGCGCCTGGGCGTCGTCGATCGCCGGGCCGGTTGCAGCCGCTTTGCCGGGCGGCTGCAGCAGCACGGCGGCCGTGGCCAGCATCGCCAGGCCGGCCGCCAGCGCCAGCAGCACCGGGCGTCGGCCGTGCGGCTGCGCCCGGTGGCGCAGCACGAAGCCGTGGCGGATTGCTGCGCCGCCGGCCGCCAGCAGCACCAGCGCCAGCGCATTGAGGCCGGCGTGGGTGATGCCGGCGTGGTGATGGCTGATCATGGTCATCAGCACCGGCAGCGTGAAATAGGTGTTGTGCACCGAGCGCTGCTTGCCGCGCCGGGCGTCGAGCGGGTCGGGCGGCTGGCCGGCAGTGATCGCCGCCACCATCCGCCGCTGGCCGGGAATGATCACCATCGCGACATTGGCCACCATCATCGTGCCGAGCATCGCGCCGAACACGATGAACGCGCCCCTGCCGCTGAACAGCGCGCACAGCGCCCAGGCCGCCTGCGCCAGCAGCAGCGCCAGCACGGCGTTGAACATCCAGCCCGGCACGCGGCCGGCCTGCGCCAGCGGCGAGCGGCACAGGCCGTCGTAGACCAGCCAGCCGCCGACGATGAAGCCCAGCGCCACGGCCACCCCGGCCGCGCCGGGCGGTGCGGCGCGCGCCGGATCGAGCAGGTTCGCGGCCGGGTTCAGGAAATAGACCAGCACCAGCATGGCGACCCCGGTCAGCCAGGTGCTGTAGGCCTCCCAGTAGAACCAGTGAAGCCGTGCCGGCAGCTGCGGCGGGCCGAGCCGGTACTTCTGCGGGTTGTAGAAGCCGCCGCCGTGCACCGCCCACAGCTCGCCGGCCACGCCCTTGTCGGCCAGCGCTGGATCGCCCGGCGGCTGGAGATGGTTGTCGAGCCAGACGAAGTAGAAGCTGGCGCCGATCCAGGCGGTGCCGGCGACCAGATGCGCCCAGCGCGTCAGCAGGCTCAGCCAGTCCAGCCAGTAGGCGCTCATCGGACGGCGGCCATGGCGGTGGCGACCCGCACGCTACCGCAGCGGGCGCAGCCCTGCGGCTGGTCGAGGCGGCAGCCGTCGTCGGCGCCGGGCTGCGCGGCAGGTGCGGCGCTATCCAGGCCTTGCAGCAGCTGCGCCGCGACGCTGACCGCGATCGCTGCCGGCAGCTTGCTGCGGATGCCGCCGATGCCGACCGGGCAGGCGATGAGCTGGCCGTCCAGCCCGTCGCGGGCCAGCCGCGCACGGAAGCGTGCCGCCTTGGACGCCGAGCCGATCATGCCGATGAAGGCGGCGTCGCCGCGCCGCAGCAGCGCCTGACAGAGCGCGTAGTCGAGCGGGTGGTCGTGGGTCATCAGCAGGTAGCGGCCGGCGAGCGGCGCCTCGGCCAGCAGCGCCACCGGATCATCCGCCACGCAGGTCTCGATCCCGGCGGCGAGGTCGGCCGGGAAGAGACCCGGCCGGGAATCGATCCAGCGCAGCCGGAACGGCAGCGTCGCCAGGATCGGCGCCAGCGCCTGTCCGACATGGCCGGCGCCGAACAGCCACAGCGGCAGACGCAGGACATCGAGCCGCTGCCGCAGCCGGGCGCTGCCGTCGCCGTCGTCGCGCACCAGCTGCAGCGGCGCGGCGGTTGCCGCTGGCAGCAGCTGGCGGTGGACGCCGCCATCGGCGTCGATGCGGCTGTCGAGCAGCTGCGGCAGGTCGTCCGCCGCAGCGGCGGCAGCGGCCAGCAGCAGCGGGCGATCGGCCGCCGTCCAGCGTTCCAGCCACAGGTCGACGACGCCGCCGCAGCACTGCGCCAGATGCTCGCCGAGCCGGCGGCGCAGCAGCACGCCGCTGCGGCCGCCGTGATCGAGCAGCGCGCGGGCGGCCTGGGTCGCTTCCCATTCCAGATGGCCGCCGCCGATGCTGCCGACGCTGCCGTCGGCGCTGACCAGCATCGTCGCGCCGGCTTCACGCGGGGCCGAACCGCGCAGGCCGGCCAGCACCACGCGAACGATGACCGCGTGGCTCGCCAGCAGCTCCAGCAGGGCCTGCGGCCACGGGCTGTCGGGCGTTGCGCGCGAGATCGGCGTCATGGCCAGGCCTCGCCGCGGATCGCGGCGATCGCGCGCAGCACCGCTTCCGGCGTCGCCGGGGCCGGTAGCTGCGGCAGCCGGTGTCCATCGCCGCAGGCGGCAACGGCGTCGCGGATCGCGTGCAGCGCCGAGAACGCCAGCATCAGCGGCGGCTCGCCGACCGCTTTCGAGCGGTGGATGCTGTCCTCGCGGTTCGGCTCGTGCTGCAGCAGCGCGATGTGCGCCTCGGCCGGCCAATCGCGGGCGGTCGGAATCTTGTAGGTCGATGGCGCATGGGTCTGCAGCTGACCGTCGCCGCCGAACACCAGTTCCTCGCAGGTCAGCCAGCCGTAGCCCTGCAGGTAGCCGCCTTCGATCTGGCCCCGGTCCAGCGCCGGGTTCAGCGACTGCCCGACATCGTGCAGCACGTCGACCCGCAGCAGCCGGGTTTCGCCGCTCAGCGTATCGACCGCCACCTCCGACACCGACACGCCGTAGCCGAAGTAGAAGAACGGCCGGCCCCGGAAGGCGGCGCGATCCCAGTGGATCTTCGGCGTCCGGTAGTAGCCGGTGGCGGACAGCTGCACGCGGGCCAGGTAGGCCCGCTGGACGAGTTCGGCGAAGCCGAGGCGATGCTCGCCGATGGCGACTTCGCCGCCGCCGAAGCGCACGGCATCGGCGCTGACACCGAACGCCGTGCACGCCCAGGCGATCAGCCGCGCGCGTAAGGTCCGGGCGGCGGCCTGCGCGGCCTTGCCGTTCAGGTCGGCGCCGCTGGAGGCGGCGGTCGCCGAGGTGTTCGGCACCTTGGCGGTGTCGGTCGCGGTGATCCGCACGGCGGCCGGCGGCAGCCCGAATTCGTCGGCGACGATCTGGATGATCTTGGTATGCAGGCCCTGGCCCATCTCGGTGCCGCCGTGGTGGATCACCACGCTGCCGTCCTTGTAGATCTGCAGCAGCGCGCCGGCCTGGTTGTAGAAGGTGGCGTTGAAGGAAATGCCGAACTTGACCGGCGTCAGCGCCAGGCCGCGCTTGATCACCGGGTTTGCCGCGTTCCATGCGGCCACCGCGCGGCGTCGCGCACGGTAGCCGCTGCTGGCTTCGAGCTGGTCGGTCAGCGTGTCGAGCACGTTGTCGGTCACCGTCATGCCGTACGGCGTCAGGTTGCGACGGGCGAGGCCGTAGTAGTTGCGGCGGCGCACGGTCAGCGGATCGCGCTGCAGGCTGCGGGCGATGTCGTCGATCACCTGCTCGATGACCAGCATGCCCTGCGGCCCGCCGAACCCCCGGAACGCGGTGTTCGACACCGTATGCGTACGGCAGCGGTGCGACACGATCTCGACGTGTTCGAGGAAGTAGGCGTTGTCGACATGGCACATCGCACGGTCGTTGACCGGCCCGCTGAGGTCGGCCGAATGGCCGCAGCGCGAAGCGAGCATCACCTTGAGCCCGAGGATGCGGCCCTCGTCGTCGAAGCCGACCTCGTAGTCGGCCAGGAAATCGTGGCGCTTGCCGGTGATCTGCATGTCGGCGTCGCGGTCCAGCCGCAGCTTCACCGGCCGCCCGGTCTTGACCGCCAGCACGGCTGCAGCGGCGGCCAGCAGCGCCGGCTGGCTTTCCTTGCCGCCGAAGCCGCCGCCCATGCGCCGGCATTGCACCGTGATGTCCTGCATCGGCCGCGCCAGCACCTCGGCCACCACGTGCTGCACCTCGGTCGGATGCTGGGTCGAGCAATGGATCAGCAGCTGGCCGTCCTCGCCGGGAATGGCGATGGCGATCTGGCCTTCGAGGTACAGGTGATCCTGACCGCCGCAGACCATGGTGCCGGCCAGCCGCCGAGGCGCGTCGGCCAGCGCCCGGTCCGGCTCGCCGCGCCGCAGGTTCTGGCTGGGGATCACGTAGCTGTCGGCGGCCAGCGCGGCACGGATGTCGAGGATCGCCGGCAGCGGTTCGATGTCGGCGCGGAACTGCTGGACGGCGCGGCGCGCGGCGCGGTGGCTGGTGGCGGCAACCGCGAACATCGGCTGGCCGACGTGATTCAGCAGCGGCCCGGCGAACACCGGATCGTCCGGCACGATGCCGCCGTAATTGTTGTGGCCGGCGATGTCGGCGGCGGTGGCCACGGCCACCACGCCGTCGCTGGCCAGCACCGGCGCGAGATCCAGCGTCCGCAGCCGGCCATGAGCGACCGGGCTGCCGCCGAACGCCGCGTGCAGGGTATTGGCCGGCAGCGGCAGGTCATCGACGTAGAGCGCCCGGCCGCTGACGTGCAGATGCGCGGCCTCGTGGCGCAGCGGCTGGCCGACCGCGCCCATCAGCCGCTCACCTGATCGAGGCGCAGCGCATACGGTGCAGAGGCGTGTTCGAGCCGGAAGCGTTCCAGCAGGCGGGTCACGCCGAGGCGCCGGTAGGCGCTGCTGCCGCGCAGGTCGTCCAGCGGCTGGAATTCGGCGGCCAGCGCCGCGCTGGCCGCCGCGAACCCATCCGCTGTCCACGGCTGGCCGATCAGCGCTGCTTCGGCAAGACGGGCACGGACCGGGGTCGCCGCCATGCCGCCAAGGCCGATGCGGGCGCTGGCGATGCGCTCGCCGGCCAGCGTCACCGCGAAGCCGGCGCAGACCGCCGAGATGTCCTGATCAACGCGCTTCGACAATTTGTAGGCCGCCAGCCGCAGCCCCGGCTGTGCGCGCGGCACCCGGACCGAGGCGATGAACTCGCCTGCAGCCAGCGCCGTTTGCCGGTAGCCGAGGTAGAGATCTTCCAGCGGCAGGCACCGCGTGACCGGGCCGCAGCGCAACTGCAGGTCGGCGCCGAGCGCGATCAGCGCCGGCATCGCATCGCCGATCGGCGAGCCGTTGCCGAGGTTGCCGCACAGGGTGCCGCTGTTGTTGACCAGTGGCGATGCAAAGCGGCGGGCCAGATCGGCCAGCGGCGGATGCTCGGCGACCAGCGCCGTCCAGGCATCGGCCAGCGGCACTGCCGCGCCGATGGTGAGCGCCGCTTCGTCGTGCTCGATGCGCTGCAGTTCGGCGACCTCGCCGAGGTACAGCAGCGCCGGCAGCGCGCGCAGATCCTTGTTCAGCCACAGGCCGATGTCGGTGCCGCCGGCCAGCAGCAGCGCCTGCGGGTTTGCCAGATAGGCGTCGGCCAACGCGTCCAGCGTGCGCGGCGCCGTGAAGCCGGGCAGGGCCAGCGTTTCACGGCGCTGGATCGCGGCCAGTGCGGCGTGCCGCTCGACGCTGTCGGCATCGGCCGGCGAGCCGCACGCGGCTTCGGGATCGCGGTGCAGGGCCAGCGCGGCATCGATGATCGGCCGGTAGCCGGTGCAGCGGCAGAGGTTGCCGGACAAGGCGTCGAGCACCTCGTCGCGGCTCGGTGCCGGATTGCGCTGCTGCAGCGCGAACAGGGCCATCACGAAGCCGGGCGTGCAGTAGCCGCACTGCGAGGCGTGGTGATCGACCAGCGCCTGCTGCACCGGATGCAGCGGACCTGCGGGCGGCGACAGGCTTTCGACGGTGATCAGCTCGCAGCCGTCGAGCGTGGCGATGAAGCGGATGCAGCTGTTGATCGCGCGTCGTTCGATGCGGCCGTCGCGCAGCCGGCCGATCACCACCGTGCAGGCGCCGCAGTCGCCCTCGTTGCAGCCTTCCTTGGTGCCGCAGCGGCCGCGCTGTTCGCGCAGCCAGTCGAGCACCGTGGTGGTCGGCGGCAGGTCGCGCAGCGCCACGACCTCGCCGTCGAGCAGCAGGCGGACGGTGGTGGCGTCATCGGTCGGCATGGTCCGGCTCAGCTGCCGCGATAGGTGGAATAGCTCCACGGCGACAGCAGCAGCGGCACGTGGTAGTGCGCCGTGGCATCGGCAACGCCGAAGCGCAGGCTGACCCGATCGAGGAACGGCGGCTCCGGCAGGTTCAGGCCCTGCGCCCGGAAGTACGCGGCTGCCTCGAAGTGCAGCTCGTAGATGCCGGCAGTGAACGCCGCGCCGTCGAGCAGCGGCGTATCGAGGCGGCCGTCGGCGTTGGTGAGGAAATCGACGATTCGTTCGCAGCGCTCGGCATCACAGCGCCAAAGGCTGCCGCGCAGACCCGCCGCCGGCAGACCGGCAGCGGTGTCGAGCACGTGGGTGGTCAGTCGAGACATGGCTGCATGATGCCGCGTTGGCAAGGGTCCATCAGCCACGGCAGCAGCGCCGTCGCCTGCGCTGCGGAACATCGCAGCCGCCGCACCGGTTCAAGCAACCTCCATGCCGTATCAGTGCTGATCGCTTACCCGCTTGATGCGACCTGGTGCGCTGGAGAAATTGCCGGCAGCGGCGGCCAGCCGATGCAGGAATCGTGAGCGCGGAAATTGCGCAGCCACCAGGCCCAGTCTTCCGGCACCAGCGAAAACGGGTCCTCGTGCGCCAGTTCCCGCGCCGCCCAGACAGGCCAGTGCGGATTGGCCAGCGCCGGTCGGCCGAGCATGGCGATATCGATCAGCTCCTTGCGGATCACCTCATCCGCGACCTGCGGCAGGCCCAGGTTCCAGCTGGCGGCAACCGGAATGCCGACTTCGCGGCGCACCCGAGTGGCCCGCTCCACCATGAACGCCATGTCGGAAAACGGCGGTGCCGTCATCTCGTCGGTGTTGAAACCGATGCTGAGGTCGGCGAGGTCCAGGCCATGATCCCGCATCATCCGAACGGCTTCGATTGAATCGTCGAACTGCACGCCTTTCGGATTCAGATCGTCAGAGCCAAGACGCATCGTCAGCGGGTAGCGCTCCGGCCAGACGGCGCGCACCGCATCCAGCGCTTCCAGATGGAAACGCATGCGGTTCTTCAGGCTGCCGCCGTATTCGTCGGTGCGGTGATTGGCCAGCGGCGAGAAGAAGCTGGCGCCGAGATAGCCGTGAGCGAAGTGCATTTCCAGCCACTCGAATCCGGCATCAGCGGCGCGCCGTGCCGCATCGGCGTAGGCACGGTGGATCGTCTTGATCTCGTCGCGCGTCAGTTCGTGTACCGGGTAGATGCGGTGGCCGCCGTAGGGCACGGCCGAGGGCCCGACCACCGGCCAGCCGTCCGGATGATCCGGCGGCAGCTGCGCGCCGCCTTCCCAGGGCTTGAGCTCCGAGCCCTTGCGCCCCGTGTGGCCAAGCTGGATGGCCGGCACGGCGCCGAATGCCTTGATGATCGCCGTGACCCGCTTAAGGCCTTCGATCTGCGCGTCCTTCCAGATGCCGGCGCAGCCGACGCTGGTGCGGCCGTCCGGCGTGATCGCGATCTGCTCCGGGAACACCAGCCCGAAGCCACCCGCAGCGCGCGAACCCATCAGCATGATGTGGAAATCGTTCATCTCGCCATCGACCGACCGATACATGGTCATCGGCGACATCGCGATGCGGTTGCGCAGGGTGACGCCCTTGAGCGTGTAGGGGCTGAACAGATGCGGCATGACCTGGGTTCCTGTCGGTGGATGGGTGACACCTGGCGCTACGGATCGACCGTGCTGTCCGGACGCAATCCTTGCGCCTGCCGCTTCAGCCCGCCGACGGTCTACGCTGCGGCCGGCTTGGTCACCAGCATCGACTTCGCCATCTTTTCCAGTTCTTCCTTGGAGATGCCGAAGTCGATCGGTTCCGGCACCACGATGCCGCGCTGCACGGCCGGACGGGCGCGGATCGCTTCGATCCATCGCTGCAGGTGCGGCAGGTCGCCGATGTCGACGCCGGCCCAGAAGTGGATCGACACCCACGACCAGTTGGCGATGTCGGCAATCGAATAATCGCCGGCCAGGTATTCGTGATCGGCCAGCCGGGCATCGAGCACCTTGTACAGGCGCTTGGTTTCGGTCTGGTAGCGGTCGATCGCATACGGAATCTTTTCCGGCGCATAGCGGAAGAAGACATTGGCCTGGCCCTGCATCGGGCCGACGCCGCCCATCTGGAACATCAGCCACTGGATCACCTGCGAGCGGCCCTTGCGGTCGGTCGGCAGCAGGCGGCCGTACTTCTCGGCCAGATAGATCATCAGCGCACCGGATTCGAACACCGCGAAGTCGCCCTCGTCGCGATCGACGATCGCCGGAATCCGGCCGTTCGGATTGATCTTCAGGAAGTCCGGCTGCTTCTGCTCGCCCTTCATCAGCGCGATCGGATGCACGGTGTACGGCACCGCCAGTTCTTCGAGGGTGATGGAGGCTTTCCAGCCGTTCGGGGTGGCCGAGGTGTAGAGGTCGATCAAGGGTTGTCTCCGGGATGGGGGCGGACAGCGGGCGGTCAGGAGTCAGACGATCGCGTGGCGATCGAGCACGGTGAAGAAGGTCGCCGGTTCCGGGCGGACCCGGTAGTTGTCGGTCATGTCGCAGTAGATGATCCGGCCGCCGGCGGTGGTGATGAATACGGTCGGGCGGGGCACATCGCTGTCGTAGCCCAGCGCCTGGAAGCCGGCCGGCAGACCGTTCCTGACCTTGATACCCAGTGCTTCCGCCGCGCGGTTGCCGGTATCGGTCAGGAAGCGCATCGGCGCATCCATCTGCCGGGCGAGCTGCTCGCTGCTGGCTTCGGACTGCGGGCTGACCAGGTATACGGCCACCCCGCGACGCGCCAGTTCCCGGTACTGCGCGGCGATCTCGCGCACCTGCGCCACGCACAGCGGGCACCAGTTGCCGCGATAGAATATCCACAGCGCCGGGGTCTGCACCAGCGCGGCGGTCCGTAACGGCTCGCCGCGTTCGCCGAGGCTGAAGTCGGGCAGCGTGTTGCCGACCGCCAGCGCATCGTTGCCGGCAGCGCCGAAGCGTGAGTACCAGTAGACATAGGCCAGCGTGCCGACGACGCCGACCATCGCCGCCAGCGCCACTGCCGTCAGCGACGCCGGGCCGGGCAGCAGCAGGCTCAGCGCGGTGCCGAGCAGGCCGATGGCGCGGATCGGGCCGAGGTTGCGCGAGGTCCGCGCTCGCGGCATCAGCATCAGCTGCGAGAAGAACAGTGCCGGCCCGGCACAGGCCAGTGCCGTGCCCAGCCAGCGCGAGGTCCAGCCCTGCTCGCCGATCATGATCAGCGCCGCGATCAGGCCAGCGACGCCGGCCACGATGTAGGCGGTGACGAACAGCGATTTCAGCAGGTTCATGGCGAGTCTCCGGCGGTGGGCGGCAAGCGTGTTCAGTCGAGCGCGCGCAGGGCGACGCGGACGATGTCGTCCAGGCGTTCGGCTGCCGGCTTCGACTTGGCGGCCAGGTTGAGTCCGGACAGCGTGTTGACCAGAAAGCGCGCCAGCGCTTCCGGCGCCTCGCCGGTGGTGATCGCGCCGTGCTGCTGGCCGCGGCGGACGGCGGCCAGCAGGGCCGCTTCCAGTCGCTGGATCGCGGCGGCTGCGGCGGCCATCACCTCGGCGTCATGCGGTGCGATCTCGGTCAGGCAGTTGTTGATGAAGCAGCCGCGCTGGCCGGCTTCGGTCCGGGCCACGGCTACGGTTGCGCGCAGCGCCTCCTCGATCTCGGCGCGGCCGGCGTCGGGTCGGCCGAGCGCGGCCAGCGGGCCGTCCATCAGCTGTTCGGCATAGCAGCGCATGGCTTCGACGACCAGCGCCTGCTTGCTGCCGAAGCTGGCGTACAGGCTGCTCTTGCTGAGCCGGGTGGCGTCGAGCAGATCGGTCATCGACGCCGCGTTGTAACCCTTGGCCCAGAACACCTCGAGGGCGCTGCGCAGCGCCTGGTGTTCATCGAAGCAGCGCGGGCGGGCCATCGGAGGACGGTCGATTCTGGTTCTGGACTGACCGGTCCATAATTGAAGGGCCTGCCGTCCCTGTCAATGCAGGGCGTGTCCGCAGTCCGCGACTGATGTCCGTTTCCGCCATTCCCGGCCATCGTCGAGCCCGGCATGATCCGCCCTCGATACCCGATGCTGCGGCCACGACCGCAGCCACCATTCCGAGGAGGATTCATGTCCGCTGCGATCGACGCCTATCTGCCGTTGCGCCGCCTGGCCCACTGGGCGCACACCACGCCCGATGCCGTCTACCTGACCCAGCCGCTGGCCGATGGCACGGTGCGCACCTTCACCTGGGCCGAAGTGCACGACACCGCGCTGCGGATGGCGGCCCACCTGGCCGCGCAGGGCTGGCCGGCGGGCGCGCGGATCGCGATCCTGTCGAAGAACAGCGCCTGGTGGTACATGGCCGATTTCGCGATCTGGCTGGCTGGCCATGCCTCGGTGCCGATCTATCCGTCGCTGACCGGCGAGTCGGTGCGCTATGTGCTCGAACACGCCGAAGCCGAGGCAGTGTTTGTCGGCCAGCTCGATTCCAGCGACCGCGCGGCGATGCTGGCCGGCATTCCGGACGACGTCGAGGTGATTCGCCTGCCGACGGCCCGTGAGCCTTTGCCGGGCGGCCGCGCCAGCCTGGATTGGGACGCCGTGATCGCCCGCCACGCGCCGCTGCCGAATCCGCCGGACCGCAGCCCGGAAGAGCTTGCGACGATCATCTACACCTCCGGCACCACCGGCCTCCCGAAGGGCGTGATGCACCACTTCCGGGCGATGGCGGTGTCCGGCTATGCGCTGAAGCTGGCCTATGGCGCAACACCGGACGACCGCGTGCTGTCCTACCTGCCGCTGGCCCACGTGGCCGATCGCGTCGCTTCGGAAATGCATTCGCTGACCACCGGCCTCAAGGTCTGGTTCTCGCTCGGGCTGGAGACCTTCACCGCCGACCTGCAGCGCGCCCGGCCGACCTTCTTCCTGTCGGTGCCGAGGCTGTGGACCAAGTTCCGGCAGGCGATCAACGCGAAGATTCCGCAGCCGCAGCTGGCCGCGATGCTCGCCGATCCGGAGCAGGGTCCGCGGGTGCGCAAGCAGATCCTGACCCAGCTCGGCCTCGATGCTGTCCGCGTGCCGACCTTCGGCGCCGCGCCGATGCCGCCGGACCTGCAGCAGTGGTATCTCGATCTCGGCCTCGACATGCTGGAGGTCTACGGCATGACCGAAAACATGGCGGTGTCGCACCGTACCGGCGCCGGTGCCGGACGCATCGGCTGCGTCGGCCAGCCCTCGTATCAGGTCGAGGTGCGTCTCGACCCGGCCAACGGCGAGCTGCTGGTGAAGTCGCCGGGTCAGATGATCGGCTACTACAAGGACGCGGCGAAGACGGCCGAGGCTATGACCGCCGATGGCTACTTCCGCACCGGCGATGTCGGCACCATCGACGCCGACGGCTACTTCCGCATCACCGGCCGCGCCAAGGAAGCGTTCAAGACCGCCAAGGGCAAGTACGTGGCGCCGGCGCAGATCGAGAACAAGCTCGGCGCGCACGGCTACGTCGAAGCCTGCTGCGTCGCCGGCTCCGGCTTCCCGCAGCCGTTCGCGCTGCTGATGCTGTCGCCGGTCGCTTCTGCTGCCGGCCGCGAGGCGGTGAGCGCCGCGTTGGCTGCGCTGCGCGAGCAGGTCAACGCCATGCTCGACCCGCATGAGCGGCTCGACCGGCTGATCGTCGTGCCCGATGCCTGGACGGTCGACAACGGCCTGGTCACGCCCACCTTCAAGGTCAAGCGCAACGAACTGGAAGCCCGCTACGGCGCCCGCTTCGAGCAGTGGGCCACGGCGGCCGAGACGCTGGTCTGGGCCTGATCGCGGTCTGCGCGGCGCGGTTCAGCTGGCCCACGCACGCTGCACCATGATCGCGGCGGCCAGCAGGCTCAGCAGGCCGAACGCCTGCTTCAGCCGGCCCGGCGCGATGCGACCCGCCAGCCGGCTGCCGGCCGCCGTGCCAAGTGCGGCACCGCCGGCAAACGGCAGCGCCAGCGGCCACAGCAGGTGACCGGACAGCGCGGCCACAGTGACGCTGCCGGCCGAGACCAGCGCAATCACCGCCAGCGAGGTGCCGACCACGCTGCGCGCGGTCAGATTGGTGTAGCGGGCCAGGGCCGGCACGATCACGAAGCCGCCGCCGACGCCAAGCGCGCCGCTGAGCAGGCCGGACAGTGCGCCGGTGCCGATCAGCGCGCGGGCGCAGGGCGCGGTCCACTGCAGGCGGCCGCGGTCGCCATCCTGCACACAGGGCAGGCTGCGATCGGGCGTGATCGCCGCGGCACCCGGTGCGGCCTCGCGGATCATCCGGATCGCCACCGCGGCCAGCACGGCGGCAAACACCAGGGTCATCGGCAACACCGGAATCTGGTGCGCCAGCCAGGTGCCGGACGGCGCCACCAGCACGCCGACACCGCCGATCAGCGCGGCGGCGCGATAGCGGAGCTGCCGCTGACGAAAGGCCAGCAGCGCACCGAGCGCCGCCGACAGGCCAACGGCGAGCAGCGCGATCGGGGCCGCCTGCACCACGGTCAGATGCAGGACGAGGATCAGCAGCGGCATCGCCAGGATGCCGCCGCCGGCGCCGGTGAGCGCCAGCGCCAGTCCGATCAGCGCGCCGAGGCCAAGGGTCAGGACATGGGTCAGGGAAAGTGAGTCCATGTGCGCCTCAGCCGACAAGTTCGGGCTGGGCCATCCATTCACGGCCCTTGAGCATGCCCTGCCAGTACAGCGGTGGCAGGACGCGTTCCTTCAGCAGCCAGGCCAGCCGCGAAGGCTTGCGGCCGTCGAGCAGCCAGGCCGGAAAGCTTGGCGCCAGCTTGCCGCCGTAGACGAATTCGGCGAGCACGATCTTGCCGCGCTCCACCGTCAGCGGGCAGGAGCCGTAGCCGTCGTAACGGGCGTCGAGCGGCTGGTCGCGCAGCTGGGCGATCACGTTGTGCGCCACCACTGGCGCCTGCTTGCGCGCGGCGGCAGCCGTCTTGGCATTGCCGGTATTGCCGGCATCGCCGAGGCCGAAGACATTGGCGTGGCGCCGGTGCTGCAAGGTGCCGGCATCGACATCGACCCAGCCGGCGGCGTCAGCCAGCGGGCTGGCCTTGATGAAATCCGGTGCCCGCTGCGGCGGCACCACGTGCAGCAGGTCGAAGGATCGCTGCACGGTCTCGCGGCTGCCATCGGCAAGCACCCGGCTGAAGGTGGCGAGCCGGCGCGGGCCGTCGACGGCGGTCAGCGTGTGGCCGAAGCTCAACGTGGCCTCGTAGCGCTTCACGTATTCCATCAGCGCCGGCACGTAGTCGGCGACGCCGAACAGCACTGCGCCGGCGTTGAGGAACTCGATCTTCACGTCGCCGATCCGGCCATTGCGTTGCCAGTGATCGCCGGACAGGTACAGCGCTTTCTGGGGTGCGCCCGCGCACTTGATCGGCATCGGCGGCTGCGTGAACAGGGCCTTGCCGCGGCGCAGCGCGTGCACCTGCTGCCAGGTGTACGGCGCCAGGTCATAGCGATAGTTGGAGGTGACGCCGTTCTTGCCGAGGGTTTCCGACAGGCCGGGAATCGCTTCCCAGTCGAGCTTCAGGCCGGGGCAGACGATCAGCGTTCGATAGCGGATCGCCCGGCCGTCTTCCAGCAGCACTGCGTTCTGCTCCGGCTCGAACGCGGCCACGGCGGCCTTGATCCAGTGCACGCCACGCGGAATCAGCGACGCCATCGGGCGCACGGTCTGCTCGGCCCTGAACACGCCGGCACCGACCAGCGTCCAGCCGGGCTGGTAGTAGTGCCGCTCGGCCGGATCGATGATCGCGATGTCGAGCTTCGGATCGCGGGCCAGCAGGCTGGCGGCCGTGGCGATGCCAGCCGCACCGCCGCCGACGATTACCACGGTGTGCGTCACATCGGTCTGCGGGCCGGCCGCTGGCCGTGCTTCGGCTGCCTGCCGTTCCAGCCGGGCGGCCAGTGCCGAGAGGTCATAGCCGGCCTGTCGTGCGGCCTCGATCAGCGGTGCCGCCGCCGCGCCGCGCGCGGCGGCGGACAGCGCCCACAGCGTCGTCGAACGGGTACCGGTGCGGCAGTAGGCGAGCACCGGGCCGGGGGCGCTTGCCAGCAGATCGCCGAAGGTGCTGGCAGTGGCGTCATCGACCTTGCCGGCCACGACCGGCAGGTAGTGCAGGGTGATGCCGAGGGCGGCCGCGGCCTGCGCGATTTCCTGATGGGTCGGCTGGTCGGCGCCCTCGCCATCGGGGCGATTGCAGATCACCGTCGTGCAGCCCTGCGCCGCCAGGGCCGGCAGGTCGGTGGCGGTGATCTGCGGCGAAACGGTCAGGCGGTCGGTAAGGCGGGCAGGCGTCATGATCGAGGTTCCGGAAGCGGGTACGGGCAGGGGGGGCTGGAACGCGCTCAGAGCGCGTTGAGGGGAATCTTCAGGTAGCGCATGCCGTTGGCTTCCGGTTCCGGAAGCTCGCCCGCGCGCATGTTGACCTGCACCGACGGCAGGATCAGCACCGGCATCGCCAGCGTTGCATCGCGGGCTGTGCGCATGGCGACGAACGCGTCCTCGCTGATGCCGTCACGGACGTGGACGTTATGGGCGCGCTCCTCGGCCACCGTGCTGGTCCAGCGCGGCGCGCGGCCGTTCGGCGGGTAGTCGTGGCACATGTACAGCGTGGTGGCCGCCGGCAGGCTCAGCACCTTGTTGATCGAGCGGTACAGGGTGCGGGCGTCGCCGCCGGGAAAATCGCAGCGGGCGGTGCCGTAGTCCGGCATGAACAGGGTGTCGCCGACGAAGGCGGCGTGGTCGACCCCGTCGCTGACCACATAGGTCAGGCAGGCCGGCGTATGGCCGGGGGTGTGCAGCACGCGCGCCTCGAGCGAGCCGATCGCGAACCGGTCGCCATCGTGGAACAGGCGATCGAACTGGCTGCCGTCCCGGGCGAAGCGCGCGTCGGCGTTGAAGAGGGTACCGAACGCCGTCTGCACGGTGCGGATCTGGTCGCCGATGGCGATCTGCCCGCCGAGCCGTTCGCGCAGGTAGTGAGCGCCCGACAGGTGGTCGGCATGGACGTGGGTTTCCAGATGCCACTGCACGCGGGCACCGAGTTCCTCGACGCGACGGATCAGCGCGTCTGCCGACGTGGTGGCGGTCCGGCCGGATTTCGGGTCGTAGTCGAGGACGCTGTCGACGATCGCGCACTGCCCGGTGCTGCGATCGAGCACGAGGTAGCTGATGGTCGAGGTGGCCGGGTCGAAGTGACCTTCGACGACAAGGCCTGGGGTCGTGTTCATGGTGCGGACTCCTGTGTCGGTGCCAGTGCTGGCGGATAGCCGATCTGCAGCCAAGCGCCATGCCAGCCGGGCGATGCGATCAAGCCATTGATCGGTATCAGGATTATTCGGAAGTGACGGGGCCCTGCCCGATGCTGGCAGCGTTGGGGCTGGCAGTTCCGGCAGAAGATGGCAGTCGATTGGCAGTCCCGCGCGTTGGCGCTAGGCTCGCAGCGGGCGCAGCGGGCGCCAGAACCGGCAGACCTGACGATGGCGACCGCGGACCCTTCGGTGCACGCGCTGATCTCCTACCTGGAGCACGAGGCGACGCCGATGATCGTGCTCGACATCGACTACAACATCCTCGCCGCCAACACGGCCTACCAGCGCCAGTTCGCCACGCCGCGCCAGCAGGTGCGCGGGCAGAAGTGCTACCGGGTGTCGCACCAGTACAGCGTGCCCTGCGACCAGGCGGGCGAGCACTGTCCGATGAAGCAGGCGCTGGCCAGCCGCGCGCCGGATCGCGTGCTGCACGTTCACCACACGCCGCGCGGCCCGGAGCATGTCGATGTCGAACTGCGGCCGATCCTCGATGAAGCGGGCGAGGTGATCGCCTATGTCGAACGCCTGAACAGCATCGCCGCCGCCTCGGCCCAGCCGCGCGAGGACGGTCTGGTCGGCCGCTCCGATGCCTTCAATGCGGCGCTGTCGGCGCTGCAGCGTGCTGCGCCCTCCCAGGTGCCGGTGCTGCTGCAGGGCGAATCCGGTACCGGCAAGGAACTGTTCGCGCGGGCGCTGCATCAGGCCAGTCCGCGGGCGCGCGGCTCGCTGGTGGTGGTCGATTGCACCGGGCTGTCGGAAACGCTGTTCGAGAGCGAGCTGTTCGGCCACGAGCGCGGCGCGTTCACCGGCGCGATGCAGCGCAAGATCGGGCTGGCCGAAACCGCGCACGGCGGCACGCTGTTTCTCGACGAGATCGGCGACGTGCCGCTGCCAATGCAGGTCAAGCTGCTGCGGCTGATCGAGTCCGGCACCTTTCGACGTGTCGGCGGCATCGAGACCCTGCGCGCCGATTTCCGGCTGGTATCGGCGACCCACAAGCCGCTGAAGGCGATGGTCGAGGCCGGGACCTTCCGGCAGGACCTGTACTACCGGATCAGCGCCTTTCCGGTGCAGCTGCCGCCACTGCGAGAGCGGGACGACGATCTGCCGCTGCTGGTCCAGAGCCTGCTGCGGCGGATCGGTGGCAGCACGCCGCTGCGCATCGACGACGAGGCGCTGGCGACCCTGCGCCGCCACGCTTGGCCGGGCAATGTCCGCGAGTTGCGCAACGTGCTGGAGCGCGCGCGGCTGTTTGCCGACGACGGCGTGATCCGGCCGCGCGACCTGCCGCCGGAACTGCTCGATGGCGCCGGCAGCGCGGCGCCGCCGCTGCGCCGACGCCCGGACGACGAGAAGGCCCGGCTGTCACATGCGCTGGCCACCTTCGACGGCAGCCGTGCCGAGCTGGCGGCGCATCTCGGGCTCAGCGAACGGACCCTGTATCGGCGTCTCAAGGATTACGGGCTGGCCTGAGTCGGTTTGGCCGCAGCGGCTGCGGACTGCCAGAACACTGCCAAGGGGCGGCGGCGGCAGTCCTGATGGCAGTCAGCGCTGGCAGAGCGGCTCGCCGAAGGAATTCAAGCGAATGAAAATAAACAGGTTTTTCGTATGTCGCGGATGGCATGGCGTTTGATAGACGGGGTAGCCCTGCCAACCACCTGCCGATCATGTCCCGCCCGCCACCGCTTGCCGATACTGCCGCTGAAGTCCTCGCGCGCATGCCGCTGTTTCCAGGACCGGCGAAGGCTGCGGGCGCTTCCCGCCTGATGCAAACCCCGATTGCCGATACCCAGAGGAGCGACTGACGTGGACGACCCCCTGCTGCTGGCCCGTATCCAGTTCGCGGCCAATATCACCTTCCACATCCTGTTCCCGACCTTGTCGATCGCCCTCGGCTGGGCGCTGCTGTTCTTCCGGGTGCGCTATACCCGGACCCGCGACGAGCGCTGGATGTCGCTGTACCGCTTCTGGGTCAAGATCTTCGCGCTGTGTTTCGCGCTCGGCGTGGTCAGCGGCATCACCATGAGTTTCCAGTTCGGTACCAACTGGCCGGGCTTCATGACCACGGTCGGCAACATCGCCGGCCCGCTGCTGGCCTACGAGGTGCTGACCGCGTTCTTCCTCGAAGCGACCTTCCTGTCGATCATGCTGTTCGGCATGAACCGGGTCAGCGAGCGGGTGCACACGCTGGCAACCGCGCTGGTCTGCTTCGGCACCACGCTGTCTGCGTTCTGGATCCTGGTGCTGAACAGCTGGATGCAGACGCCGGTCGGCTTCGAGATGCGCGACGGCGTGGCCCATGCCACCGACTGGCTGGCGATCCTGTCGAACCCGTCGCTGCCGTACCGGTTCGTGCACATGCTGATTGCCAGCGCGCTGACCGTGGCCTTCCTGATCGCCGGCCTATCGGCCTACCGGCTGCTGCGTCGCGACCGTGGCCCGGAAGTGGCGCTGGGCCTGAAGGTCGGCGTCTATGCGGCGGCGGCGCTGATTCCGCTGCAGATCGTGGTGGGGGACCTGCACGGCCTCAACACCCTGCATCACCAGCCGGCCAAGGTGGCGGCGATGGAAGGGCTGTGGGACACCACCGCCGGTGCGCCGGCCGTGCTGTTCGCGATTCCCGACGAGGCCGGCCAGCGCAACCGCTACGAGATCGCGATTCCGAAGCTGGCTTCGCTGTACCTCGTCCATGACGCCAACGGCGTCGTGAAGGGCCTCAAGGACTTCGAGCGCCATCCCCGGATGACGCCGGTGTTCTGGTCGTTCCGGGTGATGGTCGGTGTCGGCCTGCTGATGCTGGCGGTGTCGTGGCTGTCGGCTGCCGCGCTGCGACGTGGCCCGTTGCCGACCTGGTTGTTGAAGGTGCTGACGGCGATGAGTTTCTCCGGCTGGTTCGCCGTCGTGGCCGGCTGGTGGGTCACCGAGATCGGCCGCCAGCCCTGGCTGGTCACCGGCGTGCTGACCGCCGCCGATGCCGCCTCCAGCGTGCCGGCACCGCTGATCGCGACCTCGCTGGTGATGTACCTGGCGCTGTACGCCGTGCTGATCGTGGCGTTCATCTCGGCGGTGTTCCATCTGGCGCGCAAGGGCACACCGCCGGCGCACGGCGGGGCTGCGCTGCCGCTGGCTGGAGCGGTGTCATGAATCCGGTCGACCTCGTACCCGCCGGCCTGACTGGCGCCGCGTTCTGGCTGCCGCTGATCTTCGTCTGCCTGATGGGGCTGGCGATGCTGCTGTACGTGATTCTCGACGGCTACGACCTTGGCGTCGGCATCTGGCTGCAGCGCGCCGAACCCGCGCAGCGGGACCGGATGATCGCAGCGATCGGTCCGTTCTGGGATGCCAACGAAACCTGGCTGGTGCTCGGCGTCGGCCTGCTGCTGGTGGCGTTCCCGCTGGCTCATGGCGTCATCCTCGGCGCGCTGTACCTGCCGGTGGCGCTGATGCTGGTCGGCCTGATCCTGCGCGGCGTGGCGTTCGACTTCCGCGCCAAGGTGAAGTCGGAGAAAAAGGCGCGCTGGGATCTGGCGTTCCATGCCGGCTCGCTGCTCGCCTCGCTGGCGCAGGGCACGATGCTCGGCCAGCTGATCACCGGTTTTGACGCGTCGCCGGCCGGGCTGCTGTTCTCGATTTTCATCGGCCTGGGCCTGGCGGCCGGCTACGCGCTGCTGGGCGCCAGCTGGCTGATCCTGAAGACCGAAGGCGCGCTGCAACTGCGGGCGCTGCGCTGGGCGCGGCTGTCGGCCTGGGGCACGGGTGCCGGCATCGCGGCGGTATCGATCGCGACACCGCTGGTCAGCCCGTCGATCTTCGCCAAGTGGTTCTCGCTGCCGCAGTTCTTCGCGCTGCTGCCGATCCCGCTGGCCTCGCTGGCGATGTTCGTGCTGCTGCAGGTGTTCCTGTCGCGGCTCAAGGTCGATGCCGGCAGCGGCAATGCCAATGGTCTGCGCCGCTGGTCGTGGGGCCCGTTCGCCTGCAGCGTGTCGCTGTTCGTGCTGGCCTTCTTCGGGCTTGCCTACAGCCTGTTCCCGTATCTGGTGCCGGACCGGATCACCATCTGGAACGCGGCCGCTGCACCGGAGTCGCTGATGGTGATGCTGGTCGGCGCGCTTCTGGTGCTGCCGGCGATCCTCGGCTACACCGCGTTCGCCTACCGGGTGTTTCGCGGCAAGGCTTCGGACCTCCATTACGGATGACGGAGGTTCTCGACCTTTGGGGATGGGCCGCTTCGGGTTAGCAGACTTACCGTGGCCGGCTTCGGCATCATCGCGGCCACGTTCCTCTTTCGGCCGAAACTGCCCGCATCCATGGAAAACCTTGACCTGCTGCCTGTCATCATCGGTGTCGGCGACATTACCGATCGCCCGGACAAGGGCCAGTCCGGCCTGGAGCCGCTGCGGCTGATCGAAGCGGCCGCGCGGGCCGCCGATGCCGACGCCGGCGGCGGCTGGCTGGCGAAGCTCGACCGCCTGTACGTGGTGCCGCAGCTGACCTGGCCGTACGCCGATCTGCCCGGCCTGGTGTCGTCGACGCTCGGCATCGCGCCGACCGTGGTGCCGACCGAAGGCATCAGCGGCGATTCGCCGGTGCGCTACCTGAGCCAGGCGGCGGTGGAGATCGCCAGCGGCCGCTCGGTGGCGGCGCTGATCTGCGGCGCCGAAGCCTTCGGTTCGCTGCGTGCCGCTGCCGCCCAGCGCAAGGCGCCGGATGGCTGGACGCCGGGCGGCAAGGCGGCGCCGTTGATCGATGGCTCCGCGTACGTCACCAAGCTGGCTGCGAAGTACGGACTCAAGGACCCGACCGAGGTCTATACCCTTTACGAGAACGCGCTGCGCGCCGCCAACGGCCTGACTGCCGAGGCATCGACCGCCGAATCGGCCGCGCTGTGGGCGCAGTACGCGGCGGTGGCGGCGACCAACGCCTATGCCTGGGACCGCGCCGGCCATGATCCGGCCGCGATTGCCACGGCCTCGTCGAAGAATCGGCCGATCAGCTATCCGTACCTGAAGCGGATGGTCGCGCAGCTGTACGTGAACCAGGGCGCGGCGGTGATCGTGACCTCGCGTGCGGCGGCGCTGGCGGCTGGCGTGCCGGCCTCAAAGCTGGTCTATGTCGGCTCCGGTGCCGGGGCTTCGGACATCGACGACTTCCTCTCGCGGCCCGGTTATGCCGAATGCCTGCCGATGGAGCTGGCGCTGACCGAGGCGCTGAAGGCCAACGGCCTGAGCGGTCGCGATGTCGATGCCGCCGAGATCTATTCCTGCTTCCCGTGCATCCCGAAGCTGGCGCTGAAGGCGATCGGCGGCCTGCGCGACGGCGTGGCGCCGAGCGTCACCGGGGGCTTGAGCTTCTTCGGCGGCCCGCTTGGCGATTTCATGAGCCATGCGATCACCGCGATGACCCGCGTGCTGCGCGCCGGCAGCGCCAACAGCGGCCTGCTGTACGGCAACGGCGGCTATGTGACCAAGCATTTCGCGGCCGTGCTGCTACGCGATCCGCCGGCGTCGCTGCCGGTCAGCCTCGATCTGAACGACACGGTCGCCGCCCGCCGCGCCAGCCTGCCGGCGCTGCGGCTGCTCGACGACTACGAAGGCTCGGCCACGGTCGAAACCTATCTGGTCAAGTTCGATTCCAGCGGCGACCCGCAGCTGGCGTCGATCGTCGCCCGCACGCCGGACGGCGCCCGCACCGTGGCGCTGCTGCATCCGCACGACTATCGCGGCCAGGCGCTGCTGATCAATGGCGCTCGCGAGCCGATCGGCCTGCCGGGGCAGATCGCCAAGGTCGACGGCCAGATGCAGTGGACCTTCGACGAGGCCGTGCTGCCGCCGGTCGGCGCGCCGGGCAGCCCGGTGCTGCTGGAACGCCGCGACGGCCATGTCGCCGTGGTGACCTTGAACCGGCCGCTGCGGATGAACTCGGTCAATGCGCGGCTGGCGCGGGCGATCGCCGAGATCATCCAGGTGACCGAGGCCGACCCGGCGATCCGCGTCGTGGTGTTCGCATCGTCGCGGCCGGAGGTGTTCTGCGCCGGGCTGGATCTGTCGGCGCTGTCGAACCCGCGCGCGCTGCAGGAACTGATGCGCATCGAGGGCGGCTTCGCCGGCTATGTCAACGCCGTGCGCAGCAAGCCGTGGATCGCGGCGGTGCGCGGCCAGGCGCTGGGCGGCGGTTTCGAACTGGCGCTGGCCAGCGAGCTGATCGTGGCCGCCGACGACAGCCAGTTCGGCCTGCCGGAAGTGAAGCGCGGCATCATCGCCGCCGCTGGCGGTGTCGCCCGCCTGCCGCGCGCGCTGCCGCGCAATCTGGCCGCGCAGGCGGTGCTGACCGGCGAGCCGATGTCGGCGGAGCTGCTGCACCGGCATGGCGTCATCAACGCGCTGGCGCCGGCCGATCAGGTGATCGACAAGGCCGTCGAACTCGGTCGCCGCATCGCCGCCAATGCGCCGCTGGCGATCGCCGAAAGCCTGAAGCTGCTGAAGCTCGGCGTCGACGTGAGCGATGCCGAACTGTCGCGGCTCAGCATGGAAGCCGGCGCCCGGCTGATGGGCACCGCCGATGCCCGCGAAGGCGGCCAGGCGTTCATGGAAAAGCGCGCGCCGGTCTGGAAAGGCAAGTGAGCGCCGGCCCGCTCGCCAAGCCGCTAACGGCGCGGCCGGAGCGGGCCGTATAGTCGGCGCAGGCGCCCGCAGCGCCCGACCGGGCCGACAGAGCCCCGCCGCCAATATCGAGGAGTGAACCGCAATGCGTCTGCTGATCCGTGTGGTCGTGTTTGTCGCCGTGCTGCTGGTGGGGCTGGTCGGGATCGGGTTCCTGCTGTCGGACCAGGTGCATGTCGAACGGCGTGTCGAGATCGCTGCGCCGCCGGCGGCGCTGTACGCGGTGCTGAACAGTTTCGACAAGTTCGAGCAGTGGTCGCCGTGGGCCGGCCTGGACCCGGCGATGAAGGTCGAGATCAGCGGCCCGCCGGCGGGTGTCGGCGCGCGCTATGCCTGGCATGGCAATGCCGAGGTCGGCTCCGGCAGCCAGGAGATCATCGCCACCACGCCGGACCGCTCGGTGACACTGAAGCTGGTGTTCGATGGCTTCGAGCATCCGTCGACCACGGTCTACAGCATCGAACCGAAAGGCGAGGGCAGCGTGGTCAGCTGGTCGATGGACGCCGATCTCGGTCATGACCCGGTGATGCGCTATGTCGGCCTGGTAATGAAGAAGGAGATCGAGGTCGACTACGACAAGGGTCTGGCGCGCCTGAAGACATTGGCCGAGGCCCTGCCGGCGCCGTCCGGCGATGCCGCCGCACCGGCCGCCGAGCCGACCGCCGCACCGAGCCCGGAGGGCGCCGGCTACTGAGCCGGAGGGTCGGCGCGGCAGCGCTGCGCGGGGTGCTTCCCGCCGGCTGCCGCTGCTGCCGCAGCGGGTCTCCGCAGATGGTCAATGCGCCGGTATCCTTCGCGCGATGAGCGATCCGGCACCCGTTTTCGATTCCAAGGCATTCCTGTCGCAGCTGACCAGTTCGCCCGGCGTCTACCGCATGTACGACGCCGGCGACGATCTTCTGTACGTCGGCAAGGCGCGCAATCTGAAGAAGCGCGTCGGCAGCTATTTCCTGCGTGCCAGCGGCAATCCGCGCATCGAGTCGATGGTCGACCAGATCGCCCGCATCGAGGTGTCGCTGACTCACACCGAAGATGAGGCGCTGCTGCTGGAAGCCACACTCATCAAGGAGCAGAACCCGCGCTACAACGTGTCGCTGCGGGATGACAAGAGCTACCCGTTCGTCAAGATCAGCAACGGCCACGACTACCCGCGGATCGGCTTCCATCGCGGCAGCAAAGACAGCGAAGCGCGCTACTTCGGGCCGTTCCCGAGCGCTACCGCCGTGCGCGAGACGCTCTACACCCTGCAGAAGCTGTTCCGCCTGCGGCCCTGCAATGACACCTTCTTCAGCAACCGCCGCCGGCCCTGCCTGCAGTACCAGATCCGGCGCTGCTCGGCACCCTGCGTGAAGCTGATCTCACCGGAGGACTACGCGGTCGACATCGGCCGCGCGGTGCGGCTGCTCGAAGGCCGTGGCGACGAGCTGGCCCGCGAGATCGGCACCGAGATGGAAGCAGCCTCCGAAGCGCTGGAGTTCGAGCGCGCCGCCAAGCTGCGCGACCAGATCGCGGCACTCGCGCGGGTGCGCGAGAACCGTGCGATCACCGGCGGCGCCGACGAGATCGACGTGATCGCGGTCGCGCCGCATCCGTCGTCGAGCTGCATCGTCGTCACCTCGGTGCGTGACGGCCTGAACCTCGGTCACGGCAGCTTTTTCCCGAAGCATCCGCACGGCATGGAAGTGCCGGAACTGCTGGGCAGCTTCCTCGGCCAGTACTACCTGAGCCGGCCGGTGCCGCCGGAGGTGCTGATCAGCCATCAGCCGGACGATCTCGAATGGATCGAGGCGACCCTGGCGCACGCCGCCGGCCGCAAGGTGAAGATCAACGCGCCGCAACGCGGCCCCAAGCAGCGGCTGATGGAGATGGCGATCAACACCGCGCAGCAGGCGCTGTCGACGCGGCTGGTCGAGGCGGCCAGCATGGACAAGCGCCTGCTGGAACTGCAGCAGGCGCTGGATCTGGACGCACCGCCGCGCCGGCTGGAGTGTTTCGACATCAGCCATTCGATGGGCGAACGGCCGGTGGCGTCCTGCGTGGTGTTCAACGAGGAAGGGCCGCTGAAGATCGCCTACCGCAAGTTCAACATCGAAGGCATCACGCCGGGTGACGACTACGCGGCGATCAAGCAGGCGGTGTCGCGGCGCTTCGCGCGCGTGAAATCCGGCGAGGTCCAGGTGCCGGACGTGCTGTTCATCGACGGCGGCGCCGGCCAGCTCGCGTCGGCCTGCGAGGCGCTGGAGGAACTGGAGTACGAGGGCGTGCGGATCGTCGCGATCGCCAAGGGGCCGACGCGCAAGCCGGGGCTCGAACAGCTGATCCTGCCGGAGCGCGATCAGCCGATCATGCTGCCGCCGGATTCACCGGCGCTGCACCTGATCCAGCGGATTCGCGACGAGGCCCACCGATTCGCGATCACTGGCCACCGGGCGCGGCGCGACAAGGCGCGCGTCACCTCCGGGCTGGAGGCGATCGAGGGCCTGGGGCCGACCCGGCGGCGGGCGCTGCTCAATGCCCTGGGCGGGCTCGGCCAGATCAAGCGTGCCGGCATCGACGAGCTGGCGCGCGTCGACGGCATCAACCGGCGGCTGGCGGAGCGGATCTACGCGCATTTCCATTGACGCGGTGTTGACGAACCGGCAGTGGATTCCTCGCCCGTTCGTTGCCTGATGACCCACTGCGCGCCACGTGCCGGCGGCATTCGGCTCGATTGCAGTGCCATGCGACCACAAGGCCCCGCTTTTGCTGGACACTAGCCTCTGACCACCGGCCACGAACGGCATCGCCTCCAGGACATGCGGATCAATCTCCCCACAGCACTGACGCTCGGCCGGGTCGTGGTCATACCGATCGTCGTCGGACTTTTCTACATCGACTGGCAGCATGCGCGGCAGGCCACGGCGATGCTGTTCGTGGCGGCAGCGGTCACCGACTGGTTCGATGGCTGGCTGGCGCGACGCTGGAACCAGACTTCCAACTTCGGCGCGTTTCTCGATCCGGTGGCCGACAAGCTGCTGGTGGCCGTGGCGCTGGTGATGCTGCTGCGCGACGACCCGCGCAGCGTCATGAGCGTGCTGGTGGCGATCATCATCGGCCGCGAGATCACCATCTCCGCGCTGCGGGAATGGCTGGCCGAACTGGGCCAGCGCAAGCGGGTCGCCGTCGGCATGGTCGGCAAGATCAAGACCGCGTTCCAGATGACCGCGATCAGCCTGATGCTGTGGAAGCTGCCGGTTGCCGACGTCGACGTCTATCGCATCGGCTATGGCTTGCTGTTCGCGGCGGCGGCGCTGACCTTGTGGTCGATGGTGGTCTACCTGCGGGCGGCCTGGCCGGTGATGCGCGACGAATTCTGAGCGGCCGTTCAAGCGCGTCTCGCGCTGCTTCGGAGACCGGTGATGAAGGGCGGACGGCGGTGCAGGTTTTTCGCAGGAATGGCTTGACACCCTGCCTTCAGCCACTAGAATACGCGCCTCGGCAACACGCTGCGGGAATAGCTCAGCTGGTAGAGCGCAACCTTGCCAAGGTTGAGGTCGCGAGTTCGAATCTCGTTTCCCGCTCCAACGTGAAGTCAGTCAGAAACCTCGTGAGCAACGAGGTTTTTTCGCTTCAGGAGTCTGGCTCCGAAAGCAAGCGGGTCGGGCACCTGAGGTGCTGGCCTGGCAGCAAGCGGTACGTGGGCTACATGGCAGATCGGTTATGCAGAGGACTGCAAATCCTCGTAGGTCGGTTCGACTCCGGCTGTAGCCTCCACTTTCAGACCCTCGTTCGAGGGTGGCGTTGCACGCTGCGGGAATAGCTCAGCTGGTAGAGCGCAACCTTGCCAAGGTTGAGGTCGCGAGTTCGAATCTCGTTTCCCGCTCCATTGCCGGCCTCGGCCGGACGCCCTTCGCGGCTGCCGCCGCAGACCTGACTCCCAGTTTCCTCGCGATCGTCAGCCGGGCATGCGCCCGAGCAGGCGCGTCAGCTGCGCGCGCAATGCAACGGCTGCACCGGCCAGCGCCACGATGACCATGCCGATGATGCTCAGCAGGTCGGCGACATGGCCGAACACCAGCCAGCCGAGCAGGCCAGCCCAGACCAGTTGCAGGTACATCACCGGCGCCAGCACCGATGCCGGCGCGTGACGGTGGGCCGCAGTGAACAGGAAATGCCCGAGCCCGCCGGCTGCGCCGGTGCAGAAGAACAGCAGCATCTGGGACGTGTCCGGCCAGCGGCCTTCCCAGAACCACGGCAGCATCAGCCCGTAGACCAGCGAGCCGACGATGGCCGTGTAGAACAGCATCGGCACGGTGCCTTCGGTGCGCGCCAGCAACCGCGACATCAGCTGGTAGCTGGCGATCAGCACGGCGCCGATCAGCGCGCAGACGACACCAAGCGGATCAAGCCCCGCGCCCGGCCGGGCGATCAGCAGCACGCCGGAAAAGCCGGCCACGGCCGCCACGATGCCGTAGCCGCCCACCCGTTCGCCCAGCACCGTGCCGCTGATCAGCACCACCAGTAGCGGCGACAGGAAGACGATCGCCGTCGCTTCGGCGACCGGCAGCCGGTGGAAGGCGATCGCCATGATCACCGACGCCAGCGCCAGGCAGGCCGAACGCAGCAGCACCAGACCGGTGCGCTGGGTCTGTACCAGCCGGCGGCCATGACCGGGCGCGAGGATCGCCAGCATCAGCAGGCCTTGCACGGCGTAGCGGATGGCGATCACCACTGGTGGCGCGTAGTGCTCGGTCAGCACCTTGGTGGTGGTGTCCATGCAGGCGAACAGCAGCACCGCCGCCATCACCAGCAGCGCAGCGCGCAGCGGGTGGCTGCCGACAGCAGCGCTGGCGATGACGGGAGCCGGCGCGGCGGTTGCAGCAACGGAATCGGCGGGCGGCGGCGTCGTCATCGGCGGAGCGGGTCGGTGGGCGCGCATCTTAGGCTGCCGGCGTCCGCCGTGCCCGCTGCCCGATCAGCGCTGCCAGAAAACCGCCGGGCCGGCCGACCGCAGGCGCGCGACCTCACCGCTTCCACCCGACGAGATGTCGAAGCCGCGCCGGCCGGTCCCCGTCCCCGGAGGTCCGGCAGACGATCAAGCGCCAGCCTTCAGGCCGCGCAGGCCTTGGCGGTGCGCTGCCAGGCCGGGCGTTGCTCCAATCGGGCCAGATAGGCGCGCACCTGCGGGTAGCGGTCCAGCGGCGCGTGAGTGGGGAACGGAATCGCCGTGCCGGCCGCCATCGCCAGCGTGTAGTAGACCATCACGTCGGCGGCGCTGAAGCGGTTGTCGACCAGGTAGTCGCCGCCGGCCAGCGTCCGCTCGACATGCGCCAGCATGGTGTCGTACTCGCCCATCGCGAAGGCCTGCAGACCCGGCGCATCGGACTGGGTCAGCACCGACAGCAGGTCGATCAGCACCGGATACATCAGAGTCGATTCAGCGCTGGCCATCCAGTAGTCGTACTGCCGTCGCGCGGCGGTGCCGGGCGCCGGACGCAGCCCGTGGTCGCCATGGCGATCGAGCAGGTAGTCGCAGATCACCGAGGATTCCTCGACGACGATACCGTCGTCCTCGATCACCGGCGCCTTGGCCAGCGGCGTCACCGCCCGCAGCGACGGCGGCGCGCGGAAAGTCTGCGGGTCGCGCAGGTGGCGGACCAGCTCGTAGCGCAGGCCCATTTCCTCGGCCAGCCAGACGATGCGCTCGGAACGGGACAGCACCAGATGGTGGATCTTCAGCACGCGGGTTCTCCTCCGGTTGCGGGATGCGTCCGGCCCCTCGTGCCGCTTCCGGGCCGGATCGCGACTGCGACTTTAATTCACCCGCTGGTTGGCGGTCGCCAGCAGGCTGCGGCATTCGCCGACCATGCGCTCGATCAGCTCGGCGCAGGTCGGAATGTCGTCGATCAGGCCGACCGACTGGCCGGCCCAGATCAGGCCGGCATTGACGTCGCCGGTTTCCAGCGCCACGCGGCCCTTGGCGCCGGACACCAGGTGCTGGATGTCGGCAAACGTGCAGCCGCCCGGGCGGTTCTCGATCGCCACCACCTCATCCGATACCGGCGTCTTCAGCACCCGGCCGGTGTTGTGCAGCGTGCGGAAAATCAGGTTGGTGTCGCGCTCGGTCGCCTTGACCAGCAGCTGCTTGATGTTGTCGTGGATCGGCGCTTCCTGGGTGACGCAGAAGCGGGTGCCCATGTTGACGCCTTCGATGCCGAGCGCGAACGCGGCGGCCATGGTCCGGCCGTCGGCGATGCCGCCGGAGGCGATCAGCGGAATCTTGACCTTGCGGGCGGCCAGCGCGAACAGGATCAGGCAGCCGATGCCGTCCTCGCCCGGATGGCCGGCGCATTCGTAGCCATCGATCGACACGGCATCGACGCCATTGCGTTCGGCCGACAGCGCATGCCGCACGGCGGTGCACTTGTGGATGATCTTCACGCCGCGCGCCTTGGCCTTGAGGATGAATTCCTTCGGGTTGTTGCCGGCGGTTTCCAGCACCTTCACACCGTTGTCCAGCGCGGCGTCGAGATAGGCCTCGTACGGTGGTGGCTTGGCGCTCGGCAGGATGGTCAGGTTGACGCCGAACGGCTTGTCGGTCATCTCGCGGCAGCGAAGGATTTCCTTGGCCAGATCGTCCGGGCTCGGCTGGGTCAGCGCCGTGATGATGCCCAGGCCGCCGGCATTGGAAACCGCAGCGGCGAGTTCGGCACGGCCGACCCACATCATGCCGCCCTGGATGATCGGGTACTGGATGCCCAGCATTTCGGTGACTCGGGTCTTCATCGGGGCGGTGTCTTCGGTGGGTGAAGGGAAGGTGGGCCAGCCGGCGGCAGGGGCTGGAAACGGGTGACGGCGAGCATGCGGGCCGGGCCAGCGGGCGCTGCCCGTCTTTCGTCTGGGCCACGAAAAAGCCCCGCCGATCGGAGATCGACGGGGCTTGCCGGCAAGGCCCGAAGGCAGCCGGATCAGCTCATCGCGAAGCCCTGGTAGTCGTTGGCGGCCACCTCGTCGCACTTGCCGCGATAGGTGCCGACGCCGCCGCAGTACGACAGCAGGCGCCGCGGCTTGCCTTCGACGTTCGAGCCCATGTACCAGCTGTCGGTCTTGACGATCAGCGTGGCGTTGGCGATCGAGTCGTGGTGTTCCACCCAGGCGTCCTCGAAGGCCTTGGTCGGCTCGATCTCGGTGACGCCCTTGTCGCGCAGGCGGATCAGGCAGTCGCTGATCCAGTCGACCTGCTGCTGCAGGCAGGTGGTCATGTTGCACAGCGCCGCCGACGGTGCCAGCGGAGCCGCCGTGGTGAACAGGTTCGGGTAGCCGTGCTTGCCGAGGCCCATCGCGGTGCGGATGTCCTTGCCCCAGTCTTCCTTCAGCGAACGACCGCCGCGGCCGCGCACGTCGATACGGCTCAAGGCTCCCGAGCCGGCGTCGAAGCCGGTAGCCAGCACCAGGATGTCGACTTCATGCACGGTGCCGTTCTTCATCTGCACGCCGTTCGGCACGATCCGCTCGATCGCCGATTCGCGGCAGTCGATCAGCTGCACGTTCGGCCGCAGGTAGGCTTCCAGATAGTTCGATTCCAGCGGCACGCGATGGGTGCCGAAGCCATAGTCCGACGGCTTCGGGATCAGCTTGTCGCAGAGGAAGGGATCGTTGTTCAGGCGTTCGCGCATCTTTTCGCGGACGAACTCGGAGATGTCGGCGCTGGCCGCCTCGTCGGAGAACACTTCCGGGAACGCCGACAGCCAGAGCGCCAGCGAGCCGTCCTTCCAGTAGTGCTCGTAGATCGCCCGCCGCTGTTCCGGCGTCTTGTCGTACCAGGAGCCGTTGGCGAAGTCGTACTCGAAGCCCGAGAACGTCGACTGCACCCGTGACTTCAGCGACTCGAAACCGTCGACCTTCTTGGCCCAGTCGGCTTCCGAGTACTTCGGGTTGTTCATCGGAATGATGTACTGCGGCGTCCGCACGAAGGCCTTCAGCTTGCCGACCTTCGGGGCGATGGTCTGGATCACCTGGATGCCGGTGGCGCCGGTGCCGACCACGCCGACGGTCTTGCCGGTCCAGTCGATCTCGTCCTTCGGCCAGCGCGCGGTGTGGAAGATGCGGCCCTTGAAGGTGTCCTGGCCCGGGAAGCGGTTTTCCAGCGGCGCCGACAGCATGCCGGCGCAGCTGATGAAGAAGCGCGCGGTGACGGTGTCACCCTTGTCGGTCGAAATCTTCCAGAGCTTCTGGGCTTCGTCGTAATGGGCGGCGGTGACCCGCGTCGAGAAGCTGTAGTGCTTGCGCAGGTCGTTCAGATCGGCGACGTGGTTCAGCCACTTTTCTGTTTCCGGCTGGGCCGGGAAGCGCTCGGTCGGCTTCCACTGCGCGTACATGTCCTTGGAGAACCAGTACTGGTAGATCTCGGCCTCGGAATCGAAGCGGGCACCGGGGTAGCGGTTCCAGTACCAGGTCCCGCCGACGTTCGAACCGGCCTCGAAGGCCTTGACGTTGAACCCGGCTTCGCGAAGCCGATACACCTGGTACAGGCCGGCGACGCCGGCACCGATGACGACTGCGTCGTATTGTGCCGTTGAGGTGGCAGGGGTCTTGGCGACTGCGGACATGGGATCTCCTCCGGTTGGTGTCTGGGGGCCTATGTTCGAACCGGGAACGGTCAAGGCCTGATTGACATGAAACCAGAAGTGCCGCCACTGCAAAAGCGGGGGCGGCCCATGCCGAAAACCTGCCCGATCGGGTGGCGCGCGGCCTGACCACCGAGGTGCCGATCGTGGCCGGTGCGCCGCCGGCTGCGGCCACCGGCATGACGGAGGCGGAAAAACGGCGACACCCGCTGCGCCGGAAGCGTAGCGGGTGTCGTCGAAGGCCGGTCGTATCGACCCGGCCCCGATGCAGACTTCAACCGATCAGCTGCGGACGCAGGCGGCAATCTTCGCCGGAACGTCGATCGTCGCGCCGTTCAGCTTCAAGGTCAGCGGCGCGAAGCCGGTGGTCTTGCCGATCGTCTTGGTGGTCGACAGCACCGTCGCGTTGTACGAGGCGCCGAGCAGCGCCTGCAGGTCGGCCAGCTTGCTGCCGTTGCCGGCGGCGGTGGCGATCAGGTACGAGACGGCGATGACCGGGTAGGTCGCGAAATCCTGCGCGGCCTTCTTGGTCGCGATGACCGGCGGCTGGGCGTAGTCGTTCGGCAGCACGGTCAGCAGGCAGCCCGGGATCGCCGAGGCGTTCTGGCCGGTGACGTCGAGCACGGTCGGACGGCCGTTGGCATCGTTGGCGCCCAGCACCTTGTCGAGCGACACGTTCAGCGACAGGCCGGTGGAGCCCTTGGCCAGCAGGTTCTTCGACGGGCTCAGCTTGTTGTAGACCACGGCCGGGCAGGTGTACTTCACCGCCTTGGTCGGCGACGGCTGGAACACCTTGCCGCTGCCGGCGCAGGTCACGGCGTCGCCGCCCGGCGGAATCACGCCCGGCGTGCCCTTCGGCAGATCCTTGGAGCGCGACACGGTTGCGAACTTGAGGCTGGCGCCGCCTTCACGCTTGGTGCGGCTGACGGTATCGGCCACGTCGGCGTAGCCGATCGCGCCTTCGGTCGCTGCCACCGTGGTGACGATGCTGCCGTTGCCCGACACCGCCAGCGAACCGGCCGGCAGGGTGGCGCCGGTCGGCAGGCCGGTCGAGAACACGTTGACCGTCTTGAAGCCGGTGACGGCGGTGTCGCCGGTGGCGTTCAGGGTCGGGCAGGCGGCCGACAGGAAGTTCGTGAAGCTGAAGGTGGTGCCCGAGCTGTCCGACCGGGTGATGACCTTGATCGGCCGCGTCAGCGTGGTGACCTTCGGCGTGCTGGTCAGCTGCGACCAGTCGGTGATCGAGCCGGAGAAGATGCCGCAGATGTCCGAACGGGTCAGGTTCAGCTGCTTCTTGCCGAGATCGGGATTGTTGTAGACCACGGCGACGCTGCCGGCGACGGCCGGAATCTGCACCTGCTGGCTGTAGAGATCGCCGTAGTTCTGCGCGGGTGTGCCGGCCGAGGTGTTGAAGGTGTTGACGTCAGCCTGCGACAGCGGCGCGTCCGAGCCACCGAAGTCGGCCTTGCGGGTCGGGGCCGAGACGCCAGCCGGCGTGCCGGTGCCGTAGTCGCCGCACGGCGCGGTGGCCACCAGCGTGTTCTGGATGATGCCGCGGCCGACGCCCGAGCCACCCTGGCAGTACGACACGCCGACGCGACCGGACTTCTGGTCCGGCGTGCCCGAAGCGGCCGTGCTCTTGGCGAACTCGACGAACAGCGAGGCCTTGCTGGCGGCGTTGGCGTTTTCCTTGGCGCCGGCAGCCGGCGGCAAGGTGTTCGACAGACGGCGATTCGGCACGGCGTCGAGCCAGGAATCACCGACGTAAGCGTTGATCGGGAAAGTAGCGCCGCCGCCGTACAGCACGACCGACGGCTGTTCGATGGTCGCTGCGCCAGCGGCGTTGGCAAGCGCCAACGCGGCCGCCGCGACGATCGACTTCGATGAATGAGACATGAGGCCCCCTGAAAGCAAAAGACAAAGTGGATACTTCTGGAATGCAACGCGAAACCTGGACAACGCGACGGCACCACACCGTGCTCGAACGAGCGGCGGCACCGTAGGGGTTCAACGTGTCAAGGCAATGTCAATTTCGTGAAACCGCATCGGCAGCGATGCCAGTCCACTGGCATGCACTCCACTAACGGCTGCTGGAGTCGGCAGCTGTTGCGGCTGCCGCAGGCCGACTTCAGCGCTGCAGCAGCCGTAGCGGCACTTCCACTGCGCAGCCGGCGGCGGCCAGCACCAGGCTGGCGCGGTCGATGCGCAGCAGGGTGCTGCCATCGGGCAGGCGGCTGCCTTCGCGGAACACGGCATCGTCGATGACGATGAAGCGCCGCAGCGGCTCCGCCGCATAGACGCTGGCGACCGCACGCGGCAGCGGAAAGCGGCCGCGTTCGTCGGCCGACAGGTCGCGCCACTGCGCGGGCGCCTCCGGCGTGCTGGCAGCGGTGCAGGGGCCTTGATAGGCGCTGACGGCAACCGGCTTGCGCGGATTCAGCGGCGCCGCCGCGGGCTGCTGCAAGGGCGGCCCGGAGGTGACGATCACCGGCCCTGCCGCCGGTTCGTTCGCCGAATCGTCATCGCGCTCATCCGATAATTCATCGGCAGCGGTCGGCGGCGCTTCCTGCGTCCACTCCACACCGGTCGGTTCGGCCGGCGCCGCGATGGCTTCGTTATAGGCGTACGGATCGTCCTCCACTTCGATCATTTCGCTATCGGCCGATTCGCTGGCCGGCGGTGGCGCCTCCGGTACGGCGGCCGATGGCGACACCTCGGGCGCGGCCGCAGCGATGGCATCGCCATCAGGCGAGCTGTCGCTGCCGGATGAAGGCGGCGGCGTCATCAAGGCGGCTGCATCCCCTGTCGTGACCGGCGCTGCCGCCACCACCGATGCCGGTGCGGCGACCGGCTGACCGCGCAGCGTAAGCAGCAGCGCAGTGGCTGCCACCGCCACCAGCAGTGCGCCGGTCATCAGGCGTCGTCTGTCATCAGGCTGCCGGGGCGTTCGCGCCATTGTGTGGATCAGGGGAGGTACAAGCCGATGTCATCATATTGACAAATTATTTAACTTTAATAACGGCGCGGTCTGCCTCCTGCGCAGATCCAGTGTGGTGACACTCCACCCGCCGGAACGACGGCCACAGTCGACGGTGTATCCACTCATTGTCGATTCGGGGATTGCTGCTTGCGCATTGCCGGCCCGTCACTGCAACACGCGTTGGCCGCGATGGTCGTGCACGCCTGCCTGCCTGCCGTGGCGGCCGAACCGGCGCCGGTGGACCCGATACCTCGAACCGTCGCCGTGCCGGTGCGCGATCAGCGCTTCGACATCTTCGAAATAGCGGTCGACGGCAACACCCGGCTGAACGACATCGACATCCAGCTGGCGCTGGAGCCTTTCGTCGGTGAAGGCCGCAAGGCCGCCGATGTCGACGCCGCCCGCAGCGCGCTCGAACAACTCTACAAGCAGCGCGGCTACAAGAGCGTTGCGGTGACCATTCCGAAGCAGACGATCAAGGATGGACTGGTCCTGCTCGAGGTCGTGGAAGGCAAGGTCGGCAGCCTTGAAGTGATCGGCAGCCGCTACAGCTCCATCGACCAGATCAAGCTCGAAGTGCCGTCGCTCGCCGAAGGCCAGGTGCCGGACTTCGCGAAGGTCGAGCAGGAGCTGAACTACGTGAATCGGCTCGGCTACCGCCGGGTCACGCCGGTGCTGGCACTGGCCGCGACCCCCGGCGTGATCGACGTCGACCTGAACGTCGACGATCAGCTGCCGCTGCGGCTGTCGGCCGAGGTCAACAACCGCCACGGCCGCGATACCTCGTTCATGCGCACGGTCCTGACGGCCGGCTACGACAACCTGTTCCAGCTCGGCCACAGCATCACGCTGAGCGTGCAGCTGGCGCCGCGCCGGATCGACGACGGCCGCGTCTACTACGGCGCGTACCGCATTCCGCTTGGCGACGGCAGCTGGAATCTCAGCGCGACGGCGCTGCGCACCGGCAGCAACGTCACCGCGCTCAGCGGGGTCGATGTCAACGGCAGCGGCCGCAGTTTCGGGCTGTCGCTCGGCAAGCAGTGGCCGGCGCTCGGCGGCATCTACTACCCCGGTATCTCGATCGGCGTCGACTACAAGAACTTCAACACGGTGGCCAGCGTCGGCCCCGGCGCGGAGATCCGCACGCCGGTCGAGTACCTGCCGGTGACCTTGAGCCTTACGCAGCTGCTGCGCCTCGAACAGCAGTCCTTGCAGAACGATTTTCGGCTCAGCGTGGCTTCGCCGAAGCTCGGCAGCGACGCCGATACCATCGATCTCAACCGTTTCAAGGCGCGCGGCCAGATGCTGCAGTTGCGTAACAGCATCTGCTACGAACGACGGCTGCCGGGCGCGCTCGAACTGGGGCTGCGCTTCAGTACCCAGATCACCGACCAGCCGCTGATTTCCAGCGAACAGTTCGCCGGCGGCGGCATGGACAACGTGCGTGGCTACCTCGAAGCCGAAGTGCTCGGCGACTACGGCTACTTCGCCTCCGCCGAGCTGCGCGCGCCATCGCTGAGCGACTACGTGCCGTCCAGCCTGCTGCGCCGCGCGGTCAGCGAATTCCAGCCCTACGCCTATTTCGACAGCGCCGACCTGAAGCTGCGCGGCCCGTTCCTCGACAACAGCAGCCCGCGCGCCAAGTACCTGTCGAGCTTCGGCTTCGGGCTGAGTTTCAAGCTGATCGACCACCTCAGCGGCACGCTCGACTGGGCCATGCCGCTGCATCGCGGCGCGGTGACCGGTGATGGCGACAGCCGCCTGCTGTTCCGCATTTCCGCATCGCTTTGATCCCGAGCTGGAGCCCTTCATGACCGCCTGCTGCATCCGAACTCTGCTGGGCCGCCTGTGCGCGGCCGTGTTGCTGCTGGGCTCCGCCAGCGCCCAGGCCTGGTGGAACCCGGACTGGGCCTACCGCAAGTCGATCACGCTGGACGCCACGCCGTCTGGCGCAGCGTTGGGCGGCGAGGTCAAGGACGCGGTGGTGCTGGTGCGCCTGCACGAGGGCGTCTTCAACTTCGCCGAAGGCAGTGCCGATGGTGCCGACCTGCGCTTCATCGCCGAGGACGACAAGACCGAGCTGGCGCATCACGTCGAGAAGTACGACCCGGTGTTCAACCTGGCCTTCGTCTGGGTGCGGGTGCCGGTGCTGGCCAACGGCAAGCCGGCGCCGATCTGGCTGTACTACGGCAATCCGAAGGCGACGGTGCCGGTGGAGAGCAAGAACAGCTATCCGGCCGACCAGCTGCTGGTCTACCACTTCGCCGACAAGGACAAGCCGGTGCAGGACGCCACCGCGTTCGCGCATCACGCCACCGGTGCAGCGCCGGCGCTCGACGACAGCGGGCTGATCGGCAGCGCCGCGCGCTTCGACGGCGCCACGTCCGTGCTGCTGCCGGCGTCGCCGAGCCTGAATCTGACGGCCGGTGGCAGCTTCACCTGGTCGGCCTGGGTCAAGGCAGCGGCCGCGGTCAGTGGCGTGCTGTACAGCCAGCGCGATGCCGGCGGCGCGGCGCTATTGATCGGTGTCAATGCCGGCCTGCCGTATGTCAGCGCCAGCGCAGCCGGAGCGGCAGCGGCGACCGCGCCGGCATCGGCCGCGCTGGCGGCCGACACTTGGACGCTGCTGACCGTGACCGGTGGCGCGTCGCTGAAGCTCTACGTCAACGGCGTGCTGGCAGCGACCCTGGCGCAGCCGACCCCGGCGATCAGCGCAAGCCCGGTGCTGGGCGGTGATGCCGCCGCCAGCGGCCAGCCGCTGCGCAGCGGCTTCGTCGGCGAGATCGACGAACTGCAGATCGCCAAGAGCGAGCGCGATGCCAACGCGCTGCTGCTGGCGGCGGTCAACCAGGGCGCCGCCGACCGGCTGGTCAGCTTCGGCGCCGACGAGGCGCAGGCCGGTGCCGGCGGCAGCCACTTTGCGGTGATCATGGATTCGCTGACGCTGGACGCCTGGGTCTGCATGATCGTGCTGGCGCTGATGATGCTGGCCAGCTTCTACATCATGGCCCGCAAGGGCCGGCAGATCGGCGCGGCCAGCAAGGGCAACCGCCAGTTCATGGCGCTGTACCAGCAGCACGACGGCGATTTCGCCAGCCTTCAGCAGGCGCTGCCGGCGGCGGCCGAATCGCCGCTGAGCCGCATGTTCAAGGTTGGCCGCACGGAAGTCGGCAAGCGTGTCGCCAAGGCTCCGGACGCCGCGCTGTCCTCGCAGTCGATCGAAGCGATCCGGGCTTCTCTGCACGGCACCCTGATCCGCGAGAACCAGGAGCTGAACCGGCTGATGGTGCTGCTGACCATCGCCATTTCCGGCGGCCCGTTCATCGGCCTGCTCGGCACCGTGCTCGGCGTGATGATCACCTTCGCCTCGGTGGCGGCGGCCGGCGAGGTCAACGTCAACGCGATCGCGCCCGGCATCTCGGCGGCGCTGGCGGCCACCGTCACCGGCCTGTTCGTCGCCATCCCCTCGCTGTTTGGCTACAACTACCTGCTGACGCGCGCCAAGGAATGCAGCGCGGACATGCAGGTGTTCGTCGACGAGTTCGTCACCCGGGTCGCGGAGCAGTACCGCGGCACTGGCGCGACGGCCTCGCAGCACGGCTGACGGAGCGCCTGCCATGCAAGTCCAGGAAGACAAGCCGTTCGACGACATCAACATCACGCCGATGCTGGATCTGTCCTACGTGCTGCTGGTGATCTTCATCATCATGTGCACGGCCTCGGTGCAGGGCATCAAGGTCAACCTGCCGAAGGCCAGCAGCCAGCCGGCGCTGGCCAAGCCCAAGACCGTCGCGATCACCATCACCAACGACGGCAAGATCTTCATGGACGCCGTGCCGGTGACGCTCGAGGAACTCGGTGCCCGGCTGCGCCAGAAGAAGGCCGAGGTGCCGGACCTGCCGGTGGTGGTGCGCGGCGACGGCGAAACCCAGTACCACAACGTCGTCGACGTGCTGAGCCTGCTCGGCCAGCTCGACATCACCCAGCTGGGCCTCGTGACCCAGCGGCTGGTGCAGTAGGCCGGTCGCTGCCGTCATGACCGAAACCCCGACGCCGCGTCTTGCCGCGCGCCGCTGGCTGCTGCTGGCGGCCGCGCTGCTGCCCGCTGGCGGCGTGGCCTGGCTGCTGCTGTCCGGCGGCGACAAGCACCCGCCTCGCAAAGTGGTGCCGGCCGTGGTGCAGCTGAAGCTGATCGCGCCGCCACCGCCCCCTCCGCCGCCACCACCGCCGCCGCCGAAGGATCTGCCGGAGCCGGTGAAGCTGAAGACGCCGGAGCTGAAGGTCGAGCAATCGCCACCGGAGCCGACGCCGCCGGCGCCGGGCCCGAAGTCCGATGCACCGCCCGGCCCGCCGGCGCTCGATGCCGCCGGAGAGGGGGCTGGCGACGGCTTCGGCCTCGAAGGCCGGCCCGGCGGTGCCGGTTATGGCGGCGGCGGGGGCGGGGGCGGCGGCAGCATCGGCAGCTATGTCGACGGCCAGATCCGCAACCGCATGCTCGATGCGATGCGCAAGCGCAAGCGGCTGCGCGAGCAGAAGTCGCAGATCGACCTGGCGCTGTGGTTCAGCCCCGAAGGCCGTCTCGAGAAGGTCGAGGTGCTGCATTCCAGCGGCAAGCCGGACCTCGACCAGCTCTATGTCGACGCCGCGCGCTCGTTCGATCTCAGCGGCGTGCCGCAGATCGCCAGCGTGCCGCAGCCGCGCCGCCTGCGGCCCGGCAGCCGCGAACGCAGCGCCGACGGCTACAGCCTCGACTGACCGCCGCCGCGCCGCGTCCGCTTCCCATTCGTCAACTCCTTGCGCCTCATGAACGATTTCCCGAAAGCCTCGTGCAGTCCCTTCCGGCTCACCGCCATCGCGGCGGGCGTCGGCCTGCTGGTCGGCCTGCCGTCCGGCAGCGAAGCGGCCGACGCAGCGCGTCACGTCGTCGCGCAGGGCGAGGTGCTGTCGGCGATCGCCGCGCGCCTGTGTCCGCCGAACACGCCGGCCTGCGTCTGGCAGCAGTCGGAAGTGATCTACCGCGCCAATCCGAACGCGTTCCGGGGCGCACCGGAAGCGCTGATCGCCGGCAGCACGCTGCTGCTGCCGGCGGCCCAGCCACCGAGTGGCGAAGCCGCCATCGCCGCCGCAGCGGCCGCTGCGGGCAGCAGCGCCGCCAACGCACCGCCGGCACCGACCGCACCGCGCGTGCTGCCGCGCGCCAATCCGGCACCGGCATCCGCATCACCATCGGCGCCGGCGTCCGCTCCGGTGGCCGCTGCCGCTGTGACATCGGCACCGGCGCCTGCTGCAACCAGGCCCGCGCCGGCCGCAGCCGAGGACCCCGAAGCGCCGGTCGCCGGGCGGTTGCAGCAGGCCGAGCCGGAGACCGCCGCCAGCCTGCAGACGCCGTTGCCGACCGTGGCCGAGGCGGCCGCCGCCGCGGGCGCGACCGCAGTGGCGGCCGCCGTGCCGTCACCGACGCCCGCTGCATCGGTGTCCGCACCTGCGCCGACGGCGACACCGGCCGCTGCCGCTGCCCGCACGGCCGACGCTGCGGCGCCTGCCGCTGCACCGACATCCGTACCGGCGCCTGCACCGGCACCGGCCGCCGCCGCCGCGCCGCCAGGCCGGGTCCGGGTGCCGTATCTGTCGGAACTGGAACGCAAGCGCCTTCGCGATGACCTGCGCGAGGAGATCATGGACACCGCGCGGCGCGAGAACTGGGCGCAGCCGGATGCGATCCCGGAATGGCTGAAGCGGATCAGCCTCAATGCCGATCTGCTGGTGCGTGGCGAAGGCCAGCTGTACGAGAGCGGCAACAACAACCAGTTCTTCAATTTCCAGGCGATCAACGGCGGCCAGCCGATCAACACCACGCCGCCCGCTGCTGGCGAGCCGCTGGCGCTGCCGTTCCTGAACACCACCGAAGATCGCCAGCTGCTGCGCCTGCGCGCGCGCATCGGCGCCCGCTTCACGGTGACGCCGGATCTCAGCGTCAACGTCCGCCTGGCCTCGGGCAACGGCGTGTCGCCGGTCAGCACCAACCAGACGCTTGGCAACGATTTCAACAAGCTCAACATCCTGCTCGACCGCGCCTACCTGCGCTATCAGCCGGACCCCCGGCTGGCGTTGAACCTGGGCCGGGTGCCGAACCCGTTTGCCGGCGCGCTGGACCTGATCTGGGACCGCGACCTGGCCTTCGACGGCCTCAGCCTCAGCTGGTCGGAGCGGGTGGCCGGCAACGATTTCCGCATTCGCGGCGGCGGCTTCTCGGTGGAAAACACCGACCCGAACTATCCCGGCAACAGCATCAACAAGGTCGGCAGCTACGACAAATGGCTCGCCGCGCTGCAGGTGGAATGGAGCCGCCTGCTCAACCAGGACACCGCGCTGCACGCCGACAGCGCGGTCTACGAGTTCGTCAACATCGAAGGCGAACTGTCGTCGCCATGCTTCGCGCCGAACGTCAACGTCACCTGCGATACCGACAGCTCGCGGCCCGGCTTCGTGCAGAAGGGCAACACGCTGTTCGGCATCCGCGACCTGCGGCTGATCAACCCGGGCGATCCGGCCTTCCAGTACTTCGGCCTGGCCTCGAAGTTTCGCGTGGTGTCGTTCGGTGGCGGTGTCGACGTGCGTGTCGCCGGCCCGCTGCATCTGGCCATCGACGGCGAGTTCGCGCGCAATGCCGCGTTCAGCCGCCGGCGCATCGTCGACCGCATTCCGGTCAACAACTATGGTCCCTGCGCGCCCGGTGTCGGCACCTGCACGCAGCAGGTCGACATCGGCCGCGACGCCTACCAGCTGCAGGTGCGCTTCGGCCACCCGGTGCTGCGCCATTTCGGCGACTGGCAGGGGCAGGTCGGCTATCGCCATGTCGAAAGCGATGCCGTGCCGGACACCTTCACCGATTCCGATTTCCATCTCGGCGGCACCAACGCCAAGGGCTACTACATCGGCGGTTCGGTCGGCTTCACCGACAACGCCACGATCGGCGTCCGCTACCTGAGCGCCACCGAGATCAGCGGCCCGAAGCTCGGCATCGACGTGCTGCAGCTCGATGTCAGCGCCAGCTTCTTCTGAGCCCGAGGATCGTCCCATGCGTCCAGGCCTTGCCCGCTGTCTGCTGCCGCTGCTGGCCGCCGTGCCGATGCTCGCCGCCGCCGAAGGCGCGCTCGACACCCGGCTGCGCGACCAGCTGCGCCAGACCATTCTCGAACTGCGCCAGCTGCAGGACGAGAACGCCCGGCTGAAAAGCCAGCTCAACGCCGCCCCGGCCAGGCCGGCCGCCGACCCCGAGGCCGAGCAGCGGCTGCGCCGCGCGGTTGTCGAAGCCGGCCGGCTCAGCACCCAGGGCGCACTGCTGGCGCAGGAACTGGACAGTGCCAAGGCCCAGATCGCCGAGCTGAATCGCCGGCTCGACAGCGCCAGCGCCGAAGGCCGCGCCGCCCAGGGCCGCGAGCGCCAGCTTGGCGCCGAGCTGGCCGCACAGCGCGCTAGCAGCGCCAGCTGCGAAAGCCACAACGCCGAACTGGTCGCGCTTGGCCGCGAACTGGTCGACCGCTATCACGCGCGCGGCTTCACCGACGTGCTGCTCGACCGCGAGCCGCTGACCGGCGTCCACCGCATCCGTTTCGAAACCCTGGTGCAGACCTACGAAAGCCGCCTGCGCGAGCAGCGCGTGACGCCGCCGCCTGCGCCGAATCCCGCCACTGCCGACGCTTCCAGCCCATGACCGATACCGCCACCCCCGCCGCCACGCCTGCGCTCGTCGAGCACCTCGGCATCGACGGCCTCACCGACCTGCTGCAGCGCGCCGGCTTCCGCGCCAACGCCGCCAGCGACGGCCAGCGGCCGCTGGTGCAGAGCGCCGTGCAGGGGCTGGGCTTTCTGCTGGTGCCGGGCAATCCGGCGCGCATCGCCGCCGACCGCTATGTCGATTTCAGCTTCAACTGCCTGATCCGGCTGGAAACGCCGCTGCCGGCGACGCTCGTCGAGCAGTGGAACGAGAACAAGCGCTTCGGCCGCTGCTTCCAGCGCGATGGCCTGCTGGTGCTGGCCTTCGACGTGATGCTGGCCGGCGGGGTCGCCGACCGCTTCCTGCTGGCGCAGTGCGAGATGTGGGACCGGCTGATGCACGACTTCATCGCCCACCTGCGCCAGACCCCGGCGGGCAACGCCGTCCGCCAGCCGGCCTGATTCCCCACGCTACGTCCGAGTGCGCGCCATGACCCGTTCCCGCCGTTCGCTGTCGCTGCCGACCGCTGCGCCGTTGCTGCTGTCGCTGCGCGGCCGTCTTCGCTGGCTGGCGCTGCAGGGCCTGATCGGCGCGCCGGTCGGCCTCGGGCTGGCGCTGCCTGGCGATGCCGGCGCGGCCGGCTTCGGCACCGCCCAGTGGTTCGGCCAGGCGGGGGCAACACCGGTGACCGGCGGCCGGCCAGCCAGCACCGGCCTGCCGACCGGTGCGGCCGATGGTCTGGGCGGCGTGATCACGCCGGACCAGGCGCGGCTGCGCGCCGATCGCTCGCTGCGCGATCTGAACCGCTCGCTGGAGCAGATCAACGTCGCCCGCCGCGACCAGCAGCTGGCCGCACAGGCAGCGCTGTCGCTGAACTCAGATATCCCCGACGGCCACGTCGCCGGCGGCCTGCTGGAAGTGCAGGAAGCGGTGGTCCAGCGCAGCGACGGCCAGGGCTGCATCAACGCCGCAGCCTGCCTGTGGGTGAACGCCGAGCTGCCGGTGGCCACGGTCGACAACGGCCATCACACGGTCACCGTCGCGCAGACCGACAGCAAGGCGATCCTGACCTGGGATTCGCTGCGCGTCGGCCGCAACACCACCTTGCACATTGACCAGCGCGCTGGCACCCAGAGCGATGGCCGCAACGACTGGGTGGCGCTGAACCGGGTCAAGCCGGGCGCCGAGCCGACCGTCGTGCAGGGCCAGATCAAGGCCGAAGGCACGGTCTACCTGATCAACCAGAACGGCGTGCTGTTCGGCGCCGGCAGCCAGGTCAACGTCAATTCGCTGCTGGTCTCGACCCTGCCGCTGTACCAGACCGGTCCTGTCACCAGCCTGGCCGAGACCAGCGCCGTGCAGCTCGATGCCAGCAACCGCCTGTTCCTGAGCACCGGGCTGACCTCGGTCGGCACCGGCACCGCCAATGGCAACGCGCTGGGCATCGCCGACGCCGGCAACCTCAGCATCGAGACCGCCGCGCAACTCGATGCCGTGCTGCCGGCCGACATCCGCATCGAGCGTGGCGCGACGATCTCGGTGAACCAGGAAGGTTTTGCGCTGATCGCCGCGCCGAACATCCACCAGGCCGGCCGCATCGCCGCCACCGACAGCCAGGTGGTGCTGGCCGCCGGCATCGGCGTGACCTTGACCAACAACAGCGGCGGACGCGGCTTCACCACCGCCACCGGCGGCCGGATCAGCGACCGCAGCAACGGCGGCGCCGACATCACGCCGACCTTCGCGATCGACAACACCGGCATCGTCGAGTCGCTGCGCGGCAGTCTGACGATGCGCGCCACCCGCATCGAGCAGGACGGCGTGCTGCTGTCGACCACCAGCGTGTCGCGGCCGGGCAGCATAGACCTGCTGGCCCGCGACCAGGCCGGCACCCTGCGCTACGGCGCGGTCGGCATCGGCGCCGGCGCGCTGACGGCGATCCTGCCGGATGACGCCACCGCCGCTACCGACACCACCAACTCCACCGACAGCGCCGACGCGCTGTTCCGGCCGCTCGGCATCACCATCGGCGGCGCGGCGATCACGCTGGCTTCCGGCGCCTTGCTGGAAGCGCCGGGCCACAAGGTCAGCCTGACCGCCGTGGCCGAGAACGACGCGGCGGTATCGGCCGCCGGCCTGCGCGATGGCGAGATCGCCGGCCGCGTCTATCTGGACCGCGATGCGGTGATCGACGTCGCCGGCCTGTCCGACGTGCGGGTGCCGCTCGCCAACGTGCTGGTGCGCGTGCCGCGTCTGGGCCTCAACGAACTGGCCGATTCGCCGCTGCAGCGCAACGGCCTGCTGTTCGGCAGCGCCGTGGTCATCGACAGCCGGCTGTCCGGCGTCCGCGACGATGGCGTTGCCTGGGTCGGCACGCCGCTGGCGAACGTCGCCGGCTATGTCGAGCAGATCTCGCGCAGCGTTCGCGAGCTGCTCTCGGATGCCGGCGACATCAGCCTGATCGGCGGCGAAGTGATCGGCCGCGAGAACTCGGTGCTGAACCTCAGCGGCGGCTACATCCACTACCTCGGCGGCCGCCTCGACAGCACCCGGCTGGTCACCGCCAGCGGCTCGGTGGTCGACATCGGCAACGCCGATCCGAACGTTCGCTATGTCGGTTTCGCCGGCCAGACCGTCGAGGCGCATCCGCGCTGGAATCTCGACCGCCGCTTCGTCAATCCGCTGCTCAGCGCCGTGCTCGGCAGCCGCTACGAGGCCGACGACATCTGGGGCGGCGATGCCGGCGTGCTGACCATCGCCAGCCAGCGCGGCAGCCTGCTCGGCTCGACGGTCGAAGGTCGTGCGCTGGCCGGTCGCCAGCAGGTGCTGAGCCGGCAGCAGCCGCTCGGCGGCGGTGTGACCTTCGGCGGCAACATCGGCAGCCAGATCTATCCGGGCAGCAGCCCGGCGACGGCGGGGCTGAGCTACCGGCTGGCCGAGCGGCTGCCGGGCGATCCGTTTGGCGCCGGCTTCACCGCCGGCACTGCGCTGGCGCCGCGCGGCGCCGATGCCGGCAACCGCGACGACAGCGGCTGGTGGGTGACGGTGCCGGTCGCGACTTTGCGCGACGGCGGCATCAGCCGGCTCAAGGTGCTGGCCGACCTGCCGGAAGCCGTCGACCTCGGCGGCGAGATCGTCGTCGAAGCCGGCACCCGCGTCGCCGTGCCGGCCGGCGGCAGCATCGAGCTGAGCGGTTCGCGGCTGCGTGTGGAAGGCGAGCTGACTGCCCATGGCGGCAGCATCACCTTGCAGGCCACCGGCCGCAGCTACAACGCCGGCAGCACCACCGCCGCGCAGACCGCCGCCGACCAGGAATCGGCGCGCGGCGACATCGTGATCGCCGACGGCGCGACGCTCGACGTCTCCGGCCTCTACGTCAACGATGCCGGTGCGGCCGCCGACGCCGTGCACGGCGATGCCTGGATCAACGGCGGCAGCATCCGCCTGACCACCTTGCAAAGCTCGCAGCCGTCTCGGCTCGGCACCGACCGCAATGGCGACGAGCAGATCGATGTCATCGACCTGACCGGCAGCATCCGCCTCGCAGCCGGCTCGACGCTCGACGCCCGCTCCGGCGTCTGGCTGCGGCCGGACGGGCTGCTGCAGCGGGATGTCAACGAGGTCGCGCTCGGCAACGGCGGCAGCATCGCGTTGCGGACCTACGTGGCGCCGCAGGTGCCGTTCGGCCGCGATCCGCTGCTGGCGCTGCCGACCGTGCTGCCCTCGGCCGCCGGCGGCCTGCTGCTCGACGGCCGGCTGCTCGGCTTCGGCTTCAACCACGGCGCCAGCCTGCTGCTGCGTGCCGCCGAGTTCCAGATCGGCGGCACCTTGGCGGCCGATCGGACCTGGGCGACCGCGCTGGCGCCGTCGCTGTTCACCGACAACGGCTTCGGCCGCATCGAGCTGCAGGCGCTCTACGACGCCCGCGTCGCCGACAACACCGTGCTGCAGCTGCAGCAGCGCAACCTGCTGCCGGTGGCGGGCGGCGACGGCCGTCTGGCGCTGTTCAAGCTGCCGACCGGCACGGCGCTGGATGCGCTGCAGGCACGCGGCGCGATCTCCACCGGCCTGCTCGATGACTTCCGCCGGCGGCCGGTGGATCTGGTCATGAACGCGGGCGAGTACCTGAGCTGGGGTCAGCGTGATCCGCTGGACCCGAACCGCATCAGCGCGCCGGACCTGAGCGCGGCCGGCATCACCGGCACATTGAGCATCGGCCTCGGCGCCCGCGTGCTCGGCGATCCGGGTGCGAACATGAGCTTCGGCTCGCTGAACCAGCTGACCGTGCTCGGCAGCCTGGTCGCACACGGCGGCAAGATCAGCTTGAGCATCGACACCGCGCGCGGCGGCTATGCGCAGAACCCCGGCTTCGTCTCGGACGGCAACGCCTACAGCACCGCCGGCAAGTCGATCTGGCTCGGGCCGGACAGCCTGATCGATGTCTCCGGCATCGCCGTGATCGATCGCAGCAGCGCGGCTGCGCTGGCCGGCACCGATGTCGCCGGCCGCGTGCTCGGCGGCGGCGAGGTCACGCTGAGTGCCGACAGCGGCATGGTCATCGCGGTCAGCTGCACCGATCTGGCCGACTGCCCCGGCAGCGGGCCGGCGCTGGCCGGCGGATCGTCGAAGCCAACCGCCAGCGACCAGCCGACCGGGCCGATGCCGTCGTTCGGCGACAACAGTGGCGGCGGCACTGGCGGCGGCGGAGGCGGCTCCGGCGGCACCGACCCGCAGTTCCCGGTGGTCCGCCAGGCGACGATCAACCTGTCCGGCACCGAGGCCACGGTCGGCGTGCTGTTCCCGTGCACGCGATTGCCGCTCGGCACGGCGTTGTTCAGCGATGGCGGCAGCCTGCGCATCGGCGCCGGCACCGGCCTGTACTTCGATGCCCGGCTGCTGGCCGATGGCGGCAGCCCGCAGGCACGCGGCGGCACTCTGGCGGTGACGCCGCTGATCGGCCGGCTTGGCAGCAGCAACGGCTTCGATGGCGCCACGCGGCTGCAGTTGTCGGCGCGGCCGGCCGCACTGCCGGCGGCACTGAAGCTGCCCGGCCAGCCGCTGAACAGCGATCCGGCGGCGCAGCCGGAGGGCGTGATCCGCTTCGGCGTCTCGGTGCTCGATGGCGCCGGCTTCGACAACCTGATTCTCGGCAGCGATCCGCTGCTGATCGCCGACAACGATCCGGTGCCGATCGACATCATCGACAGCCTGAACATCACCGTCGGCCGCTCGATCAGCATCAACACCTTGCACCTGAACGCCCGGCCGCTGAACGCCGATGGCAGCGCCAGCGACGCCGGGCTGGAGATCGGCCTGAACGCGCCGTATGTGTCGCTGCACGGTTACCGGCAGGGCGGCATCTACGAGGAAACCGCGAACTGGCAGCCAGCCAAGGGCGATGCGCGGCTGAACATCAACGCCACGGCGATCGACATCGGCGGCCATCTGGCGCTGGACGGCTATCGCAAGGTCGACCTGTTCGCCCGCGAGGACATCCGCTTCGTCACGCCGCCGGCCTACAGCAACATCCTCGGCAACAGCCTGCGCTACGAAACGGTGCCGGCCGTGCTGCAGGTGTCGGCCGACATCGAGCTGTCCGCCGGCCGCCTGTATCCGGCCACCGGCAACAGCGCCTACATCATCGCCAACAACGCTTCGCTGTTCGGCACCGGCCGCTCCACCGCCAGCGTCAGCTTCAAGCTGGCGGCCGGCGCGCGGGCCACGCCGCTGTCGGTCGGCGGCCGGCTGGTGGTGATGGCCGACGAGATCCGCCAGGACGGCGCGCTGTACGCGCCGGGCGGACAGATCTACCTCGGCGTCGCCAAGGACGCCGACGACTTCAGCAACTTCGCGCTGCTGCAGTACCCGACCGGCGGTGGCGACACCGGCTTCCTGCTGCCGGTGCCGACCCGCAAGGTGACGCTGTCGGACGGCAGCATCACCTCGGTGTCGCTCGATCGCCTGACCGTGCCCTACGGCCGCACGCTGGACGGCCAGAACCTGTTCTTCAACGGCACCGGCAACCGCGATGCCCGCGTCGACGAGCTGCTGCAGTCGCCGGAAAAGGTCATCGGCATCACCGGTGCCGATGTCCGCGTCAACGATCTCGCCCAGATCAACCTGCGCGGCGGCGGCGATCTGATCGCCTCCGAATGGGTGGCCGGCACCGGCGGCTCCCGCGATCTGCTGTCGAGCGAGAACCTCCGCTTCGTCAACGGCGTTGCCACCCCGGTGCCGCTGTATGCCGACGGCCGCCCGGTCTACGCGATCGTGCCGGGTTACGCCGGCCTGGCGCCGTTCGATCCGCAGTTCCTGTCTGATCCGCTGATCGGCCAGTCGGTGCATCTCAATGGCGCGGCGGGCCTGCCGGCCGGCGACTACGTGCTGCTGCCGGCCGCCTACGCCCTGCTGCCGGGCGCCTATCGCGTGGTGCAGGACACCCGGATCGAGGCGCTGGATGCCTTGTCCGACTTCACGCCGGGCCGGCTTGCCGATGGCAGCCTGCAGGCCACGGGCTATTTCCGCGACACGCTGACCGGCGCCCGCGATGCCCGCAGCACCGTGTTCCAGGTGCAGGCCGCGCCGGTCTGGCAGCAGTACTCCGAGTACGCGCTGACCAGCCTGAACACCTATTTCAGCGACCGCGCTGCCGCCGACAACACGCTGCTGCGCGCGCCGGGCGACGCCGGCAAGCTGTCGCTGCTGGCCGGCCAGTCGCTGGCGCTGAATGGCCGCATCGTCGCTGGTGCGCCGACCGGGCTGGCCGGCGCCGAGCTGCAGATTGCCGCGCCGCGCCTGCAGGTGATCAGCGGCAGCGCCACCGCCACCGATGGCTATGTGAGCTTGAGCGCCGAGCGCCTGAACGCGATCGGCGCCTCGCGCATCGTGCTCGGCGCCACCAGCATCGATTTCGCCGGCGTCATCGAAAGCTTCAACGTGATCGCCAACGATCTCGACATCGCCACACTCGGCACTGCGCTGCAGGCGGGCGAGATCGTGCTGGCCGCCAACCAGCCGGCTGCCGGCAACGGCATCACCGTGCGCGCCGGGGCCGGGCTGCAGGCGGTCGGCAACGCCACCGGCCGCGATGGCCGGCTGATCACCATCGGCACGCTGCCGAGCAGCTTCGACGAGGAAACCGGCGCGCCGCTCGATGCCGTCAGCGGCGATGGCGCCTTCCTGCAGGTGTCGGTCAACAACGCCAATGTGCCGAGCCGCGATTACGTGCCGGGGCAGACCTATGTCGATGTCGACGGCCTGCCGCGCACGGTGCCGGGCACCGCGATCGGCACGCTGCGGATCGGCGATGGCGCGCGGCTGATCGCGCCCGGTTCGCTGACCCTGGAAGCTGCCGGCCTCATCAACCTGGCCTCGACCACGGTGCTCGACAGCCCGGCGCTGACCGTGGCGCTGCCGCGCATCGTCATCGGCAATGCCACCGGCGCTGGCGTGGTCAGCGACGGCGCGTCGCTGCGGCTGGGCGGCGCGATCCTCGACGAGATCGCCGGCATCGCCTCGGTGAGCCTGATCGGCAGCCAGTCGATCCGCTTCGACGGCGACAGCCGGCTGCGCGCCGGCCGCGAGCTGGTGCTCGACACCGGCCTGCTGATCGGCGGCAGCGGCAGCGCGCGGCTGGAGGCCGGTGCGATCCGTTTCGTCAACACGGAAGATTCCGAAGCGCTGGCGACGGCCGCCCTCGGCAGCGGCACGCTGCTGGCCGTGGCCGATCGCGTGCTGTTCTCCAGCAGCCGCGATTTCGCCAGCCTGCAGCTGACCAGCAACCAGGTGTTCTCCGGCTTCGCGCGCATCGATCTCGACGCCCGCCAGGCGGTGATCGCCGATGGCGACGGCCGCATCGATTTCGGCAGCGCCGCCATCGGGCTGGACATGCCGCGCTTCGCCAGCCGCAGCAATGCCGACCTGCGGCTGACCACGCTCGGCACGCTGACCGCCCGCGACAGCCATGCTGCGTCGATGGCTGCGCCGGACCTCGGCCTCGGCGCGCGAGTCGCGATCGACGCCGCTGCGATTGACTGGAACACCGGCCTCGACGTGCGCAGCGGCCAGATCCGCCTGAGCGCGACGGCCGGCGATCTGCTGCTTGGCAACGCGGCGCGGCTCGATGCCTCCGGCAGCGTCCGCAGCCTGTTCGATGCCACGGTCGCCACCGGTGGCGGCAGCCTGCGGCTGGAAGCGGCCAGCGGTGACATCGGCGTGGCCAGCGGCGCAGTCCTGGATGTTTCGGCGCCGGTGATCCCGGCGGGTGCGACTGGCGCGGTGAAGGTCGACGCCGGCCAGATCGAACTGCTGGCGACGCAGGGCGAGATCGCCGTCGACGGCCGCCTGATCGGCCGCCAGAGCGGCAGCGGTGCGCATGCCGCGCTCGGACTCGACAGCGGCGGCGCGATCGATCTCGACCGCCTGGCCGCGCAGATGGCCGACGGCGGCATCGACGGCGCGCTGGACGCGCGCAGCCGCAGCGGCAACCTGCAGCTGTCGGCAGGACAGCAGCTGCGCGCGCAGGCCGTGCATCTGGTGGCCGACAGCACCGCCGACGGCGAAGGCCGGATCCGCATCGACGGCAGCATCGACGCGCGCGGCAGCGCCGGTGGCGAGATCCTGCTCGACGGCCAGCAAGGGGTGGCGATCGCCGGCAGCCTGCTGGCCAGCGGCAGCGCCGCCGACCAGCGCGGCGGCCGCATCGAACTGGCCGTGGGCAGCCGCAGCGATGGCGGCTTCGACAGCCGCTACGGCTACCAGACCGTGCTGCGCGACGGCGCCGCGACGATCTCGCTGGACCGCGACGCCGTGATCGACGTGCGCGGCGGCAGCGCCGGCGGCCACAGCGGCGGAACGCTGCTGCTGCGCCTGCCGCTGCTCGCCGACGGCGGCATCGGCCTGGACATTGCGCCGGGCGCGCAGCTGCTGGGCGCGGCGCAGCCGACCATCGAGGCCTATGCCCGCTGGGATGCGGCCGATGCGATCGGCAGCACGCCGCATTTCGACGGCGTGCTCGACCCGGCCGGCAGCAGTGGCGTCGCCGGCCGCGCCAGCTTCGTCACTGACACCTTGACGGCCTTCATCCGCGACCCCGGCTTCAGCTTCGGCACCGCAGCCTTGCCGGGCGCCGGCTGGCGTAGCCGGGTCGGCATCGACCTGATCAACAGCAGCAGCACGATCAACGGCGGCGGCATCACCGTTGCCAGCGCCTGGAATCTGGCGGCCGGCAGCCTCGACGCCGATGGCCGGCCGCAGCTGCTGCTGCGCACCGATGGCGTGGCACCGGCGATCAGCCTGCGCGCGCTCGGCGACGTGCGCATGGACGCCAGCCTGAGCGACGGCTTCTTCCAGTTCGTCAATCCGTTCCGGCCAGCGGCGGGGCTCGACAACCGGGTGTCGCCGGGCGGGCTCGCCGGCAATCCGCTGCCGCTGCACACGGCCTCGCTGCTCGGCCTGGTGGCGGGCGCCGATGGCGTGCTGCAGCCCTACGATTCGAGCAGCTTCCGGCTGGTGGCCGGCGCTGATCTCGACAGCGCCGATCCGCTGGCGCGGCTGGACCGCTTCCACTCCTCGGCCGATGTGCTGATCGCCGGCAACACGCGGGCGGCCTCGCCGGTACAGCCGGAACTGAGCTTCGTGATGCCGACCCTGCTGCGTACCGGCGTCGGCCGTATCGACATCGCCGCCACCGGCGACCTGCAACTGCTGGATGCCGACGCGCCGGGCGCGATCTACACGGCCGGCTATGCCGGCGTGCCGGTGGGCGGCCTGCCGGGCGCGGCCAGGCTGTTGACGGTGGCGGCCGGGCAGGCACCGGTGATCGACAGCGGCGTCGCGCAGCCGACCGGCGCCGGCGATCTGCGCATCCGCACCGGCGGCGACATCGCCGGCATCACCCGGGTCGTCGACACCGATGGCAGCCGTACCGGCAGCGCCGGCACCGACCTGAGCCAGTACTGGTGGCCGTGGCTGCAGGGCAGCTGTCTGGTGACCACCGAGGGTTGCAACGCGGCGGCGCGTTCGTCGCTGAACTTCGGCATGTTCGCGCAGGGCGTGATGAGCGTCGGCGGCAATGTCGACATCGTCGCTGGCGGCAGCATCCGCGAGCTGTCGGTGTCGCTGCCGACCACCTATCGCCTCGACCCGGACGCGGCCGATGGCTTCCAGCGCTTCGGCGGCGGCAAGCTCCGCCTTGAAGCGGGTGATGACTGGCTGGGCGGCTCTGCCTTCGTCGCCGCCGGCAGCGCCCATCTGAAGGCCGGCGGCCGTATCGGCGCCGGTGGCTTCGATGCGCCGGTGATCGGCCTGCAGGACGCGCAGGTGGATGTCGTGGCCGGCCGCGCGCTGGTGCTTGGCGGCGCGTTCAACCCGTCCTACCTGTTCCAGAACTTCGATTCGCAGGCCTACAGCACCGATTCCGCGCTGAACGTGCAGGCGGTCAGTGGCAACCTGAGCTTCGGCAGCCTGCAGACGACGCCGGGTGCGGCTTACGGCAGCAACCTCGACGCCGGCATCGGCGCGGTGGTGCAGGACGGTCTGCCATACCTGCTGCCGTCGACCGTGCGGCTGACGGCCGGGCAGGGCAGCCTGCGCGTGCTGCGTTCGGGCGAGCTGTTCCCGTCGCCACTCGGCCAGCTGAGTCTGCTGGCGCAGGGCGATGTGGTGCTGTCGGCGCCGGTCAACAATGCCTTCCTCGGCCTGATCGATGCGCCGCTGGCGGTGCTGCCGTCGGTGCTGAATCCGCTGACGATCGCCAGCGTGCAGCCGAGCTTCATCCGCTTCGGCCTGCAGTCCGACCTGCGCCTGCACAGCCCGGACGCGCTGCACGCACGCGATGCCGAGCCGCTGCGCATCTACAGCGAGCAGGGCGATCTGATCGACGGCGATGCGCGGCGCAACTACGGCGGCGCGCTGCGCGTGGCCAGCACCAAGGCCGCGCAGCTGCGCGCCGGTCGCGACATCGTCAACCTGCATTTCAGCGGCCAGAACCTGTATCGCAGCGATGTCACGCTGATCGCCGCCGGCCGTGATCTCTACGAGCCGCGCCTCGAACAGGGCCAGTCGATCCCGACCTTGGAACTGGGCGGCCCCGGCACGCTGACCCTGACCGCCGGCCGCGACATCGGCCCGCTGACCTCGGCCAACGATGCGCGGGCGCTGGGCTATCTGACCATCAACGGCCCGCAGTACCCCGGCATCCGCACGATCGGCAATCTGGCCAACGCCTACCTGCCGCGTGAAGGCGCCAGCATCGACATCCGCTACGGCATTGCCGGCGGTGTGAAGGTCGATGCCTTCGCCGAGGCCTACATCAACCCGGCGGTGCTGCACGATCCGCTGAACCCGGCCGATCGGCTGGGCACGCCGGACTACAGCGCCAAGCTGGTGGCCTTCGTGCGCCAGCTGCTGATCGACGATGCCGCGCGCAGCGGCCAGCCGCAGCCGGCAACGCTCGATGCGCTGACGCCGGAAGCTGCGTGGACGGCGTTCCAGGGCCTGGCGGCGGTGCAGCGCGAGCGCTTCGTCAGCGCCGTGTTCCTGGACCTGCTCGATCAGGTCGGCCTCGATTACAACGGCATCGGCCGCACCGTGGTCGACCGCGCGCATCCGGACGGCGTGCGCTATTCGGTCGACAACATCCGCTTCCTCGGTCAGTACGGCCGCGGCTACGAAGCGATCGAAACGTTGTTTCCGGCGGCGGCCGGCTACACCGAGAACGACCTCGGCGGCAGCCGCAACGGCGCGCTCCGCCAGCGCCGCACCGGCGAGCTGGACGTGCGCGGCAGCACGGTGCAGACGCAGTTCGGCGGCGATCTGTCGATCCTCGGCCCCGGCGGACGCATTCTGGTTGGCAGCGCCTCGGCACCGCCGTTCGCACCAGCCACGGCGACGACCGCTGCGGTCGGCCCGAACGCGCAGGGCCTGCTGACCTTGCAGGGCGGTTCGATCCGCGTGTTCGCCGATGACAGCGTGCTGCTGGCGCAGAGCCGCATCTTCACGCAGCAGGGCGGCGACATCCTGATCTGGAGTTCCAACGGCGACATCAATGCCGGCAAGGGCGCCAAGACCAGCTCCGAAATTCCGCCGCTGCAGACGCGCTGCAATGACGATCTGTTCTGCCTGATCGACGCCGGCTCGCAGGTCAGCGGCGCCGGCATCGCCGCGCTGCAGAGCAAGCCGGACGCGCCCGCCGGCTCGGCGAACCTGATCGCCCCGGTCGGCACCGTCGATGCCGGCGATGCCGGCATCCGGGTCAGCGGCAATCTGAACGTCGCCGCGCTGCAGGTCGCCAACGCCGACAACATCCAGGTCAGCGGCAGCAGTGTCGGCGTGCCGACCGCGCTGGTCGATACCGGCACCGCAGCGGCCGCCGCCGCTGGCGCCGCAGCGGCCAGCGCCACGGCTGCGCAGGTGGCCGATGCGGCACGCGGCAACAACGCGCCGGAGTACGAGTTGTTCGTCGAGGTGCTGGTGTCCGACGGGCCGTGATGCAGGACACGGCGCGCCAGCGGATTGGCGCGCCGTTATTTCGTCAAATTGCCACGGTGGTGAAACAGAGCGCGTTTACATTTCCTTCAACAGATCGGGTGGAGTGAAGCGCGCAGTGGATCGGCTCCCGTCACCGAAATGCATCGAGTAGAGCCATGAAGTGGGGATGGGGAATCGGGTTGGTGCTGGGCCTGTCGATGTCGAGGCCGTTGCGGGCTGCGGATATCGACATTCCGGGCCTGCTGCTGAACGAGACAAGAACGTTCGCCGGCAATCAGTTCTTCACCGCGTTCGCATCGGCCTGGCAGGCCTATGACCCGAATGGTGTCTACACGCTGGTGATGCGCGAGCGCCCGACCGGGCGCACGGTCAGCCAGATCTCGGTGCTGCGGAACGGCGTGGTGATGTTCCAGCGCTACATCGGCATCAACGCGCGTGCGGCCGAGCGGGCGGGGCGGGATGCCTCGGCAGCGGTGTTCCAGTCGCTGATGTCGGCCGAACTCGACCGGCAGCTGGTCGACCCTGATCTGGGCGCGGACGAATTCCGCTAGCGCCGGCAACCAACGATTCTGGATTGACGTGGACCTTGCATGAAGAAGCTGAGTGTCGTCGTGGTCATCGCAGCAAGCCTGGTGGCGGCGGGTGCCGCACTGGCCGGGCCGCTGGTCTACCAGCCGGTCAACCCATCGTTCGGCGGCAATCCTTTGAACGGCACCGTGCTGCTCAACGAGGCGCAGTCACAGAACAACTACACGGCTCCGGTGCGCAAGCTGAGCCCTGCCGACCGGCTGGCCAATTTTCAACAGAATCTACAGAACGCGATCCTGAGCAGAGTCCAGTCGGCGGTGCTATCCAAGATCGTCGGCGTCGACGGTGGACTGATACCCGGCACCGTCGAAACCCAGGACTACATCATCACCGTGGTGGACAACGGCGGCACCGTGACCGTCACCACCACTGATCGCACCACAGGTCAAACGAGCACGTTTGAAATCGGCAGCACCACCGATCCGTAAGCGACAACGAGCAGCACGACGTCATTGATCAGGTTTCATTCCGGGAGAACTCCATGTTGAAGAAGAATGCAATTGCGGTGGTGCTGGGCGCGATGTTCGCGGTGCCCGCGATCGCCGATGACACCGCTTCCGAAGCGGTCATCTACCAGTACGACCAAGCCGGCGCCACGGCGTCGATCAACCAGGTGCTGAACGAAGGCCTGCCGCAGGCGGCTGCCATCATCCAGAGCGACAGCAAGGACGGCGTCGACGACGCCAGCGATTCGCTGAACTACGCGGCCGTGATCCAGGGCGTGATCGAGACCGGCGACGGCGGCGTATCCGTCGACTCCACCGGCCTGGCGGCAACCAACGCCGGAACCGACATCCTCAGTGGCATCACCGGCGCCAACGATTTCCTCGATCCGGTGCTGGTCCAGCCGGACGACAACTTCACCGGCGCCACGCCGTACACCTACGAGCTGCTCGGTCAGGCCTCGAACAACTACGGCATCATCCTGCAGGACAGCCAGTCGGAGTCGCAGGCGATCATCGTGCAGTCGACCAGCGATGTCGCCGACTCGATCATCCCGAACCAGAACTCGCTGCTCAGCGACTCGGGCATCCCGGCCAACGACAGCGCCACCTACGTGGCGCCGACCGCCGATGGCGTGGTCGCCTCGACGTTCTATGACGCGGTGCTCGACACCGAAGTGCTCGCCACCTTCAGCGGCGGCGAACTGCTGGTCAGCGGCCTGACCGACGTCACCGTCGGCGATGGCCTGTTCGCCGAGCCGAGCACCAGCGAAGGCAATCTGGCGTTCATCCGCCAGGGCGCCCATCTGGAGTTCAGCAACCTGAACGCCGGCACCGGCGACATCGACGTCGATGACGATTTCGATGGCAGCGACGTGGCGCTGAACCTGGCGGCGATCATCCAGTCGGCCACCAATTCGTACGCGCAGATCGGCCAGCAGGGCCAGCGCAACAGCTCGGCGATCCTGCAGAACGACGGCAGCAGCGCGGTCGGCAACAACGCCGCCGAATCGTTCCAGTACACCGGCGACGAAGGCGCGCCGAGCGACGAGTTCTCGCTGATCGCGCAGGTCGGCGGCTTCAACGTCGCGCAGACCTACCAGGCCGGCAGCTTCAATACCTCGTACGTCTATCAGAACGGTGACGGCAACGTGTCGGTGGTCGACCAGTCGGGTCTGCTGGATGGCGCGACGCAGGCGGTGGCCTTCGTCTACCAGTCGAATGCCGGCGAAGGTGCCGACATCAACACCGGCAACTACGCCAGCGTCTATCAGCACCTCGTGCCGTAAGGCATCGCGTCAAGCTGTTCCTTGCAGCGCTCCCCCGGCGATGGCCGGGGGAGCCGCTTGTCGTTTTTCAGGTCTCTGCCCAGAAGCTTTCCATGCGCAATTCGGTACTCGCCGCTGTCCTCGCCTGCGTCTTTGTCAGCGCCTGCGGCCCGCTCGGCACGCGACCGGAAACCACGCTCCGTCGCGCCTCGCTCGAACCGGCGACCAACCTGACCGATGATCTGATCAGCCTGCCGCGGCCGAAGGGACGCATTCCGGCGGCCGTGTATGCGTTCCGCGACCAGACCGGCCAGTACAAGCAGGCGCCCGACAGTTCGCTGTCGACCGCCGTCAGCCAGGGCGGGGCGTCGATGCTGGTCAAGGCGATGAACGATTCCGGCTGGTTCACTGCGGTGGAGCGCGAAGGCCTCCAGGATCTGTTGACCGAGCGCAAGATCCTGCGCGCGATCGACCAGCCGGACGACAAGTCCGGTGCCAAGGGCAGTGTCGGGCCGGGCACCGGCGCAGAATTGCCGTCGCTGATGCCGGCCCGGGTGCTGCTGCAGGGCGCCATCGTCGGCTACGACTTCAACGTCTCCACCGGCGGTCTCGGCGTGAAGTACCTGGGGATCGGTGCGTCCGAGCAGTACCGCAAGGATCAGGTCACCGTGAACCTGCGCGCCATCGACACCAGCAATGGCCGCGTGCTGCACTCCATTTCGACGACCAAGACGGTCTACTCCACCCAGATTCAGCCGGGGGTCTATCGCTTCATCGGTTTCCGCGAACTGCTGGAGGCGGAGGCCGGCTACACCTACAACGAGCCGATCCAGCTGGCGATCCAGGAAGCGATCCAGCAGGCGCTGCTGTCGGTGATCGTCGAAGGTGTGGTTCGCCGCAGCTGGGATCTGGCCGACAACCGCGACCTCGCCAACCCGGTGATCCAGCGGACGCTGGCCGAGTTGAACGGCCGGCGGATCGAAGTCGCCGAACGCGCTCGTGCCGACAACGAACGCAAGCTGGCCCAGGCCGATGCGCAGGACGCTGCCCAGCGTCGCGCCCGCCGCGCGCAGGCCGATCAGGCGGTGACCGGCACCCGCGTTCCGGCCGCCGATGACACCGACGATCGTCGTCCGGCCGCGCCATCAGCCCCTGCAGCTGCACCGGCTCCCGCCGCGTCTACGCCTGAGTCGGTCGACAAGCCGGCGGCAGAGGCGGCATCCCGGTCCCGGCCGACGGCGGCCCGGCGCAGCGCCACGCCGGCGACGCCGCAGGAATCCTTCCATTCGGTGGATCGGGAGGATCGATGAAACGCGCGTGCCGCCTGCTTGATCGGTTTGGGCTGCTGCTGATCGCCGGCAGTCTCAGTGCGCCTGTCGCTGCGCTGCAGCCGGGCAGCATCAGCGAGGCGCAGTCCGCCCAGCATGACTGGATCACGACCAACAACGGCCGCGACGACCAGCAGCGCGATCTGGAAGCGCAGCTGGCTTATGTCGACCAGAACGTGAACTTCGCGATGATCGACCAGCTGGAAGGCGTGCGGAACCGCGCCGAACTGGAGCAGCGCGGCAGCGGCAACCTGGGCCTGATCGCGCAGGGTTTCGGTGACGACAACAGCGCCCGGCTGACGCAGGACGGCGACGACAACCACGCGGTGATCACCCAGGCCGGCCAGCGCAATTTCGTGACCGTGCTGAACCAGACCGGCAGCAGCAACTACGTGAACCTGGTGCAGCAGGGCGACGACAACCGGGCGACGGTCGATCAGCAGGGCAATGGCAACCGGCTGGATCTGCGCCAGCGCGATGCGTTCAACGTCGCCGACATCAGCCAGCATGGCGGCACCGATCTGACCATCGTACAGAGCAATCCCGATGGCAACGTCGCGGCGGTCAACAGCCTGACGCTGCGCAGCTTTACCGAACCGGGCAGCGATCCGCTGATCCGCTCGATGAGCTTCGACGGCCCGCAGGCGCGCGAACTGTTCCTGTGCAACGGCAGCGCTGCCTACTGCGAATCGGTGCGCTGAACGGCGGACAGCTACCCGCCGCTGCAACCAGCCTGCGTCAGGATCTCAGTGTCCGCTCTGGGAAATGAAGGCGACATTGCCGCTGCCGATCTGCACGATGCTCGCGCTGTTGTCGTGCCCGGACTGCAGGATCGTCGCCTGATTGGCGAGCCCGACCTGATTGATCGACGCCGTGTTGTGATCGCCGGTCTGCTGGATGCTGGCGAACTGCAGCGCGCGGGCGATGCCGTCTTCAGCGGCCTGCGCCGAACCGCCGCCGGAAGCGACGGGCACGTCGGCGACGAAGGAAGTCGTTTCCGGAATCTCCGACGGTCCCAGGTCCGGATTCGCTGCCTGTGCAGGCGCGCCGAGCGACAGCCCGAGCATCAGCAGGGAAACAGCCGGCATGGCGATGGCAAGCGAGGTCGAACGAGGCATGGCAGCAATCCCTTGGAAGATGGATTCGCCATCGGCAGGTCAGCGCTGCGCTTGAATGAACAATTGCGAACGGTTGCCTGGAACCGATCGACGGCATCGTCTTCAGCCGATGATCCAGTCACTCGCAGGGCTCGACCGCTCTCCGGGGGGCAACTGCTTCCGCAGTTGCGCGCAATGCTCCCAATTGACGCTCCATCGCACGCACCTGCGGCGCGGCACGCGACGAGCGTTGCGGCTGGCGGCATGAAGAGACAGCCTGGAAGCAGGCCGTACACGCGTCCGAACCTGATTGCAGGGATGCAGGTTTGCCCCGGGCAGGAATCGAACCTGCGACCTACCGCTTAGGAGGCGGTCGCTCTATCCACTGAGCTACCGGGGCATGGCTTGGAAAGGTGCTGCAGTGCCTTAGCTGGTGCGCCCGGCCGGAATCGAACCGGCACGACCGAAGTCACAAGATTTTAAGTCTCGGGCGTCTACCGATTCCGCCACGGGCGCGCGGGCCGGATTGTATCGCCGAAGCGCCCAACAAAAACGCGGCGCCGGATCGGGCTTCGATCCGGCGCCGCGTGATCACCGAACTCGCGGTTACGAGCGATCGCGGAAGTGCGTTTCGACCTTCTCGTCCTGGCCCTTGACGTCCACGCAGACGCTGGCGGTCGGACGGGCGAGCAGGCGAGGGATGCCGATCGGCTCGCCGGTTTTCGTGCAGTAGCCGTACTCCTTGTCGCGGATGCGGCGCATCGATTCGTCGATCTTCCGCAGCAGCATCGATTCGCGCTCGCGCAGGCGCAGGTCGAGCCAGTGCTCTTCCTCGGCGGTGGCGCGATCAGCCGGGTCAGCGAACACTTCGCGCTGATGCAGGCGTTCCTTGACGTCGAGTTCGCGAGCGAGGACTTCCTCGCGCATCTTCAGCAGGCGCTGGCGGAAGAATTCGATCTGCACATCATTCATGTACTCATCGTCCGACATGTTGCGGATGTCGTCGTCGGTGAGGTTCACGACATTGTTCATCGTGGCAGCAGGGGCTTTCGGCGCGCGTGCAGGACGTGCGGGCTTGTCGGTGACCGTGGGGGTCGCCGGTTTGGCGGCTGAGTTTTTTACGGCGACGGCTCGGTTGATGGCGGGACGTCCGGCTGCGGGACTGTTGTCGACTGGCGGCTCGGGGCTGGTACCTGGCTTCTGACTACTTACGGCTTTTTTTTTTCCACGGAGGCCGCCTTGGCGGCCGGCTTCGCTGCCGCTTTCTTGGCGACGACCGGCTTGGCTGCCACCTTATTGGCAACCGCCTTCTTCGCGGCTGCTTTCTTGACGACGGCCTTCTTGACCGCAGCCTTCTTGGCGACCGCTTTCTTCACCGGAGCGGAGGCAGCGACCTTCTTGGCTGCAGGCGCCTTGGCGGCAGCTTTCTTGGCGGCCGGAGGCGACTTGGCCGTGATCTTCTCGATCAGCTTCTTGACCGCCTTGACCGCTTTGGAGCCGGAAGCCGGCTTGGATGCCGATTTTTCGGCAGGCTTGGCTTTCGTCGCAGTCTTTTTGATGGCCACCAGCTTCTCCTGCAATGCGCTCCGGGGACGTAAAATCGGTTCAATATCAGTGAATCCGATAGCGTCGGTTTATAACATTCACCCCATAGTGCGTCAATGAAACCAAGGCCTGCCGAACTGCAAGATTGGCGGCCATCGGCCAGCCTCGAAACCCTGCGCCAGCGTGCCGGCCTGCTGCGCCGGATCCGGGCATTTTTCGAGGCGCGCGAGGTGCTGGAAGTCGAGACTCCGGTGCTGTCGCGGGCCGCTACCGTCGATCCGCAGATCGACAGTTTCGTCACCCAGGACGGACGCTGGCTGCAGACCTCCCCGGAGTTCGCGATGAAGCGTCTGCTGGCCGCCGGCAGCGGGCCGATCTGGCAGCTGGCGCGCGTATTTCGGGTTGACGAACGCGGCCGCTATCACAACGCCGAGTTCACCTTGCTGGAATGGTATCGGCCTGGTTGGGACCACCAGCAGCTGATCGACGAATGCGATGCGCTTCTGCAGGCGCTCGGCGCAGCGTCGGCGGCTTGCATGCGTCTGAGCTACCGCGAGGCATTTCTGCAGCACGCCAAGGTTGATCCTTGGCAGGCGCCGCTCACGAGCCTGCGCGGGGCCTTGCCGGCATCGGTTCGGGAACTGGCGCTGCCGGTCGGCGATGAAGGACAGCAGCGCGATTTTCTGCTGGATCTGCTGATGAGCCATGTCGTCGGGCCGCAGCTCGGTCAGGACGCGCCACTGGTCCTGTACGACTTCCCGGCTTCGCAGGCCGCGCTGGCACGGATTCGTGCCGATGACCCTCCGGTTGCCGAGCGGTTCGAGATTTTCTGGCGCGGCATCGAGTTGGCGAACGGCTTCCACGAATTGACCGATGCCGGTGAGCAACGGCGTCGCTTCGAGGCCGATCAGGCGCGTCGGGCTGCCGATGGGCGAACCGTGCCGCCGTACGACAAGGCGTTGATCGCGGCACTCGCACACGGATTGCCGAACTGCGCCGGCGTCGCGATCGGGGTCGATCGTCTGCTGATGCTGCTGCTGCAGCGATCGACGATCGGCGAGGTGCTGGCGTTCGATGAGGTCTGCGCCTGAGGCGCGGTCAGCCGCCGATGATGTCGCGACCGAAGCGCAGCATCAGCGCGCTGACCACCACCACGAACAGTAGGCGGACAAAGCCGCTGCCACGCGCCATCGCCAGCCGCGCGCCGCACAGGGCGCCGGCGACGTTGAACACCGCCATCGGGATCGCGCAGCTGTAGAGCACGCTGCCGCTGGATACGAACCAGCCGAGAGCCGCGACATTGGTGATCGTGTTGACCGCCTTGGCCGACGCCGATGCCGCCAGAAAGCTGAAGCCGAACAGGCCGACGAAGGCGAAGATCAGGATGCTGCCGGTGCCAGGGCCGAAGAAGCCATCATAGAAACCAACTGCGCCGCCGATCACCACGCCGGCCAGGGCTTGCCGCGGCGGTGGCAGCGTCGGCGCATGCCGGGCGCCGAGGTCCTTCTTCCACAGCGTGTAGAGCAGCATCGCCGCCATCAGGACCAGCAGCAGCGGCTTCAGTGTGGCGTCGCCCATCGCGCTGACGGCACGGGCGCCGGCAAACGAGCAGGCCGCTGCCGCGAGGCCGGCGGGCAGCACCAGCGGGCGGTCGATCGCGACGCGCCGCGCATAGGTCAGCGTGGCGCTCGCAGTGCCCCAGATCGCCGCGAACTTGTTGGTGCCGAGCAGCACCGCCGGCGCGGTTTCGGGCATCAGCACGAACAGCGCAGGCAGCTGGATCAGGCCACCGCCGCCGACCACGGCATCGATGAAGCCAGCCAGAAACGCGAACCCGCACAGCGCCGCCAGCGTCGGCGTCAATACGTCCGCCAGTTCCGGCATGGAACGTGATCAGAGCAGCTTCGATACCGCCGTCGGGATCTTGTAGCGCTTGTCGGCCAGCAGCTTGTTCAGCAGCTGGGTCAGCCAGGAACGCGAGGAGGTGAAGGTCTTCAGCTTGATGAAGCGTTCCTCGCCTTCGGATTCGATCTCGTAGCGTTCGACGGTGACGGTCACCGGATCGCGCTCGCCCTTCAGCATCGCGCGCGCGGTCAGGCGGTTCACGGCGGTGTCGATGGTGACGTCGACGATCTCGCCATAGGCCGACAGCTTGTCGTTGACATAGGCCTTCAGCGACAGCGCGAGCGCGCCGTCTTTCACGCCGCGGGCAAGTCCCTTGAGCATGGTGGTGTTTCCTGATTCAGAGGATGTCGGACGCGAATGCTGCCAGACGCGAGCGTTCGCCACGCGCCAGGGTCACATGGCCGCCGTGCGGCCAGCCGCGGAAGCGGTCGACGACATAGGTCAGGCCGGACGTGGTTTCCGACAGGTACGGGGTGTCGATCTGGGTGAGGTTGCCGAGACAGACGATCTTCGAACCCGGCCCGCAGCGGGTGATCAGCGCCTTCATCTGCTTGGCGGTCAGGTTCTGCGCCTCGTCGATGATGATGAAGCGGTTCAGGAAGGTGCGGCCGCGCATGAAGTTGAGGCTGCGAATCTTGATCCGTTTCGACAGCAGGTCGTTGGTCGCTGCGCGTTCCCAGTCGCCGGCATTGCTGGTCTGGGTCAGCACTTCGAGGTTGTCCATCAGCGCACCCATCCACGGCGTCATCTTTTCCTCCTCGGTGCCGGGCAGGAAGCCGATGTCATCGCCGAGCGGCACGGTGACGCGGGTCATGATGATTTCGCGGTAGCGCGGTTCGTCGAGCGTCTGGGCCAGGCCGGCCGCCAGCGCCAGCAGCGTCTTGCCGGTGCCGGCGGCGCCGAGCAGCGAGACGAAATCGACGTCCGGATCGAGCAGCAGGTTGAGCGCGAAGTTCTGTTCGCGGTTCTTGGCGTGGATGCCCCAGACCGGCGTCTTCCCGGCGCGATAGTCGCGGATCACATGCAACTTGGCGCTGTCGCCGTCGAGCGCCTGGACGGTCAGTTCGAGCCCGCGTTCGACGTCGTCCGGCAGGTACAGGAATTCGTTGACGTGCCATTCCTTGACCTTCGGCCCACTGACCTTGTAGCAGGCGCGGCCGCGCTCGTCCTGCCAGCTGTCCATCTTCTCGCCGTGCGTGGTCCAGAAATCGTCCGGCAGCTTGGCGTAGCCCGAGTACAGCAGATCGAGGTCGTCGAGCACCTGATCGTTGTGGTAGTCCTCGGTATGGACCCCGACGATCGCCGCCTTGATCCGCAGGTTGATGTCCTTCGACACCAGCGTGATCGGCCGCGACGGGTGCTGCATCTGCAGCGCCAGCGCCGCCAGCAGGATGTTGTTGTCCGGCTTGTTGCCCGGCAGCATTTCCGGCAGCGCGGCGGCCGATGGCCGGGTCTGGAAGAACAGCCGGCCCGAGGCCGGTGCCGTCGGTGTGCCTCCACCGTGGCCATTACCGTTGCTGCCCTTGTTCAGCGTGCTCGGCAGCGGAATCCCTTTCTCGATCTGCGCGTGATCCTTGCCGTGCATCAGCCCGTCCAGGATGCGGCTGACCTGGCGCACGTTGCGGGAGGTTTCGCTGGTGCCCTTCTTGCCGTTGTCGAGTTCCTCAAGCACGACCATCGGGATGTAGATGTCGTGCTCCTCGAATCGGTACAGGCAGCTCGGATCGTGCATCAGCACGTTGGTGTCGAGCACGAAGATCTTCTTTTTCATCGGTTTCCGGGACATGAAACAGACGAGCCGACGCGCGATGGATCGCGCGTCGGCTCAGGGGATGCTTTGAGGGAGTCCGGCAAGAGCGTCAGAGGGCCTTCACCGCCTCCAGCACGTCGGCCGCGTGGCCTTTGGCGGAGACCTTGCGCCAGTCCTTGACGAGCTTGCCTGAAGCGTTGAACAGGAACGTGCAGCGGTCGATGCCCATGTATTTCTTGCCATACATGCTTTTCTCGACGATGGCGCCGAAGGCGTTGCACATGGCTTCGTCGCCGTCCGAAAGCAGCAGGAACGGGAAGCCGAACTTGGTGCAGAAATTGTCGTGCGACTTCACGCTGTCCTTCGACACGCCGACGATATCGGCACCGGCGCTGACAAAGTCCTGGTACAGCGCGGTGAATTCGTTGCCTTCGACGGTGCAGCCGGGCGTGTTGTCCTTCGGATAGAAGTAGACGACCAGCTTCTTGCCCTTGTAATCCTTCGCCAGTTTCACCGTCTTGCCGCCGCTGGCGGGCAGGGTGAGATCGGGAATCGTGTCGCCAGTGCTCAGACTCATGCAGCGGGTCCTCGTGGGTTTCGATGTGAAAAGGTGGGTCTGCTGGCGATCAGACTACACCCGACTTGCCGGTTTCAAGACCGCAAGAATCACGCCTTGTTCGGCCCCCGGTCAGCTCTTGATCGGGTCGAGCATGCCGTCGGCATTAAGGTCGTCGCAGAGGTCCATGAACGACTCGCGAAGCGCTTGCGGATGCTGGTTGACTGGCACGTGCAGCACCATCTGCACGCTGACCATGCCGGCGCCGGTGTGCGTGGACTGGTACTTCTGGGTCGACATCTCGGCCACCTGCACGTCCTGGCTGTGGAAGAACTCCAGCAGGTGCACCAGCAGGTCCGGCTGCTGCGGGGCGATCACGTCGGCGGCGTAGGGACGGAACTCCGGGTTTTGCTCGCGCATGTTGCAGCGCTGAAAGCGCACCTGCAGTTCAAGCTTTTCGGCGATCCCCGGCAGTGCGGTTTCCAGCCGGCCGAGCGCGCTCCAGTTGCCGGACACCACCAGGTTGGCCGTCAGGCGGTCGCCGATCGGGGCGATCCGGCAATCCTCGACTTCACCGCCGCGCTCGCGGATCGCCTTGAACAATTCCAGCGCCAGTTGCGGACGTGGCTGGCCCAGGACGGAGATCGACAGCAGGTTTTCGGGAACGGCCATTGCGCGGGAACGTATGCGGGGGTGCAGGAGTCAGGAGATGGAGCGGTCGGTCCGTCAGGCCCGGCGGGCCGCTGACCTTGTTCCGTTATAATCGCAGTTTAGCCACCCGCACCCAACTCCGCATGATCAAGGGCAGCATAGTCGCGATCGTCACGCCGATGACGCCTGCTGGCGAGGTCGATTTCGACGCGCTCGCCGCGCTCGTCGAATGGCACGTCGCCGAAGGTACTGACGCCATCGTGGCAGTCGGCACCACCGGCGAGTCGGCCACGCTCAGCGTCGACGAACACATCGCCGTCGTCCGCAAGGTCGTCGAGGTGGTTGCCAAGCGGGTACCGGTGCTGGCCGGCACCGGTGCCAATTCGACCGCCGAGGCCATCGAACTGACTCGGCTGGCCAAGGATGCCGGCGCCGATGCCGCCCTGATCGTCACGCCCTACTACAACAAGCCGCCGCAGGAAGGCCTGTATCGCCACTTCAAGGCGATCGCCGAAGCGGTGGCGATGCCGATCGTGATGTACAACGTGCCAGGCCGCACCGGCTGCGACATGCTGCCGGCCACCGTCGCGCGGCTGGCGCAGCTCCCGAACATCGTCGGCATCAAGGAAGCGAAGGGCGAGCTGTCCCGCGTTCGTGAACTGCTGGCGCTGGGCCTGCCGAAGGATTTCGCGCTGTACACGGGCGATGACGCCACGGCCCGGGAATCGATGCTGCTGGGCTTTCACGGCGATATCTCGGTGACCGCGAACGTCGCGCCGAAGTTGATGCACGAGATGTGCGTGGCCGCCATCGCCGGTGATGCCGCGACTGCCGGCATGATCGACAGCCGGCTGACGCTGCTGCACAAGAATCTGTTCCTCGATCCCAATCCGATTCCCGCCAAGTGGGCGCTGGAGGCAATGGGCCGGATTCGCGGTGGCATCCGCCTGCCGCTGGTGCCGATGAACCCCGATCACGTCAACCTCGTGCGCGACAGCCTGCGCGCGGCAGGAGCGCTCTGATGTCGACCCGCGAACGAATGAAGCAGACAGCCGGCCTGCGCCGTGGCATCGCCGCCGGCCTGCTGCTGGCGGCTGTGCTCGCCAGCGGCTGCACCACCAATGCCTACTGCAAGGCGCCGCAGGCCTACGAAAACGCGCCGTCGATCACGCCGATCAAGGCGCCGGAAGGCCTGACCGTCGCGACCCCGAGCACAGCCCTGAAGGTGCCCGACGTCAAGGTCGACTCCGTGACCTTCGGTTATTACGTGCCGGATCCGGCGAATCCGGCCAAGTCCCAGCTGCGCTGCCTGGACCAGCCTCCGGTGCTGGTCCTGGCACCGGATCCGACGCCGCCGACGCCCTGAGTCCGCACCTTTCCGATAGAATGCGTGCGCCGCGACGCGGCAAGGTTTGTAGAAAACGGAGAGATGTCCGAGTGGTTGAAGGAGCACGCCTGGAAAGCGTGTATACGGGTCAAACCGTATCGCGGGTTCGAATCCCGCTCTCTCCGCCAAATTAAAGACCGGCCTTGGTTCGCCGGCAACGACAAGGCCCCTGTCTACAGGGGCTTTTTCGTTTGCGGCGGGGCATGCGGCCCGGCTCAGCCGGAGCGATAGCGGACGGCTTCGACGCCGTGATCGTCGCGCAGCCGGATCACCACGTCGGCGCGATCCGGCAGCACATCGAGCGCGTGCTGGCTCAGGCGCTGGTAGTGCTGGATGAAGCGGGCGAGCTGCTCCGGCGTCTGCAGCCCGGCTGCCTTCTTGCCGGCTGATCGCGCGGTGTCCTGCTCCTGCTGCCAGCGCCATCGATGGACGGCGTCGAAGTTCGGCACCTGCAGGTAGATCAGTGCATCGAGACCGGCAAACCACTCGGCATAGGGGCCGGCCAGCTGGGCGTTGACCCGCCGGCGCCAGCGGCCGTCTCGGTCTTCGTCCGCTTCCAGTGCGTTGACAGGCGTGTCGAGCGCTGCGCCGTCCTGCGCCGGCGTACCGACGCACCAGCCCTCGAACAGGATCAGGTCGACCGGGCCCTCCAGGCCCGGCCAGCGGGTTTCCGGCAACCGATCGTCGTCGGCCTTGGAGTAGCGGGGCAGGGCCAGCGGGTGCCCGGCGCCCAGTGCTCGAACGGCTTGCAGCGTGGCCATTCCCAGCGCCACGTCGTGGCTGCCCGGCACGCCGCGGGTGATGAACAGCGGATGCACCTGCGTAGCCAGGCGTTGGCGATCAGCGCGCGGCAGGTAGAAGTCATCGATCGACAGCACGGCAGCTGTCAGGCCGTGGCGACTGGCCAGTTCGGCGGCCAGGAACGCGGCGGCCGTGCTCTTGCCAGAACCCTGCGCGCCGTTGAGACCGATCAGCGGGCAGCGCGTGGTTCGGCAGTGCAGCGCCAGCCGCGCGGCAAGTTCGCGGTAGTGCGCTTGGGTGTCGGCATCCAGCATCTCGTCGGTCTCGCTGCGGTGGAATCGCGCTTGTGGCAGTTTGCCCGCGCCAACCCGGATTCCGCGACGCATGCCGCTGCTGATCGATGCCCTGAACGTGGCCTACTGGTGCGGAGCGCCGCCCGGCCTGCGCCTGCCGCTGGCCGTGCTGGCGGGTGCGCTGGCGGCGGGGCATGGGGCAGAACTGGTGTTCGATGCCAGCGCGCCGTACCAATTGCGTGACGACGCCGAGGTCTGGTCGCAGCTGCTCGCCGGCGGCTGGCCGGTGACCGTGGTGCCGTCCGGACGCAGTGCCGATGCTGTGCTGCTGCGCATGGCGCGCGACCGCAGCGGCTGCATCGTCAGCAACGATCGCTTCCGGGATCACCGACGCCGCTTCCGCCGGCTGATCGACGACCCGGTGCGCCTGCAGCGTGGCGCGGTCCGCAATGACTGCATCGAGCTGCCTGGACTGGGCCTAAACTGGCCGCTGCCGGCATCGGCGCCGCTGGCGCTCGCGGCCCTCGATCGGCAGCGGCTGCCGCCGTGAAAGCGGCCGGCGGCGCCTGCGGGTGATCATCCGTCTGCGCTTGGCCCGCTGCTTGCGGCATCATTCGCGTCCGGATTCCGCGCCATTCCCCCCGCTCCAGGAACGATTGTGATGATCAAGCCTCACGGCTCCGCTGTGCTCAACCCCCTGTATGTCGCCGATGAGGCCCGCCGCGCTGCCGTCGCCGCCGAAGCGGCCCGCTTGCCGTCGCTGCTGCTGAACTCCGCCGCTGCGGCGAATGCCGTGATGCTCGGCGCCGGCTACTTCAATCCGCTGACCGGCTACATGAACCTGGCCGACGCGCTCAGCGTCGCCGAGCACATGAAGACGACGGCCGGCCTGTTCTGGCCGGTGCCGATCGTCAACCTGACGCTGGACAGCTCGATCAAGGCCGGCAGCCGCATCGCGCTGCGCGATCCGAACGTCGAAGGCCACCCGGTGCTGGCGGTGATGGACGTCGCGGCGGTCGAAGCGGTCAGCGCCGAGCAGATCAGCCTGATGGCGGAGAAGATCTTCGGCACGCTCGATCCGAAGCATCCGGGTGTCGCCACCTTCACCACGCTGGGCAACACGCTGCTTTCCGGCAACATCGAAGTGCTCAACTACAGCTACTTCCCTGCCGAATTTCCGGACACCTTCCGCACGGCGGTCGAGATCCGCGACGAAATCGCCAAGCGCGGCTGGAACAAGGTGGTGGCCTTCCAGACCCGCAACCCGATGCACCGCGCTCATGAAGAGCTGTGCCGGATGGCCAAGGAGCGCCTGAACGCCGACGGCATCGTCATCCACATGCTGCTCGGCAAGCTGAAGGCCGGCGACATTCCGGCCGACGTCCGCGATGCCGCGATCCGCAAGATGGTCGAGCTGTACTTCGAACCGAACACCGTGATGGTCTGCGGCTACGGCTTCGACATGCTCTACGCCGGCCCGCGCGAAGCGGTGCTGCACGCGATCTTCCGTCAGAACATGGGCACCAACTACCTGATCGTCGGCCGCGATCATGCCGGCGTGGGCAGCTACTACGGCCCGTTCGATGCACAGACGATCTTCGATTCGGTGCCCGCCGGTGCGCTGGAAATCCAGATCTTCGGCGCCGACAACACGGCGTGGAGCAAGAAGCTGAACAAGGTGGTGATGATGCGCGAAGCGCCGGAGCACACTCCGGACGACTTCATCAATCTGTCCGGCACCAAGGTGCGCGAAATGCTCGGCAAGGGCATCGCGCCGCCGCCGGAGTTCTCGCGTCCGGAAGTGGCCAAGATCCTCTCCGACTACTATCAGGACCTCGATCGCGCGGCAGCAGCGGCAGGCAACTAGAACGTGGTGGCAGACCGGCCGGCTGCGCGCCTGGGGCGCACGGCGCGGCCGGCTGACCGTCGCGGTGGTGCAGGGGAGACGCGATGAAGCACGTATCAAGCATCGATCCGGAATGCCTCGCCGAAAGCTTCCGGCGCCGTGCCTTCCGTGCCGAACAGCGGCCGGCGCTGAGCTTCGAGGGCCGGACCTGGTCCTACGCGCAGATGCAGGCCGAGATCGAGCGGCGGGCCAACGTGTTTGCCGCACTCGGCATCGGCCGCGGCGACCGCATCGGCTACCTCGGCTTCAATCACCCGGGCATCCTGTTCGCGCTGTACGCTGCGGCGCGGATCGGCGCGATCCTGGTGCCGCTGAATTTCCGACTCGCCAGCCGCGAACTGCAGCAGATCATCGAGGATGCCGAGCCGGCGCTGCTGATCGTCGATGCGCCGCATCGGCCGCTGATCGACGCGGTGCGCGAGCGTCTGGCCTGCCGGCATTTCCTGGCTGCCGATGACGATGCCGCCACCGCGGACTGGCAGTCGCTGCCGGCGCTGCTGGCGGCTGGGGCGACACCCGTGGCGGCGGTCGATGGCCAGCCCGACGACGTGGTGCTGCTGATCTACACGTCGGGGACCACCGGGCGTCCCAAGGGCGCGATGCTCAGCAATCGCAACCTGTGGACCAACAACCTGAACTGGCTGCTGGCCAACGATTTCACCTCGCGCGACGTGACCCTGGCCAACGCGCCGCTGTTCCATGTCGGCGGTCTCTGCGTGGTGCTGACGCCGACCCTGCTGGCCGGCGGCCATGTGGTGCTGCAGAAGGGCTTCGATGCGCTGGAATTCATCCGCAGCGTCGAGCGCGAGCGGGTTACCGTGTGCTTTGCCGTGCCGGCAATGATGCTGTTCACCAGCCAGCATCCGGCGTTCGCCGATGCCGACCTTTCGAGCCTGCGGCTGATCGTGGCCGGTGGCGCGCCGGTGCCGGAGCCGCTGCTGCGGCTGTATGCGACGCGGAACATCCCGGTCAGCCAGTGCTATGGCATGACCGAGGCGACCTCCGGCGTCACCTTCCTGGAAACCGACCGGGCGCTGGCCAAGCTCGGCTCCTGCGGCCGCGCCGGCATGCTCAGCGAAGTGCGGCTGATCGACTTCGATGGCCGGCCGATCACCGAGCCCGACGTGCCCGGCGAGATCTGCATGCGCGGCGGCAACGTGATCCAGGGTTACTGGCGGCTGCCGGAAGTGTCCGCCGCCTGCGTCGACGCCAATGGCTGGTTTCGCAGTGGCGATGTCGCCAGCTGCGACGCGGAGGGGTTCTACACGATCCGCGACCGGGTCAAGGACATGATAATTTCGGGCGGCGAGAACATCTATCCGGCGGAGATCGAAAGCCTGCTCTACGAACATCCGGCGATCGCCGAGGTTGCGGTGATCGGCGCGCCGGATGTCCGCTGGGGCGAGCGGGTGCTGGTGATCGCGGTGCTGAAGCCGGCGCAGACGCTGACGCTCGACGACGTGCTGGCCTTCGTCGACGGCCGGCTGGCGCGCTACAAGCTGCCGCGCGAACTGCATCTGATCGACCTCATGCCGCGCAATCCGAACGGCAAGGTGATCAAGACCGAGCTGCGCCAGCGCTTTGCTGCCAGCACCCGATAGGAGCAGGACCCGATGAGCGAGCGCGCAGTGCGGCTGGAGATTGGCGACGGCATCGGCCGGATCACCCTGTGCCAGCCGGCACGCGGCAATCCCTTCGATCAGCGCTTCTGCGCCGAGCTTTGCGAAGCCGCGATCGACTGTGACGAGAACCCGGCGGTGCGCGCGGTTCTGATCCGCGCCGAAGGCAAGTACTTCAGCGTTGGTGCCGATCTGAAATGGCTGGGTCGCGAGCGCGAGCTTCTGCCGCGCCATCTGAAGGCGGCGACCGCCGACCTGCACATGGCGGTGTCGCGGCTGGCGCGCGCCGATGCGCCGGTGGTGATCGCCGTGCACGCGCTGGCCACCGGCGGTTCGGTATCGCTGACCGCGATGGCCGATTTCGCCATTGCCGCGCGTTCGGCCAGCTTCTATGCGGCGTTCAACGCGATCGGCTTCGTCAGCGATTCCGGCGGCACCTGGTACTTGCCGCGCCGGGTCGGTAGCCGCAAGGCGGCGGACTTCGTGATGCTCAACGAGCACTGGACCGCCGAGCAGGCGCTCGGCCACGGGCTGCTGTCGCGGGTTGTCAACGATGCCGACCTCGAAGCGGAGGCCGAGTCGCTGGCCCGCAAGCTGGCGGATGGTCCGACCCGCACCTATGGCGAGATGAAGCGGCTGTTCCTGTCGAGCAGCGAGCAGCCGCTGGAAGCGCAGCTGGAGCTGGAAGCGCGGGCGATTGCCCGTTGTGCGCGCACCGAGGATTCCTGGGCTGCGATCCAGTCGGTACTGGCGCGCGAAAAGCCCGGCTTCCGGGGCCAGTGAGCCCCGGCCGGCCGGCGATGACGGCGCCGGCGGCTGGCAGATTTGTCGATCTGGGCCGTGCTGACGCCACCCTTTCCCCCTGACGGGAAACCACCTCACGCGCCGCAGGGCGCAAATGCGGGCCTTGCAGGCGCTTAGCTGCTAAAATCGCGACGTGAACTGCCCGTCTGCTGGCAGGTAAGCAGGCTTGTCGATCCGGACGCCGCTGGGCCTCCGCTTCCGGCCGCGAACCCGCCACCGGCGCCTCGACTCAAGCTGCCCGAACACGCCTTTTCGAATGTCCGAATTCGCCAAAGAAATCCTGTCCGTCAATCTCGAAGACGAGATGCGGCGCTCCTACCTCGATTACGCGATGAGCGTGATCGTCGGCCGTGCGCTGCCCGACGCCCGTGATGGCCTGAAGCCCGTGCATCGCCGCTCGCTGTACGCGATGAACGACCAGGGCAACCACTACAACAAGCCGTTCCGCAAATCGGCGCGCATCGTCGGCGACGTCATGGGTAAGTACCACCCGCACGGCGACTCGGCGATCTACGACACCATCGTCCGCATGGCGCAGCCGTTTTCCCTGCGCTACACGCTGGTCGACGGTCAGGGCAACTTCGGTTCGGTAGACGGCGACCGCGCGGCGGCGATGCGTTACACCGAAGTGCGGATGTCGAAGATCGCGATGGAACTGCTCGCCGATATCGACAAGGACACCGTCGATTTCGTGCCGAACTACGACGGTTCCGAGCAGGAGCCGGCGGTGCTGCCGACCCGCATTCCGAACCTGCTGGTCAACGGCTCCAGCGGCATCGCGGTGGGCATGGCGACCAACATTCCGCCGCACAACCTGTCCGAAGTGATCGATGCCTGCGTGGCGCTGATCGACAACCCGGACATGGATCTCGACGCGCTGATGAAGCTGGTGCCGGCGCCGGATTTCCCGACCGCCGGCCTGATCCTCGACGCCGCGGGTCTCAAGGAAGCCTACGAGACCGGCCGCGGCCGCATCGTGTTGCGCGCGCGCACTCATTTCGAGGACTTCGAGCGCGGCGGTGATCGCCAGGCGATCGTCACCACCGAACTGCCGTACCAGGTCAACAAGGCACGGCTGATCGAGAAGATCGCCGAGCTGGTCAAGGAAAAGAAGATCGAGGGCATCACCGACCTGCGCGACGAGTCCGACAAGGACGGCATGCGCATGGTCATCGAGCTGCGTCGCGGCGAAAACGCCGAGGTGGTGCTCAACAACCTGTATCAGCAGACCCAGCTGCAGACCGTGTTCGGCATCAACATGGTCGCGCTCGACGACGGCCAGCCGAAGACGCTGGGCCTGAAGGCGCTGCTGGAAATCTTCCTGCGCCACCGCCGCGAAGTGGTGACCCGCCGCACCCAGTACCTGCTCAACAAGGCGCGCGATCGTGCCCACATCCTCGAAGGTCTGGCCGTGGCGCTGGCCAACATCGACGAAGTGATCGAGCTGATCCGCCGCAGCCCGAACGCCGCCGAAGCCAAGGCCGGCCTGATGGGCCGTCTGTGGAAGGCCGGGCAGGTCGCCGACATGCTGTCGCGCGCCGGCGCTGATGCTTCGCGGCCGCTGGGTCTGGATCGCGAGTTCGGCATGGTCGACGGCGGCTACCGGCTGTCCGACGCCCAGGCCCAGGCCATTCTCGACCTGCGCCTGCAGCGCCTTACGGGTCTTGAGCAGGACAAGATCCACGACGAGTACCGCGCCATTCTCGAGGCGATCCTCGACTACATGGACATCCTCGGCAGCGAGGCGCGCCTGCTCGGCGTGATCCGGGCTGAGCTGCTGGAAGTGAAGGACAACTTCGGCGACGAGCGCCGCACCGAGATCACCGACTTCGCGCTGAACCTGAACCGCGAAGACCTGATCACGCCGATGGACATGGTGGTGACCCTGTCCAAGGCCGGCTACGTCAAGGCGCAGCCGCTGGCCGAGTACCAGGTGCAGAAGCGTGGCGGCCGCGGCCGCACGGCGGCGGCGACCAAGGAAGACGATTACGTCAACGGCCTGTGGGTCGCGCACTCGCACGACTGGCTGCTGTGCTTCAGCTCGCGTGGCCGCATGTACTGGCTGCGCGTGTTCGAGCTGCCGACCGGCGGCTCGGGCGCCAAGGGCAAGCCGTTCAACAACCTGCTGCCGCTGGAAGACGGCGAGCGGATCAGTGTCGTGCTGCCGATCAAGCGCTTCGACACCGGCCAGTACGTGTTCATGGCCACCCGTGGCGGCACGGTCAAGAAGACGCCGCTGGAAGATTTCTCGCGGCCGCGCACCGCCGGCATCATCGCTGTCGACCTCAGAGTCGACGACGAGCTGATCGGCGTGGTGCTGACCTCCGGTGACAGTGACGTGCTGCTGTTCTCCGACGCCGGCCGGGTGATCCGCTTCAACGAGCGCGATGTGCGCCCGATGGGCCGTGGCGCCACCGGCGTGCGCGGTATGCGGCTGGTGGTCAAGGGCGGTGCCGGCGATGACGACGATGCAGCCGTGGTCGAGACCGAGGGCGATGTCGACACTGCCGAGCCGGTCAGCAACGGCGCGCGGCTGATCGCGCTGCTGGTAGCCCAGGACGGCGACATCCTGACCGTTTCCGAATACGGCTATGGCAAGCGCACGGCGATCAGCGGCTTCCCGCTCAGAGGCCGAGGCGGCCAGGGCGTGATCGCCCAGGCGCTGTCGGACAAGAGCGGCAAGCTGCTCGGCGCGCTCGACGTCAACGACCGTCACGAGCTGATGCTGATCTCCGACGCCGGCCACCTGATCCGGGTCAAGGCCAGCGAGATCAAGCAGCTCGGCCGCAACACCCAGGGCGTGCGCATCGCCCGGCCCAGCGAGGGCGACCGGCTGGTCGGCCTCGACCGCATCGAGCCGGAGCCGGAGGCAGCGGCAGGCTCGGAGATTGGCGGTGAAATCGACGACAATGCCGCGCCCATGCCGCCCGAGACGGATGGTGGCAGCCCCGAATCGGCTGCCTGACCCACATTAGAAATCAAACACAGGTCATTGAAATGACGAGAGTATTCAACTTCAGCGCTGGCCCTGCGACGCTTCCGGTCCCGGTCCTCGAACAGGTGCGTGACGAACTGCTCGACTGGCGCGGCACCGGCATGTCGGTCATGGAGATGTCGCATCGCGACAAGCCTTTCATGTCGATCGCCGCCGAGGCCGAGGCCGACCTGCGCGAAGTGCTCGGTGTGCCGTCGAACTACAAGGTGCTGTTCATGCAGGGTGGGGCCACCGGCCAGTTCGCCGCCGTGCCGCTGAACCTGCTGAACGGCAAGAGCGCGGACTACATCGTCAACGGCGCCTGGGGCGCCAAGGCGGTCAAGGAATGCGCGCGCTGGGGCAAGGCCAACACCGCCGCCAAGCCCGAGAAGTTCAACCAGGTGCCGGCGCGCGAAACCTGGAAACTTGATCCGAATGCGGCCTACGTGCATTACACGCCGAACGAGACGATCGAGGGCGTGGAATTCCAGTGGACCCCGGACGTCGGCAACGTGCCGCTGGTTGCCGATTTCTCGTCGAGCTTCCTGTCGCGTCCGCTCGACGTGTCGAAGTTCGGCTTGATCTACGCTGGTGCGCAGAAGAACGCGGGCCCGGCCGGCATCACCTTCGTGATCGTCCGCGACGACTTGCTCGGTACCTGCAACCCGGTGGCGCCATCGATTTTCGACTACAAGTCGGTCGCCGAAAACGACTCGATGCTGAACACGCCGGCGACCTTCAGCTGGTACGTGTCGGGGCTGGTCACCAAGTGGGTGAAGTCCGAAGGCGGTCTGGCCGTGATCGGCGAGCGCAACCGCCGCAAGTCGGCGCTGATCTACGACTACATCGACAGCCAGTCGTTCTACGCCAACCCGGTCGCCAAGGCCGACCGCTCGTGGATGAACGTGGTCTGGACCCTGGCCGACGACAAGCTCGACGCCGACTTCCTGAAGGGTGCGGTCGCCGCCGGCCTGCCGGGCCTCAAAGGTCACCGCGCCGTCGGCGGCATGCGCGCCTCGATCTACAACGCGATGCCGGAAGCCGGCTGCGTGGCGCTGGTCGACTACATGAAGGAATTCGCCCGCACCCGGGGCTGATAGACGCGATCTCGCACCAGGATGCGGAGGCGCGGAGAAACGCCGGAGATCTGAAAAGACCTTGCTGCTCTGCCGCGACTTCGCATTCCTGCGTGAGTTGCCTTTCCTGGGTGGTCCCGCGACAAAAAGAACGACGCCATGTTCAAGATCAAGACGCTGAACAACATTTCCGTGCTGGGGCTGGAGCGCCTGCCGCGTGCCCGTTACGAGGTGTCGTCGGACATCGCCCATCCGGACGCGCTGCTGCTGCGCTCGGCGGACCTGCACAAGGTCGAGATTCCGGCCACGGTGCGGGCGATCGGCCGGGCCGGCGCCGGCACCAACAACATCCCGGTAGCCCTGATGAGCCAGCGCGGTGTGCCGGTGTTCAACGCGCCGGGCGCCAATGCCAATGCCGTCAAGGAACTGGTGCTGGCCTCGATGCTGCTGGCCGCCCGCAATATCGCGCCGTCGCTGGCTTTCGTCGCCGGTCTCAAGGGCACTGACGCCGAACTGCACAAGCTGGTCGAGGACGGCAAGAAGAACTTCGTCGGCATGGAACTGCCGGGCCGGACGCTGGGCGTGATCGGTCTCGGTGCGATCGGCGTCAAGGTTGCCAATGCCGCGCTCGATCTGGGCATGAAGGTCTACGGCTTCGATCCGGCGATGACCGTGCAGAACGCCTGGCAGCTGAATTCCGGCGTGATCCAGGCGCTGTCGGTCGATGATCTGGTGTCGAAGTCGCAGTTCATTTCGGTGCACGTGCCGCTGCTTGATGCCACGCGCGGCCTGATCAATGCCGAGCGCATCGCGCTGATGCAGAAGCCGGGCGTGCTGCTGAACTTCGCGCGCGCCGAAATCATGGACGAGGACGCGGTGCTGGCCGGGCTCAAGTCCGGTGCGCTGCAGGCTTATGCCTGCGACTTCCCCAGCGTCAAGCTGGCCGGAAATCCGAAGGTGATCGCGACGCCGCATCTCGGTGCTTCGACAGCGGAAGCCGAGGACAATTGCGCGATCATGGTCGCCGACCAGCTGCGCGAATTCCTGGAAACCGGCAACGTCCGCAACTCGGTCAACTTCCCGGAAGCCGTGATGCCGCTGCTGCCGGGCAAGCAGCGGCTGACCATCGTCAACGCCAACGTGCCGAACATGGTCGGCCAGATCACCACGGCGCTGGCCAAGCACCAGATCAACATCAACGATCTGCTCAACAAGTCGCGCGGCGACATTGCCTACACGCTGGTCGATGTCGACCAGGAGCTGCCGGCCGAGATGGTCGATGAACTGGCCGCGATTCCCGGCGTGCTCGCCACCCGGGTGATCGAGGGCTGCCGCTGATGGCGTCGTTCGCATCCCTGCCCGAAGCGCGCGCCGAGATTGATGCGATCGACGCCGAGCTGCAGCGGCTGATCGCCCGCCGGGCGCGCGTTGCCGAGGAAGTGCGCGAGATCAAGGTGGCCAGTGGTGCGACCGGCGACCATTACCGGCCGGCCCGCGAAGCCGAAGTGCTGAAGAAGGCGATGGAGCACAACCGCGCGCTCGGCGGGCCGCTGCCTGACGAGGTCATGGCCAAGCTGATGCGCGAGATCATGTCGGCCTGTCTGGCGCTGGAATCGCCGCTCGCGGTCGCCTATCTCGGCCCGGAAGGCACCTACACGCAGGCCGCCGTCTACAAGCAGTTCGGCCTGCAGGTCGCAGCGCGGGCGGTGGCGACCATCGACGACATCTTCCGCGACGTTGAAGCCGGTTCGGCCTCCTACGGCGTGGTGCCGATCGAGAACTCCACCGAAGGGGTCGTGAACTCGACGCTCGACCTGCTGGCGACGACACCATTGAGCATCTGCGGCGAAGTCTGGCTGCCGATCCACCATCAGCTGCTGTCGCTGCACGAGCAGCTCTCCGACGTGAAGGTGGTCTACGCCCACCCGCAGTCGCTGGCCCAGTGCCGGCGCTGGCTGGACAGCAAACTGCCCGGCGTGCCGCGCGAGACGATGGTCAGCAATGCCGCGGCTGCCAAGCAGGTGTCGGAAACCGGGCAGGGTGCGGCGATCGCCAGCGCCGCTGCCGGCGAGCGCTACAAGCTGCACGCGCTGGCCGCCAACATCGAGGACGACCCGAACAACACCACGCGCTTCCTGGTGATCGGCCGTCAGCAGCCGGAAGTGACCGGCGCCGACCGCACCTCGCTGGTCTGCTCGGCACCGAGCGGTGGCGAGGCCGGTGCGCTGTTCCGCCTGCTGGAGCCGTTCGCGAAGGCCGGGCTGAATCTGTCGAAGATCGAGTCGCGGCCGAGCCGGCGCGGCATCTGGGACTACAACTTTTTCCTCGATGTCGAAGGCCATCGCCTGGAACCGGCGGTCGCCGCCGCGCTGGAAGAAGTGCGCAAGCGCGCCTCGTTCTACCGCGTGCTCGGCTCCTATCCGCGTGCCGTGGTCTGAAGCCCTCCGCATCCGTCACTTGAAGGTCATCCGGCGTCGTCCGGCTGACGCTCACGATCGAGTCCTCCGATGTCCCTGAACGAACCCGCTTTCCTGAAGAATGCCCTGGCCGGCGTGCTGGCCCTGGAGCCGTACTCGCCCGGCATGCCGATCGACGAACTGCAGCGCCGCCTGGGCCTGACCGACGTCATCAAGCTGGCCTCCAACGAGAACCCGCTGGGCCCGAGCCCGAAGGTCAAGACGGCACTGGCCGAACACGCGGCCAACGGCAATGTGTCGCTGTACCCGGATGGCGGTGGCTTCCGCCTGAAGGCGAAGATCGCCGAGTTCCACGGCATCGACGCCAGCCGGATCACGCTCGGTAACGGCTCCAATGACCTGCTGGAATTCATCGCCCGCGTGTTCCTCGGCCCGGGTCGCAAGGCGCTGTTCTCGGAATACTGCTTCGCGGTCTATCCGCTGGCCACGCTGGCACAGAACGCCGAGGCGATCGTCGCCAAGGCGCTGCCGGCCGATCATCCGGTGATGCCGTTCGGTCACGACCTCGATGCGCTGGCGGCCGCGCTGACGCCAGAGGTCAGCGTGGTGATGATCGCCAACCCGAACAACCCGACCGGCACCTGGGTCGAGCCGGCCGCGCTCGAAGCCTTCATCGCCAAGGTTCCGGCGCAGACCATCGTCGTGCTCGACGAGGCCTACATCGAATACTTCGATCCGGCCCTGAAGCCCGATAGCCGTGCCTGGCTCGATCGCTATCCGAACCTGGTCGTCACCCGCACGTTCTCGAAGACCTATGGCCTGGCCGGCCTGCGCGCCGGCTATGCGCTGTCTCACGCCAGCGTGGCCGATCTGCTGAACCGCGTTCGCCAGCCGTTCAACCTGAACATGCTGGCGCTGCTGGCGGCGGAGGTGGCGCTTGGCGATCAGGCCCACGTGGCGCAAGCCGTCGAGCTGAACCGCAGCGAGATGGCACGGCTGAAGGCCGAATTCTCCGCGCTGGGGCTCAAGGTGCTGCCGTCGCAGGCGAATTTTCTGACCTTCAACGTCGGCCGTGATGCCGCGCCGGTGCACAAGGGCCTGCTGGAGCGCGGCGTGATCGTGCGGCCGATGGCCTCCTACGGCATGCCGACCTGGCTGAGAGTCAGCATCGGCACGGCTGCCGAAAACACGCGCTTCCTCGAGGCGCTGAAGGCAGCACTCGCCGCGTGAGCGAGCCGGCGCCGATCCGTCTTGCCGTCGTCGGCCTCGGGCTGATCGGCGGCTCGCTGGCGCGTGCGCTGCGCGAGGCTGGCGTGGTGGCGACGATCAGCGGCTACGACCGCGATCCGGCGCAGGTGCAGGCGGCGCTGGCGCTGGGCGTCATCGACCGCGCGGGTGTCGACGCCGCCGATGCCGTGCGCGACGCCGACGTCGCGGTGATCGCGGTGCCGGTGCTGGCCACGGCGTCGGCGCTGGCCGCCTGCAAGCCGGGCTTGTCGGCGCGCACTATCGTCACCGATGTCGGCAGCACCAAGCAGTCGGTGCTGGCGGCAGTGCGCAGCGTGTTCGGCGAGGTGCCGGCTCGTTTCGTCGCGGCGCATCCGATCGCCGGCACCGAGAAATCTGGTGTCGCCAACGCGCTGCCGGGCCTGTTCCGCAACCACCGGCTGATCCTGACGCCGCATGCCACGCAGGATGCCGAGGCGCTGGCGACCGTCGAACGGCTGTGGGCGGCGACCGGCGCCCGCGTCGTCAAGATGGAGGCGGCCCGTCATGACGCGATCTTCGCGGCGACCTCGCACCTGCCGCATCTGCTGGCCTATAGCTTCGTCGACATGCTCGACCAGCTTGAAGGCGCGGATGCCGACATCTTCCCGAATGCCGGCGGCGGCTTCCGCGATTTCACCCGCATCGCCTCGTCGAGCCCGCGCATGTGGCACGACATCCTGCGCGCCAACGCCGAGCCGGTAGCGGCACTCCTCAAGAAACAGATCGACGAGCTGAGCCGCCTGCACGGCATGATCGAGCGCGGCGACTGGGAGGCGATGCACGCGGTTTTCGAGCGCGCCCGCGCGGCGCGCGAGCGGCACCTGACCCGAATCGAATAGAGCCAAGATTTGAACCATGAGCACTGAAGGACCCGGTTTGACCTTTGTCGTGCAGCCCGGCGGCCAGCTGGCCGGCCGCTTGCGCGTGCCCGGCGACAAGTCGATCTCGCACCGGGCGGTGATGCTCGGGTCGCTGGCCGAAGGCATCTCGGAAGTCACCGGCTTCCTGACCGGCGAGGACTGCCTGTGCACGATGAAGGCCTTCCAGGCGATGGGCGTGCGCATCGAGCAGCTTGGGCCGACGCACCTGCGCGTGCACGGCGTCGGCCTGCATGGCCTCAAGGCGCCGGCCGGGCCGCTGGATCTCGGCAACTCGGGCACCTCGATGCGTCTGATGTCCGGCCTGATGGCCGCGCAAGCCTTTGAAACCACCTTGATCGGCGACAGCTCGCTGTCGAAGCGGCCGATGCGGCGCATTGTCGATCCGCTGCGCTCGATGGGGGCTGTGATCGCCACCACCGACAAGGGCACGTCGCCGCTGCAGTTCTCGCCGGCTGCATCGCTGAAGGCGATTGCCTACGACTCGCCGGTCGCCAGCGCGCAGGTCAAGAGCGGCATCCTGCTGGCCGGTCTTTATGCCGAGGGCAAGACCGAGGTGTGCGAGCCGGAACCGTCGCGCGACCACACCGAGCGGATGCTGCGCGGCTTCGGCGTCAGCGTCGACGCCCGGCCGGGCTATGCGGCGGTGCAGGGCAGCCAGCGGCTCAAGGCCACCCATATCGAAGTGCCGGCGGACATTTCGTCGGCGACCTTCCCGATGGTCGCTGCGGCAATCGTGCCGGGTTCCGACGTGCTGCTCGAAGCGGTCGGCATCAATCCGACCCGCACCGGCATCATCGACATCCTGCGCAGCATGGGCGCGACGATCACGCTGACCCATGAACGGATGCTCGGCGGCGAGCCGGTCGCCGATATCCGCGTGCAGGGCGCCGCCTTGAAGGGCATCACCATCGGCGGCGATGTTGTGGCCAGCGCCATCGATGAGTTCCCCGCCGTGTTCATCGCCGCCGCCTGCGCCGACGGCGTGACCACGGTCAACGACGCGGAAGAACTCCGCGTCAAGGAATCCGACCGCATTGCCGCGATGTGCGATGGCCTGACCGCGCTCGGCGTGTCGGCGATCGCGAAGCCCGATGGCGCGATCATCACCGGGCGAGGCAATGCCTCGCCCATCGGCAGCGGTACCGTCGATTCGAAGGGCGATCACCGCATCGCAATGAGCTTTGCGATCTCTGCATTGCGCGCGACCGGACCGATCACGATTCTCGACTGCGCCAACGTCAACACCTCGTTCCCTGGCTTCGTCGCGCTGATGGGCGGCGCTGGCTTGCGGATCAGCGAGCGGGTCGCCTCGTGATCGCCGATCCGGTCCCGGTCATTGCCGTCGACGGCCCGGCCGGCGTCGGCAAGGGCGTGGTCACCCGCTGGCTGATGACGCATACCGGCTGGCACCGGCTGGACAGCGGCGCGCTGTACCGGATTCTTGCGCTGGCCGCCCATCGGGCCGGGATTCCGTTGGAAGACTCGGCGCGGGTCGCTGCACTGGCGCCGACGCTCGACATCCGCTTCACCGGCGAAACCGAGGCCGACGAGGCGATCCTGGTCAATGGCGACAACTGGACCTCCGCGTTGCGAGAGGAAACCACCGGCGATCTGGCGTCGAGGATCGCCACGGCCACCGTCGTCCGCGATGCGCTGCTGCAGCGGCAGCGCGACTTCCGCACCGCGCCGGGCCTGATCGCCGATGGCCGCGACATGGGCACGGTGGTGTTCCCGGATGCCGTGCTGAAGCTGTTTCTCGACGCCAGCCCGGAGGCACGCGCCGAGCGGCGTCATCGTCAGTTGAGCCGAAAAGGCCTCGATGTTAATCTCGCCGACCTGTTTGCCGAGGTTTGCGCTCGGGACGAGCGCGATCGGAAGCGAACCGTCGCTCCGCTGGTTGCCGCCGCAGATGCAGTGACCATCGATACGACGGCGCTGGACGTGACCGAGGTCCTGCAGGTGGTGGCAGCGCTGCTGAAGCGCCGAAACCTCGTTTTCTGACAGCAAGTTGTTGATTCAAAGCGGATTGCCAGGATGGTGATCCTGAACCTCAGACCCCTTTGCCAGGCAGGCATCGCGGATGTTTCACCTACCTCAAGAGCTTCCTGAATGACTCAATCTGTTGCTGAAATCAGTTTTGCCGAGATGTTCGAGCAGAGCCTGGCCGGTGGCCAGTCGATGCAGCCGGGCACCATCGTTTCCGCGCTGGTGCTTGAAGTGAAGGCCGATGTCGTCATCGTTGACGCCGGCCTGAAGTCCGAAGGCGTGATTCCGATTTCGGAATTCATGGTCGACGGCGCACCGGCCACCGTGATGGTCGGTGACCGCATCGAAGTCGCGCTCGAAACCGTCGAAGACGGCTTCGGCGAAACCCGCTTCAGCAAGGAAAAGGCCGAGCGCATCCGGACCTGGGACCGCCTCACGAAGGCGTTCGAGGGCAAGGAAACCGTCATCGGCATCATCACCGGCAAGGTCAAGGGCGGTTTCACCGTCGATATCGGCAACGTCCGCGCGTTCCTGCCGGGCTCGCTGGTCGACGTCCGTCCGGTCCGCGACACCGCCTACCTCGAAGGCAAGCCGCTGGAATTCAAGGTGATCAAGCTCGATCGCCTGCGCAACAACGTCGTCGTGTCTCGCCGTGAAGTGCTCGAAGCCGAGTACTCGGCCGAGCGCGACATGCTGCTCGAGAAGCTCCAGGAAGGCGCGATCCTGCGCGGCGTGGTCAAGAACCTCGTCGAGTACGGCGCGTTCGTCGACCTCGGCGGCATCGACGGCCTGCTGCACATCACCGACATGACCTGGAAGCGCATCAAGGATCCGGCGGAAGTCGTGACCGTGGGCGTGGAAATCGAAGTCAAGGTGCTGAAGTACGACCGCGAGCGTCGCCGCGTGTCGCTCGGCCTGAAGCAGCTGGGTGCGGATCCGTGGGTCGACATCGAACGTCGCTACCCGGAAAAGACCCGCCTGTTCGGCAAGATCACCAACATCACCGATTACGGCGCGTTCGTCGAAATCGAGCCGGGCGTCGAAGGCCTGGTCCACGTGTCCGAAATGGACTGGACCAACAAGAACGTCAACCCGGGCAAGCTGGTGCACCTGGGCGACGAAGTCGAAGTCATGATTCTCGACATCGACGAAGAGCGCCGCCGCATCTCGCTCGGCATGAAGCAGTGCGTGCCGAACCCGTGGGAAGAGTTCTCGCAGAACTTCCAGAAGGGCGACAAGGTCAAGGGCCAGATCAAGTCGATCACCGACTTCGGCATCTTCATCGGTCTGGATGGTGGCATCGATGGCCTTGTCCACCTGTCGGATCTGGACTGGAACGAGCCGGGTGAAACCGCCGTCCGCCGCTACTCGAAGGGTCAGGAACTGGAAGCGACCGTGCTGGCCATCGACGGCAGCCGCGAGCGCATCAGCCTGGGCATCAAGCAGCTGGGTCAGGACCCGCTGACGATGTTCCTTGCCGACAACCAGAAGGGCCAGATGGTCAAGGGCACCGTCAAGGAAGTCGACGCCAAGGGCGCCGTCATCACCCTCGCGGGTGGTGTCGAGGGCTACATCAAGGCCGGCGACCTGTCGCGCGACCGCGTGGACGACGCCACCAAGGTGCTGTCGGTCGGCCAGGAGCTGGAATCGCGCTTCATCGGTGTCGATCGCAAGAACCGCATCGTGACGCTGTCGGTCCGCGCCAAGGAAATCCAGGAAGAAGAAGAGGCCGTGGCCGAGTACAGCCGCAACGCTTCGACTGGCAAGACCAGCCTGGGTGACCTGCTCAAGGAACAGATCGGCGGCAACGACTGAACCTGAGGCAGCCTGCTGCATGAAAGAGCCGCGCAGCCGCGCGGCTCTTTTTTTGTCTCGCCAGTACCGACGCGGATCGTTCGCGAGGTTGCGCGGCGAGGCGTTTTTCACTATCGTCGAGCATCCCAAAGGTTTGATCGCGAAAGCATTTATGACCAAATCCGAGTTGATCGAAGCGCTCTCGCTGAAGCAGACCCACCTGATGCAGAAGGACGTCGAACTGGCGGTCAAGCTGGTGCTCGACCAGATCAGCAATGCGCTGGCCAAGCAGGAGCGGGTCGAGATCCGCGGCTTCGGCAGTTTTGCGTTGCACAGCCGTCCGTCCCGGGTCGGCCGCAATCCGAAGACCGGCGAAGCGGTGCGCATTCCGTCCAAGCATGTGCCGCATTTCAAGCCGGGCAAGGAGATGCGCGAGCGGGTCAATGCCAGCATCGAGACCACGCCGCTGAAGAATTCCTGAGCCGTCGGCTTCCTGGCCGCCGGTCCGCCGTCATCCGTCCCGGAGACCGTTCCGCCATGCTTCGTCTCCTGACCGTTCTGCTGCTGACGCTGGTCTTCGCCATCGGCGCCAGCCTCGGCTACTTCAATGCCGAGCGCGTCACCTTCCATTACCTGTTCGGCTCGGTGGATGTCCGTGTCGCCGTGCTGGTGGCGGTCAGCTTCGTCATCGCAGCAGTGCTCACGCTGGCGCTCTGCGGCGTCCGGATCCTGCGCCTGCACCGGGATATCCGCCGCCTGCGCAAGCAGTTGCGCGATAGCGAGACCGAGCTCAAGAACCTGCGCAACCTGCCGCTCGCCGGCGGGCGCTGAGCCATTGGCTGCGCCGCGCGATGCTTGAAACCCTGATTTCCTGGAGTCTGCTGCCGCTCGGCGTGGTGCTGGGCCTGGCGCTGGCCAAGCGTGGCGCCGTCGATCTTGGCGACGGCCCTGCGGCCGGCCCGCCGTCCACCGATCTGCCGCTTCGGCGAGACGAAGACACTGTCGAACTGCAGCTCACCCTCGGCAGCCTGTTCCGCAAGCGCGGCGAACTCGATCGTGCGATCCAGCTGCATGAAGCGGTGATCGCCCGGCCGGGCCTGAATGTCGAGGAAGCGGCAGCTGCCCGGCTGGAGCTGGCGCAGGACTTCCTGAAGGGCGGCGTCATGGATCGCGCCGAGCAGCTGCTCAACGAGCTGATCGGCCGGGGCCTGCATCTCGAAGCCGCGCTGGAGCTGCTGCTGGACCTGCACGAACAGGGGCGCGACTGGCCTCAGGCGATGTCAACGGCTGGACGGCTGCAGTCGGTGCAGGGGCGCAGCCAGGCGCGGCGCATCGCCCATCATCACTGCGAACTGGCGGAGAACGCTCGCCATGAAGGCCAGCTCGGGGTCGCGCGCGAGCGGGCCGAAAAAGCCCTGGCGTCGGACCGCGATTGCGCGCGCGCCAGCCTGCTGCTGGCGGCGCTGGCCGAGGCCGACCAAGACTGGCCCACGGCGATCCGTTGCGCGAGCCGCGCCATCGAGCAGGATCGCCGCTACCTGCCGGATGTGCTGCCGGTGCTGCGCCGTTGCTTCGATCAGCTCGATGACGACGCCGGCTATGCCCAGTTCCTCGACGATGCCGAGGCCGATCATCCGGACTCGATGGCGGTGGCGCTGGCCAAGGCCGAACGGCTGGCCGCCCGGGCCGAAGATGCCCAGGCCTATCTGGCGGCGCGGCTGCTGAAGACCCCGGGCTGGCGCGGCCTGCTGTTCTGGATCGATGCCGCGATGCCGGGCTACGACACGGCCGGGGCGCTGACTACCGCGTTCCGCAAGCGCCTCGATGCCCAGCCGCGCTACAGCTGTTCCAGCTGCGGCCTCAAGCCCGGGGTGCTGTTCTGGCAATGCCCGGGCTGCAAGCAGTGGGCGACCATCGCGCCTGTTCGGGACGATCTCTGACCGCCATGGCACGCACGGCCTTCGTCACCGGCGCCAGCGGCTTCGTCGGTTCCAACCTGTGCGAGGAATTGCTGGCGCAGGGCTGGCGCGTGACGGCCATGCACCGCGCCGATCGTGATCCCGGGCTGCTGCTGCGCCTGCCGGTCGAACGCGTCATCGGCGATGTCACCGACTACCGGGCGCTGCGGGCAGCGATGCCGGAGCGGGTCGACGCCGTGTTCCATGTCGCGGGCAATACCTCGCTGTGGGCGCGGCATCGGGTCGAGCAGCTGCGTGTCAACGTCAAGGGCACGCGCAATGTCGTGCGGGCGGCGCTGGAATCCGGCGCGGGACGGCTGATCCACACGTCCAGCCTGGTCGCCTACGGCATGAATGGCGGCACAGTGACCGAGGAGACGCCATCGTCCGGGCTCGGTTCGCCGATCGCCTACGTGCGTTCGAAGGCGCTGGCCGAGCGCGAGATCCGCCGGGGCCTCAGCAAGGGACTCAACGCGGTGATCCTCAACCCGGGCCATGTGATCGGCCGTTACGACCTGCGCAACTGGTCGCGCGTGTTCCGCATGGTCGACGCCGGTCAGCTGCCGACGGTGCCGGCCGGCGGCGGCAGCTTCTGCCATGTGCGTTCGGTGGTGCGCGCCCATGTCGCCGCCGTCGACCGTGGCCGCTGCGGTAGTCACTACGTGCTCGGCGGCGCCGATTCGAGCTATGGCGGCGTCGTGCGCCAGGTTGCCCGGATGCGCGGCCAGCGGCCCCGTGTCTTGCCGTTGCCGCTGCTGGCCCTGCAGACGCTGGCGCGGGTCGACGAATGGGTGTCGCCACTGCTGCGCCGCGAGCCGGATCTGACGCGCGACGCACTGGCGCTGCTGTCGAGCAACCTGTACTGCCGCAACACCCGCGCTGTCGCCGAGCTGGGCTACGAGCCGAAGCCGCTGGCGGAAATCCTCGACGACTGCCACCGCTGGCTGATCGACAGCGGCCATCTGAAGCCGCCGCCGACGCGGCGCTGATTGCTGGTCGGCGCTACTCGCGCTGCAGGCGACGCAGTTCGTCCTTCGGGATCTGCTCGAGAATTTCCTGGCGCTTGGCGCTGAGCCGGGCGCGGTCGGAAGGACTGATGCCAGCCACCCGCAGGCCGGCGTTGAGCTGCTGCAAGGCCGAGCGGACGTCGCCGCGCGCGTAGTGATAAACGCCTTGCTGGTACTGCGCCTCGGCGATGTTGCCCTGCGCCTTGGCCGCCGCCGACAGCAGGCGGTAGGTTTCGATCCGGGTGCCCAGCGCCTGTTCGTGCGACAGCAGCACGCGGCGCGCCTCGGCCGGTTCACCGGCGTTGATCAGCGCTTCGGCGTAGGCCAGGATCACCGGCGGGAAGCGCGGCAGGCCGTCGAGCGTCTTCTTCAGCAGCGCCAGCCCGTCGCCGGTTCGGTCGCGGCCGATCAGGATGCGGGCCTGCAGGATCGGCACGCTGGCCGACTTGATGTTCTGCTTGACCAGCGGTTCGATTGCCTGCTCCGCCTCCTCGTACAGGCTCTGCGCGGCCAGGGCCATCGCCAGTCCGTACTGGTTTTCCGGCGTTGCCTTGCCGCCCTCGATCTCGCCCCGGAAATACGAGCCGACCTCGCTCGGCGATTCCGACATCAGCACCCGGACGCGCGCCCGCATCAGCTCGAAATCGACCGAGTTCTTGACCTCGCGCTTCTGGTACTGCGCGGCGCGGGCGGAGGCCTCGGCGATACGCGTGGTGTTGACCGGGTGGGTCAGCAGGATTTCCGGCAGGCGGTTGCCGTACAGCCGGGTCTGCTGTTCCAGCTTGGCGAAGAAGCTGGCCATGCCGTTGGGATCGAAGCCGGCAGCCGCCAGCGTGCGGATGCCGACGCGGTCAGCCTCGTACTCGTTGGCACGGGTATAGCTGACCTGACGGTTGTAGTTGATGCCCTGGCCGAGCGACAGCGCGCCGATTACCACGTTCGGATTGGCCGAGCCGGCGATGATCGCCGCCAGCACCGCCAGCCAGGTGGCGATGGTCTCGACTTCGCCCTGGTCCTGGCCACGGGCGGCGTGTCGCTGGGTGACGTGGGCCTGCTCGTGCGCCATCACGCCGGCCACTTCGCTTTCATTGCTCGCGGCCAGGATCAGGCCGGCATTCATGCCGACATAGCCACCCGGCAGCGCGAAGGCGTTGATGCGCGGGTCGGCGATCATGAAGAAGCGGAATTCCGGCGGCTTCTCGGTGCCGAAAGCGGCCAGCCGCCAGCCGAGCGTGTTCAGGTACTCGCCGACTTCGACGTCTTCCAGCACGTAGTTGAAGTAGTACAGCTCGGCTGCGACCTGCCGGCTGATCTCCTCTTCCTGGCGCGGCGAGATCGCCAGATCCGCCGGATTGCCGAGGTCGGGGAGGTCGATCGGCGCCTGCTGCGCCTGGCTGACGGCGGTTGCGAAAGCCAGCGTGGCGACGCCCAGCGAAAGAAGGGTTTTGCGCATGAAGGAACCGGGTGGGGGCGACGCGAAGTGTACGCTTGGACGCGCCGCCGCTCGTTAAGTTTCGGCGCCCGCAGCGAAAAGCGGCCGCCTGAAACGAGGCTGCAATGCTAGACTCCGCGCCGTCGAAAACCCCGCTGGGACAGCATGAACTGGGTGGATTACGCCTTCATCGGTACCGTCGTGTTCTCCATGCTGCTGGGCATCTGGCGCGGCCTCGTCCGCGAAGCGATCAGCCTTGCTGCGCTGATCGCCGCCTTCCTCGTCACCGGCCTGCACGCGCCCGACGTCGCCCATTGGCTCGACTCGGCCATCGACTCGCCGCTGGTGCGCGGCGTCACTGCCCACATCCTCGTCTTCGTCGCCGTGCTGCTGGCCGGCGCGCTCGTCAACTGGTTGGCCTCGCACGTCGTCAAGGCGACCGGCCTGTCCGGATTCAACCGCATGCTGGGCGGCGGTTTCGGCTTTGCACGCGGCCTGCTGATCGTCACCGCCGTCGTGCTGCTGACCCAGGTCAGCGCGCTCGGCCGCGAGCCGGCCTTCCAGGCATCGCAGCTGCGGCCGAATCTGCTGCCGCTGGCCGATACCTTGCACGACGCGATTCCGCCGGCCTGGCTCGCCTGGCTGGCGGATGACGACACCCTGCATCACGAATCACACCCGGGCGCAGCCCCGGAAACCTGACTGGAGTCTTCTCATGTGCGGCATTGTCGGAATCGTTGCGAAAAGTCAGGTCAATCAGGAGATCTATGACGCCCTGACCATGCTCCAGCATCGCGGTCAGGATGCGGCGGGCATCATCACCAGCCATGGCGATCGCCTGTACCTGCACAAGGAGAACGGCCTGGTGCGGGATGTCTTCAACAAGGACGAATACATGATCCGGCTGCGCGGGCCGATGGGCATCGGCCACGTGCGCTATCCGACCGCCGGCACCTCGACCTCGGCCGAAGCGCAGCCGTTCTACACCAACACGCCGTTCGGCGTGTCGCTGGCCCACAACGGCAACCTGACCAATGCCGACCAGCTCAAGCAGGAGCTGTTCGCCGAAGACCGCCGGCACTTGAATACCGATTCCGACTCGGAAGTGCTGCTCAACGTCTTCGCGCACGAGCTGATGATGATCGGCTCGCCCCGGGTCACCGCCGAGGATGTGTTCGACGCCGTCTCCCGCGTCCATGTGCGCGCCAAGGGCGCCTATGCGGTGGTGGCGATGATCAGCGGCTACGGCATCGTCGGCTTCCGCGATCCCTACGGTATCCGCCCGGCGGTCTACGGCCGGCGCGAAGGGCCGCATGGCTACGACTACATGATCGCCTCGGAATCGGTCGCGCTCGACGCCGCCGGTTTCGAGATGATCGCCGACATCGCGCCTGGCGAAGCAGTGTGGATCACCCTCGACGGCGAGATCCATGTCCGCCAGTGCGCGGTCAACCCGGTCTACACGCCGTGCATCTTCGAGCACGTCTATCTGGCCCGTCCCGACTCGGTGATGGACAAGATCTACGTCTACAAGGCGCGGCTGCGGATGGGCATCAAGCTCGCCGAGAAGATCCTGCGTGAGTGGCCGGATCACGATATCGACGTGGTGATCCCGATCCCGGATACCTCGCGGGTCGCCGGTGCCGAACTGGCGGCGCGGCTCAACGTCAACTACCGCGAAGGCTTCATCAAGAACCGCTACATCGGCCGCACCTTCATCATGCCGGGGCAGGCGCAGCGCAAGAAGAGCGTTCGCCAGAAGCTGAACCCGATCAATGTCGAGTTCCGCGGCAAGAACGTGCTGCTGGTCGACGACTCGATCGTGCGCGGCACCACCAGCCAGGAAATCATCCAGATGGCGCGCGACGCCGGTGCCCGCAAGGTGTACTTCGCGTCCGCCGCGCCGCCGGTGCGCTACCCGAACGTCTACGGCATCGACATGCCCAGCGTCTCGGAACTGGTCGCCCACGGCCGTACCCATGCGGAGCTGGAAACGCTGCTCGGTGCCGACAGGCTGATTTACCAGGATCTGGCCGACCTGATCGAAGCGGTCCGCCACAAGCACTCGAAGATCGAGAGCTTCGACTGCTCGGTGTTCACCGGCCAGTACGTGACCCAGGACATCGACGACAACTACCTGAACCAGCTGGAGCTGTTCCGTTCGGATTCCGCCAAGGAAGCGCGCCGCGTGCGGGCCGGCAACGTGGTGATCGAGCTGCACAACGCCCGCTGAACCGACTCAGCGCTCGGACGTCGGCCCGTCCGCACGCGCGGCACGGCGCCGGTACTCGCCGGGTGACTGGTCGAACCATCGCCGGAACGCCCGGTTGAAGCTGGCGGTGTCCCCGTAGCCGAGTTGCAGCGCCAGTTCGTCGATCTTCATCTCGGTGCCGTCGAGCAGCCGTGTGGCCAGCTGCCGGCGTTCGGCGTCGACCAGTTGCCGGAAGCTCGTGCCTTCCTCTTCCAGCCGCCGTCGCAGGCTGCGCGGCGCCATCGCCAGCTGGGGGGCGATGTCCTCGATCGACGCGGTCAGCCCGGCCGGTCCCAGCAGCAGCTGGCGCACCTGGCCGCTCAGGCCCAGCACCTGCCGCCGTTCCAGCTGCGCGCGACACTGGTCCTCCAGCAGGCGGACCAGATGGGCGTCGTACATCGGCAACGGCGTCTCGGCATCGACGCGCCGCAGCACCACGGCGTTGCGGCTGCTGCCGTACTGCGGCGCGCAGCCGATCAGGCTGGCGATCCGTCCTGCGTGCTCGGGCGGGCGGCCCTGGTACTCCAGCCGCAGCAGGCGCACGCCGGACAGCCCCAGTTCGCGCAGCAGGTTGATGGCCGTGGCGGTGTCGCGTTCGAGCAGGAACTGGCGCAGGTGCTGGGGAATGCCGCCGGGATCGAGATGGACGCCGAACTCCGCATCGTCGGAAAACGCCGACAGCTGACAGTACGCGGTGCTCAGCGGCAGGTAGCGCAGCGCGCTGCGCACGGCTTCGCGCAGGTTCCGGCTGATGCGCATCACGAAGCCCCAGATGCCGAAGGTCGCCACGTTGTACTGCAACCCCAGTTCGAAGCCGAGCGCCGGCACCGCCGGCAGCGCCAGCATCAGGTTCTCGATCAGCCGCATTTCCTGCTCGCGGGCGATCAGCACGTCCGGATCGTGCAGCTGGGCCTCGCTGATACCGGTGCCGAGCAGGCAGGTACCGGCGTCGACGCCATGGCCAGCGGCGAAGTTGACCATCACCTGGGCGATCGCGATCGGGTGCTGCACCGCGAGCCCCGCCGGGGCCGCCACGAGGTCCGGCGCGAGGCTCATGCGCGGCCACCCGGTGCCGGCCGGAAATGCGCTGCCGCAGGCCGGCAATGCGCTGTCGGCGGGAGGGGGCGGTCGCTAGGCTGTGCCACGTCGTTCATCTGCCGGAGCATCTCATGTCGCACGATCTTGCCGCGCTCAATCAGCAGGCCATCGCCACCGCCCGCACGTACACCGGTGAATTCGCCTGGCCAACCGTGGCGCTGGTGCTGCTGGTGATCACCGCGTTCATCGCCAATCTCGTCCTGTTCGCCACCGGGGTCATGCCGTTCTGGGCTGCGACCCTGAGCTATGCCGTGCTGACCTATCTGTCGTACACGCCGCTGCACGAGGCGGCGCACGGCAACATCCACGGCGGCAATGATCGCCTGAAGTGGGTCAACGATCTCTGCGGCTATCTGGTCGCGCCGCTGATCACGGTGCCGTACTCCACGCACACGGTCGAGCACTTCACGCACCACCGCTATACCAACCAGCCGGACAAGGACCCGGACTACGTGGTCAGCGGCATGCGCGACGGCCTGATCGCCTTCATCGTCTGCGGTCTGCGCTTCCTGTGGGTGCAGAACTCCTTCCTGTTCCGCGACTACTGGCAGACCGCGGCACGGCGCGAAAAGCTGGGCTTCATCGCCGAAGTGACGCTGGCGATCGGCTGGCGCGTGCTCTACCTGATGCTGGTGCCGACCTGGACGGCCGGCGCGATGCTGTTGGTCGGCTACCTGTGCGGCGCCTTCTTCACCGCCTACTGGTTCGCCTACCGGCCGCACCTGCCGTACCAGGAGCCGGCGCGCTACCGCAACACCAGCAGCCTGATCATGCCGACCTGGCTCAAGCCGCTGGAGTGGTTCTGGCTGGGGCAGAACCTGCACTCCGTGCACCACCTGTTCCCGCGCGTGCCGTTCTACCGCTACCACGCGCTGCACCGGCAGATCGAGCCGGCGATGCGCGCCCACGGCACGCCGATCCTCGGCCTGCTGAGCCGGCAGCCGGTGCCGTCTCGGATGCCGGCCGACGGGCACCGCTGACGAAGCAGGAATAAGCGCCGCAATCAGCCGGCGGCCGGCTCGCCGCCGCGCTTCTTCAGCCGGTATTCCATCTGCCCGCGCCGCAGGCCGAGCTGTCGCGCCGCAGCCGACAGATTGCCGCCGGACCGCTCCAGCGCCCGCTGCACCAGCAGCGCTTCGAGGTCGGCGAAGCTCTGCTGCGCATCCAGCCATTGATCGGCAAGCTGCCGGTGGCGGCTGTCGGGTTCGCTGGAAGGTGCGGCCTGTGCGGCGGCGCTCGGCACCAGCGTGCCGTTGACGTTCAGGTTGAACGAGGCGGCACGCAGCTTCTCGCCGCCGGAAAACAGGTGCTGCACGTCGATGCCGCCACCGTCCTCGGCCAGGATCACCGCGCGCTGCACCATGTTTTCCAGCTCCCGCACGTTGCCGGGCCAGTGGTAGTCCCACAGCGCATCGAAGGCCCGCGGTGTCAGTCCGCCGACGGTCTTGCCGAAGCGGCTGGCATAGCGTTCGATGAACAGCGACACCAGCAGCGGAATGTCCTCGCGCCGCTCGCGCAGCGGCGGAATCTCGATCGGGAAGACGTTCAGCCGGTAGAACAGGTCGGCCCGGAAGCGGCCGGCCTCGACCTCCGCACGCAGGTCGCAGTTGGCGGCCGCCACCAGGCGGACATCGACCTTCTGCACGCGGGTGGCGCCGACCCTTTCGATCTCGTGCTCCTGGATCGCCCGCAGCAGCTTGCCCTGCGCCTGCAGCGACAGGCTGGAAATCTCGTCGAGGAACAGCGTGCCGCCGTCGGCGCGCTCGAAGCGGCCGGGGCGGGCGGCGTCGGCGCCGGTGTAAGCGCCTTTCTCGACGCCGAACAGCTCGGCTTCGACCAGCTCCGGCGGGATCGCCGCGCAGTTGATCGACACCATCGGCCGCTCGGCCCTCGGGCTGATCGAATGCAGCGCCTTGGCGAAGCGTTCCTTGCCGACGCCGCTCTCGCCGCGGAACAGCACGGTGGAATCGGTCGGCGCGACGCGCCGCACCAGGTGTGCTGCGGCATTGAACGCCGGCGAGGCGCCGACGAAGCCTTCGAAGCCCTGTCCGAAGCCGGCCGCCGGCGTCGGCCGTTCCGGCGCCGTTGCCGGCTTCACCGGTGCGCCGACGAAGCTGTGGATCTGCAGGAAGCCGGTATCGCGGGCATCCAGGTCTTCCCAGGCGGACAGCGGCTTGCCGATCACCCGGCAATGGCTGTGGCCCATCGCCACGCATTCGGTTTCCCGCCACAGGATCGGCACGCCGGTCACCGCCGTGCAGTAGCCGTTGGCGTAGCCGCACATGATCCAGCAGGCCGGTTCGCCGCTCAGGCCGATCAGCGCCAGATGGGCTTCGCCTTCCCACGGCGAGGCCCAGAGGAAATCGCCGGAGAACGCGCCCTGCGCCGGATCGAAGCGCATCGCGTCGATCGGCCGGGTGCTGACGAAGCCCTCGGTCTCGCGCAGCCTCGGGCCCAGCGCCAGCGCGTAGGCGATGTCGTCCGGGTCCAGCGCGCGGACCCGCTGGCCATCCTCGAAGCCCTGCCGGTAGCCGAGCCGGGTCAGCATTTCCCGGGTCCGGGCCAGGCCGAGCTGTTCGATCAGCTCGCGCCGCATCTCGGCGAAGGAGTTGGCGTGCATCAGCAGCATCCGCTGCGCGAACAGCTGGATGTGGCCGGCTTCCGGCGAGAAGCGCAGGTGCTCGGCCACCGTGCGGGTCAGGCGGTCGCTGTCGGCAGTGGCGGCGGCACGGTTGCGGGCACGCGGGCTGGGGCGGTCGTGGGGGGTGGGCATCGTCGTGGCCGGCAAGAAGGTCGACCGAGGCTATTTCCGGATTTGCCGAATCACAAGGCGGGCGAATTGCCGCAAATGAAGAAGATCGCTTTAACTGAAGCGCTGGCAGTCTGCTGGAATTATTGAAAATCACTACGAATCAGAGTGTTGAAAGGCTGTTCGGAAGTTGGCAAAGCGCTTGCAACCTCAGGCTTGAGACGTGCAATGACGCGTCATTTCAATAAACCGAGGAGATCCTGATCATGACAACCCCGTCCGCTGGCGCGCACGCCACCTCCGCCAACCGTGGCCTGACCGCTTACGACGCCGTCGTCGTCGGCGCCGGTTTCGCCGGCATCTACGCGATGTACCGCCTGCGGAAGGAGGGCCTGAAGGCGATCTGCTACGAGGCGGGCGAGGGCGTCGGAGGCACCTGGTACTGGAACCGTTACCCGGGTGCGGCCTGCGACTTCGAGAGCGTCGAGTACTCGTACTCCTTCGACGAGCAGCTGCAGCAGGAATGGAAGTGGTCGACGCGGATGGCGCGCCAGCCGGAGATCAAGGCCTACCTCGATCACGTCACCGACCGCTACGACCTGCGCCGCGACATGCGCTTCTCGACACGCGTGACGGCAGCGCATTTCGACGATGCGACGAGCCTGTGGACGGTCAGCACGGACCGTGGCGACCGGGTGACCGCACGCCACGTGGTGATGGCCACCGGCTGCCTGTCGACGCCGAAGCCGATCGAGTATCCCGGCGCCGACAGCTTCAAGGGCGAGATCCTGCGCACTGCCTTCTGGCCGAAGGAGCCGGTCGATTTCGCCGGCAAGCGCGTCGGCGTCATCGGCACCGGCTCGTCGGCGATCCAGGCGATCCCGATCATCGCCGAGCAGGCCCGGCACCTGACGGTGTTCCAGCGCACGCCGAACTTCAGCATCCCGGCCGGCAACGGCCCGCTGACCGAGGAGCAGGACCGCCTGCAGAAGCAGGCCTATGCCGACCTGCGTCGCCGCGAGTGGGATTCCGATGTCGGCATCTGCGCCAAGCTGGCGCCGGACACGCGCAAGGCGCTGGACTGCACACCCGAGGAGCGCGAGGCCGAGTACGAGAAGCGCTGGGCGGCCGGCGGCCTGTACTTCTACTGCAGCTTCGTCGACCTGCTGGTCGACAAGGAGGCCAACCGGACCATCACCGAGTTCGCGCAGCGCAAGATCCGCGCGAAGGTGAAGGACCCGAAGGTGGCCGAGCTGCTGGTGCCGAAGGACTATCCGTTCGGGGCCAAACGCATCTGCGCGGATACCGGCTACTACGAAACCTTCAACCGCGACAACGTGACCCTGGTTGACGTGAAGTCGACGCCGATCCGCGAGATCGTGCCGGAGGGGCTCAAGGTCGGCGACCAGGTCCACGAACTGGACATGCTGGTCTTCGCCACCGGCTTCGATGCGATGACCGGCACGCTGCTGAACATCGACATCGTCGGTCGCGGCGGCAAGCGCTTCAAGGACCACTGGGGGGATGGCCCGCGCAGCCTCTACGGCATCATGCCGTCGGGCTTCCCGAACCTGTACATCACCACCGGGCCGGGCAGCCCGTCGGTGCTCTACAACATGGTGCTCGGCAACGAGTACCACGTGGACTGGATCATGGGCTGCATCCGCCATCTGGAGCGCCACGGCAGCACGACCATCGAAGCCAAGCCCGAGCCCGAAATGCAGTGGCGCGAGACGGTCAACGCGATCGGCAAGATGACGCTGTTCGGCGAGGCCAGCTCCTGGTACATGGGCGACAACGTGCCGGGCAAGCCGCGCGTGATCCTGCCGTACCTCGGCGGCTTCCGGTCGTACAAGAAGATCTGCGACGACGAGGCGGCCAGCGGCTATCCGAACTGCGTGGTCGCCTGATCCGGCGCGGCCACGGGGCGGGCCTGATCCGTCCCGTGGCGGCTGGCGCTGCCAGCGTCAGCCAGGCCGGACCAGGTCGACCAGCTGCTCGGCGGCGCCATCGCAGGCGGCCGACTGGGTGCGGGCGATCAGCGGTATCGGCACGATGAACGCCGGCATGTAGGACGTGCCGATGGCACGGGTCGAGACCTTACCGACGCTGGATCGCTGGTTCAGATCCCAGACTTCCGCGCGATAGGCCGATTCCTTGTCCCACATGCCGAAGCCGAAGCAACCGGCGAAGCCGGGGCCGACGGCGCAGGACAGGCCGCCGCTGGAATCGGTGGTTTCGCTCTGGCCGTCGATCCAGATCATGTAGCGGACGCCGGCCGCGCGGATCTTCGCTTCGACGCCGGGCTGGTCGAGCAGCTTCGGCAGCGCGTCGGCATTCAGCGGCGCGGTGCGCGGTTCCAGCCACGGGTACAGCGCATCGACCAGCGCCTGTTCGTCCATCACCGGCAGGCCTTCGCGCTTCAGCGCGCTGGCCAGGCAGCCGTTGAAATCGGCCTCGGTCTCGCGGTCGCCATGCTGGCCGCGCGACAGGATCACCACCTGCTCGCCTTTGGCGATCTTGGCGACGCGCGTCGGCGCCTGCCGGTACTGCTCGACCTTGGCGCTGACGCAGCCGCCCAGCAGCAGGGCAGCGAACAGCACGCCGAACCGGTGATCACGGTGCACGGTTGCCTCCTGCCGCCGGCGGCGGCTTGCTGGAACTGGCGGGTGCCGCGCCCGGGCCGCGCAGCAGGGCGGCGATCCGGGCCGGATCGCGCAGCTCCAGCGCCAGCCCGGCGGCGCCGTCGCGCATCGCCTTGTTCAGCGCTTCGCCCATGCCTTCCTCGGCCGAGGCCAGACTCTTGTCGCGGCGCTTGCCATAGGCGGCGATCGGCCAGTCGGCGAGCTTGCGGCCGCCGCGATCGAATACCGCGACCGTGTACTTGATCCAGGCCTCGTAGAACTCGGTGCGCGACTGCGCCGGTGTCGAGAACTGCACGCTGTCGATCGATGGCCGGAACACCAGATCGGCGGTGCCGCCGCTGCTGCCGAAGCTGGCGAAGGCTGCCGCCAGCAGGTTCTTCATCCAGTCCACCGAGGCCGGGCCGATGGACAGCGTCCAGGCCTTGCCGGGTGGCGGCAGCTTTTCCTGGTGCACGTAGCGGCTGAACGCGCTGTCGGCATCCAGCGCGGCGCTGTAGGCCATCGGCTGCATTACCGGCTTCGGGAAGCGCGACGGCGTCTCGACCCGGTTCGGGCCGCAGCCGGCCAGCAGCAGCGCCGCCAGGCCGCTCAGCAGCCGCTTCGGGATCGGGTTCATTGCGAGGTCTGCAGGCCGACAAAGGTGCCGCCGTTTTCTTCCGCGAGAATACGCATCAGCGTGGCGAAACGGACGCCACCGGCGGTGGCGCCATTGCTGCCGTACTGGGTCGGAAAGCCGATGCCATGGATACGCACCTGCGGCCGGCCTTTCGCATCGCGTGGGTTGATGCGTCGCACGGTGCGCACCACTTCGTCGATCGAGCTGCCGGTGAAGTCGTCGCCGAAGACATAAATGCTGACTTTCTTGTCCGGCGCCGCGAACGCGCGGATCGCCGCCTCGATGCCTTCCACCGGGCTTGAATTGGAGAACGGCTGCCAGTTACGCAGGCGTTCCAGCACGGTCTTGCGCAGCCCCGGCGTGTCCGGAATCCACTGGCGCGCATAGGTGGAATACATGTACTCGCCTTCGTCGCTCATCACCTGCATGCCCTTCACCTTCGGGTAGGCGTTCAGCGCCTCGTTCATCTTTTCGACCACGGTGCGCCAGGCGAATTGCTGCATCGAGCCGGAGGTGTCGATGACGAAGATGATGTATTCGCTGTCCACCGGGATGCCGGCGACGGCATCGCTGGCCACCCGACGCGGCTGCGCCGCCTGCAGCCGGCGCATTTCCTCGGTCAGCGTCTGGCGGGCAGTGGCCAGCCGTTCCTCGAGGGTCGTCGCCACAGTCTTGTCCTCCCGGACCTCGGTGGTCTTGTCTTGCATCGTGTCGGCGGTCAGCTTGAGGCTGGCCAGTTCGCGGCCGGCAGCGGCCTTGCCTTCCTGCGCGGCCGCCAGGCGGGCTTCGAGCGCATCCAGTTCGGCCGCGTTTTCCTCGGCGATCCGGTCCAGCTGTTCCTGCTTCGCCGCCAGCGTGACCGGCGTCTGTTCGGCGATCACCGGCTCCGCCGACTTGGTCAGCACCAGCAGGATGATCACCGCGCCGAAGCCGCAGCAGATGCAGTCCAGGAACGACATCCCCGATACCTCGACCTCGCGGCGGCGGCTCATGGCCAGTCCTTCGATGGCGCGAGATACGAACCGTCCGTGGCGCGGGCCAGCTGCCAGTACGCACCGGCAGCCTGCGGATCGCCTTCCATCGGCAGGAGGATGACGTTGACCGCCGAGCCCTTCGGCAGGCGCCGTACCGCATCGTTGAAGTGTTCGAGCCGCTTGCGCGCGCTGACGGCGCCGGGTTTCACCGTTGCGCCCTGGGTCGGCAAGCCGTCCGTCAGCAGGAAGATCTGGTCGGCCGGCGCGCCCAGCGCTGCCACGGCGCCGAACGCGGCGTGCAGGCTGGTTCCGCCGGAAGGGACGATCGCGCGCAGCGACCGGGCGGCGTCATCAAGCTTGTCGCGGCTGACCGGCAGCCAGCCGCTGCCGGTGACCGGCTTCGCGGTCTCGTTGAAGGCGATCAGCTGAAACTGGCCGCCGCTGGGCAGCTGCGCGCTCAGCCAGTCGATCGCCGACAGCGCGCGCTTCCACTTCGCTGCGTTGCGCTGCGTTGCGTCGTCGAGGTTGCGAGTCCGAATGACGTCCAGAATCGTGTAGCCAAGCATGCTCGCCGAGGTGTCGACGACGATCGCGATCCGCCGGCCATGGACGGACAGGCCGCTGAGGTACTGGCGTGTGCCGTCTCCAGCAATCTCGCGCGAGGCATTGCCGGCAGCGGGCGGTGGCGTTTCGGCGGCCTGTGCGCGCAGCGCCTGCACCTTGGCATCAAGCGCAATCAGCTCCGCCTGCATCTGCTGTAGCCGCGTACGGCTCGCGGTCTGCTTGCCTTCGAGATCGGGCAAGGCGGCGGTTGCGGCCCGAATCTGCTCGCGCAGCCGCTCGGCTTCGCGACTGGCCGTCTTGGTGGCATTGATCACCGATTCGAGCGCGGCCCTCATGTTCAGCAGCTTCTGCCTGCCGTCGAGCACCTCCGCCTCGCGCGCGTCGATCTTCGCGATGAACGCCTCGTTGCCCCGCTGCGCCGTCTGCTTGCTGGCGTGGTTGACGATCATGAACATCAGGATCACGGCACCGAAACCGCAGCAGATGCAGTCGAGGAACGACAGGCCCTGCTCGGCCGGCATGCGCCGCTTGCGGCTCACGCAGAACGGTCTCGCACGTGGATCACCCGCAGCGCGCCGAGGGCCGTTTCGATCAGCTGGCCGGTGGCCAACAGCGGCGCATCGGCGGGCAGTTGCCCATCGATGCGCAGTGCGCCGCCGACCAGCCGATGGCGGCCGTTGTCGACCCGCAGCCGCAGGCCGAGCAGCCCGGTTTCGCCGTTGATCGCGCGCGACGGCAACGGGCTGGCGATGTCTCCGCTCAGCAGATGCGTGGGCTCCGGCGCACTGGCCAGGGCTGCGGCAGGGATCGCTTCGACGAGCGCCAGCCCTTGCGCCGGCAGCCGCGTCACGAAAGGCAGCGCCTCGCCGTCGGCGCGGATGCGCTCGGCATGGCGCAGCGCGCCGCGGGCCGGCGCCAGCGCATCGAGCGGCTGGGGACGCACGCCGCAGGCGGCTGCGATCGCCTCGGCGAGGCCGGGCACCGCCGCCGCGCGGGCACTGAGCAGCACGGTGGTCCGGGCCGCGTCGGTCATGGCCGCCGCAACGCCGGATGCAAGCAGGCCTGACAGCGCCGCCAACGCGCCGTTCAGCGCGTCGGCCGGCAGGCTGGCGCGATGGCTGCGCAGCCCGGCCGGCAGCTCCAGCGTGACCGCCACGCCACGGCCGAACTGCGCCAGCCAGTTCGGCAGCCGGTCGTACAGGGCTTGCTCGGTGGCGGCGCTGTGCAGCGGATCAAAACGCGTCTGGCGTACGAAGGCCTCGGCGATCACCCCGGCGCAGGCGTCCCATACCGCGAGCAGGCCCGGCTTGGAGAGATCTTCTCCGCCACTGCGGTCGATCTCGGTTCCGGCGCGCATCCGGGTCAGCCACCAGCGATGCAGCTGCACGTCGAGGTGCAGCACCGTCGGCATCACGTCGACGGTGCTGGCTGCGGCGACGGCGGCATCGACCAGCCCCACCGCATCGAGCTTTGCCGCCCGCGCCAGCGCCAGCAGCAGGCTCAGCTGCGCCGAGTCGAAGCTCGACGGCACGATCAGCAGCAGCTTGCCGTCGGCGCCGGCAGCCTGCAGCGCTGACAGCTGCGCCCAAGCCAGATCGGCGTGGCTGCGCGCCTCTCCGAACGGGCTGTCGAGCGGCGCCTGATCGAGCTGGTACCAGTAGCGGAACCGGGTCTTGCGCGGTTGGGCGCGAAACTGCTGCCGTGCTGCTTCGCCCAGCAGCAGCCGGCGACCCTCGGCAAATGCGAAGCCGGGGCTCGTGGCGTGGACGCGCTCGGCATCGGCCAGGGTCAGCGCGGCGTCGTTGAATTCAAGCACGCGCATGGTCACGGCACCTGCAGGTGCTGGATCAGCTTGCGCTCGCAGTAGGCGCGGGTGTCGAGCGTCAGCCGCTCCTGGATCAGCTGCAGCTGATAGAGCATGAACATCAGCACGATCGACAGCAGCAGCGCGATCAGGGTCGAGTTGAACGCGACACCGAGTGCCTCGGTGACGCCGGCGATATCGCCTTCGACGGCCTTGTGCGCCTGCGACAGCGCATCGCCGATGCCGCGCACGGTGCCGATGAAGCCGATCGAGGGAATCGCCCAGGCGATGTAGCGGACCATCGACAGCTCGGAATCCAGCCGGTCGCCTCTGGCATCGCAGATGCTGTCGACGGCCGAGGACACGTCCTGGATGCTGCGCGTCGAGCGGAAGCGGCCAAGTGCGGTCAGCAGTGCCTGCGGCAGCAGCCGTTCGCGATCGGCCGGCGGCAGGGCTTCCAGCGCGCGGGCGTACTGGCGGGCGTCCTCGGGGAGGATGCTCTGGCCTTCGGCGAGTTCGAGCAGGTCGGCCTCGAACATCCGCTGCTCGGCCACGGCGAGCTTCGCCTTCCAGCCCATGATGGCAATGCCCCAGAGCGTCAGGATCACTTCGGATTCCTGCTCCCAGTCCTTGAGGATCACCCATAGCGAGGATTCGATGACCGCTGCCGGATCGGCCTTGATCGCTGCTGCCTGCGCCAGCAGGATCGCCGTCGCATTCGGCCGCACGACGCCGGCATAGAACGCGTGGACCACCACGATGATCAGCAGCAGCGACAGTAGCTGGTAGACGAATTCGGCAGGAAAGCTGCGTTTCATGAAGGGCTCGAGGTTCGGATTCAGATGTCGCCGGGGAAATCGACCGCCGCATCGGCGGACACGTCGACACTGGGTCGGGTGCCGCCTGCCGGCGGCGTCGGCGTTGGTGCTGGCGACGTGGCCGGGCCGGGAGCCGGCGCGGGTGCTGCCGGTGCTTCCTGCGCGGTCACGGCGCGTGCCGCACCGACCATCACTGCAGCCGTGAGGCCGATCATCACCAGCCGGCCAAGGTCGGCGCGCTGCTGCCGGCGGAAATCGCTTTTCGTTCTATTCGACATAACGGGCCACCCGGAAACCCAGATCATCGCGCGGCTCGCGCGCGTGGTCGCGCCAGGCCAGCCGCAGTTCGGTGATCCGGCCATGCCGCCAGCTGGAGCCGCGCACCACATGCTCGGCGCCGCTGGCCGGGCCGAACGGATCGCTGACGGCAGCCATCGACGGCACGATCGCGCCGTCGTAGCGGTCGTGCACCCACTCGGACACGTTGCCGCCGAGGTCGTACAGGCCCGGCGCGATCGCCAGCCCCTTGCCGACCGGTGCGGTCGCGGCATGGCCGTCGTCGTAGCCGTCGAGGATTTGATTGACCAGCGTGCCGGCGCGGGCGTCGGCGAAGTTGCCGCTGTCCGGCGGCGGCGGCATCGCATTGCCCCAGGGATAGCGGCGCGGCGCGCCGTCGCCATGGAAGCGCGCCGCCCATTCCCATTCCGCTTCGCTCGGCAGCCGGTAGCCGGTGGTCAGCGGCTGCACCAGGCTGCCGTCGGCGTTGTAGGCGGCCGGCAGGCCGTCCTTGCCGCTGAGCCAGTTGCAGAACGCCACCGCGTCGTCCCAGCTGACCCGCACCACCGGATGGCCTTCGTTGTCGAGCGAGGCGCGCGAGACGATGCCGGAGCTGTGGCCGCTGCGGAACTGCCGGAACTGGGCGTTGGTGATTTCGGTGGTGGCCAGGTAGTACGGCCGGGTCAGCCGGACCGGGTGCTGCACCTCGTTGGCCTGCCTGCCCTGGTCCGAGCGCGGCGTGCCCATCGTGAAGCTGCCGGGCGCGATCTTGCGCAGCCGCAGTCCCAGCGTGGCGCTGCTGATCAGTGCTGGATTGGCCGCCGCCTTCAGCTCGGCCTCGCTCTGCAGCACGATGTCGAGCTTCTGGTCGACGCCGCGCCGCACCGTGATGTCGCCGCCGTACGGCCGGAAGCCGGACTTGGCGGCTTCGATGCGGTGCGTGGTCGCCGCCAGTTCCAGCCGGCCGTCGCCGAGCGACCGGGTTTCGCCGTCGATGCGCAGCACCGCGTCAGCCGGCGTCAGGCTCAGCTTCAGCACGCCTAGGATCGGCGTCAGGTTCAGCGCCAGCGTTTTCCGTTCCTCGGCGGCCAGGGTCAGGCGGGCCTCGGCGTTCTCGTGGCCGTCGCGGCTCAGCACCAGCGCGTGCGGCGTGCCCGGCGTCAGGCTCAGGGCCAGCGGCGTGCGACCACGGAAGGCACCGTCGACCGTCACCGAGGCGCCGTCCGGCGTGCTGCTCAGCTGCACCGTGGCATCGGCGGATTCCAGCAGCACCTCGGGCAGCGTCTGCGGCTGGTTGGCGACCACCTGCACCGGCAGCCGGCGTGGCTTGTAGCCGGGCAGGCGGAATTCCAGCTCGACCGCACCAGCACCGAGTTCCAGCGTGGCCGGGGTCTTGCCCTGCGGCTGGCCGGCGATGCTGACCTCGGCGCCGGCCGGCCGCGACGACACCGCGATCGGCGCCCAGCCGGGCTTCAGCTCGACCGTCAGCGTCTGCAGCTTGCCGAGACCTTCGATGTCGACCTCGATCTGCTGCGGCTGGTGACGCGGCGCGGTCAGGCTCAGCTGATGCTTGCCGGCCGGCAGTTCCAGCGCCTCTTGCGGCGTGCTGCCGGCGGGCTGGCCGTCGACGCTGATCGCCGCCACCGGCGTCGATATCAGCTGCAGCCGGCCCGGCAGCTTGGTCATCGTGAACGCGGCCTGGCGGCTGTCGTCGGCGATTGCCAGCTCGGTATCGAGCGGCTGGTAGCCGTCCTTCTCCGCGTGCAGCCGGTACTGGCCGCTGCGCAGCAGGACGTGACCGCCGAAATGCAGCGACAGGCCCCCGCTGATCGCCAGCCGGTCCGGCGGCGGTTCGACCTGGATGGTCACCGCGCGGGCGGTCAGCAGGAACCAGCCAACCGGCAGCAGCAGCGCCACCACCACGGCGATCAGCCACCAGGCAGACGAACGCGGCCCGCGCGGCGCGCCGGGGCTGCCGCTGCCGAGGCTGCCGGGCGGACGGTAGTCGGCCGGCTGGATCAGCGCGTCGCGGTCAGGGCTCACAGTTTTTCCTCGCAGCGGATCAGCACCGGCGACGGAGCGGGCTCGGTGCCGACCTCGAACTCCACCCGTACGTCGACATAGCCGGGCCGGGCGCCGACCGCCGTGTAGCGGCCGGGCCGCAGCTGCAGCTGCTTGTCCTTGAAACGACCTTGCGGGCCGACCTTATAGACGGTGACCTCGGTGCGCTCGTCGGACTGCAGGCGGACCGCCACCGGCGTCGCGGCCTCGCGCAGCAGCCGCTCGAGCGTGGCGATCTGCCGCTGCAGCACCGGTCCCGGCGCCGCGATCGCCCGGGCACTGGCCAGGCCCTGGCTGACATCGGCCTGCACGGCTTCGCTGGCCAGCCGCGCCGGCTGTGCGATCCAGGCGTCGAGCCGCGCTGCCAGCGCCGCCCGTGGCCGGGCTGCGGCCAGGCCGGATTGTGCCGCGACGAGGCTGGGATCGAGCGCCAGCGCCGCCTCGTGATGGCGCGCGGCGTCGGCCCAGTTTTCGGCCCGCGCGGCAGCGGCGGCCTGCGCTTCGAGCGCCGCCAGCTGCTGTTCGCGGCGGGCGCGGGCCAGGCGGGCGCGGGCATCGGCCACGCCGGTGTCACCTGGCCGCTGGCTGGCGGCGGCCTGCAGGGCCTGCTCGGCGGCATCGAGCTGGCCGCCATCGAGCGCGGCCAGCGCTGCGGCCATCGATTTCCCGAAGCGGGCGCTGGCGGCAGCGGCGTCCAGCCGGGCCAGCCCGCTGCGGGCAGCGTCGGTGTCCGGGTCGAGCTTCAGCGCCTCGCGCCAGGCCGTTCCGGCGGCGGCCAGATCGCCGCGCGCCTCGGCGCTGGCGGCCTTCTGCAACTGCGCCTGGACGTCCGGGAAACGGCTGACGCGGGTCTGGCCACGGCGGGCTTCAGCATCGCCGGGGCTGATCGCCAGGGCCAGGTCAAACGCCGCTGCCGCCGGTTCCAGCGCGCCGCTGGCCAGGGCCGCGTAGCCGTTGGCGATCGCTGCCTTGAGCTGGCGCGGCCGTTCGGCATCGAGAGCCGCCACGGCGCTGCTGGCCGCGCGGTAGCGTTCGACCGCGTTGCGGAAGTCGCGGCCATCGAAGGCCGCCTGGGCGGCGCCGATCTCGGCCTCGGCGGCGGCGAAGGCGGCAGCGGCCCAGCGTGGTGCGGCGGCTGCGCGCAGCGCTTCGAGCTGCGGCCCCAGCTGGGCAGCCAGGGTCTGCGATTCGGCGCGGGCGCGCAGCAGCGCTTCGTCATCCCAGATCGGCGTGGCGCTGGCTGGCGCAGCCGCCGCCGGGACTGCCGGGCTGGCGGCAACCGTTGCCGGTGGCGGCTGCACGGTCGCGGCTTCCGCCGCATCGCCAGCCGCCGTTGCCGGCGCAGCCGGGCCACTGGCGTCAAGCAGTGCCGGCAGGCCGATCAGCAGCGCCGCCAGCAGCAGGATCAGACCGGCGGCGATCAGCAGGCTGCGGGCGGTGATGGCGTTACGCGACGGCAGAGGTCCGGCGGCGAGCGGTGCCGCGTTCAGATCGGCAGGGGCAATGCGCTCGAAGCCGTCGACGGGGCGGGCAGGGCCGGAATCAGGATCACGCATCGTGCCGTTCAGGAGCCCTTGGACGTGGCCTTGGCTGCCGGCTTCGGCGCGGTGGCCGGCAGGCCGGTCTCGATCGTGTACAGCTCGCGCAGCTGCTCTCGCCACTGGCCGTACTGCTCCTCGGCCGAGCCGCTGAGCTTGACGGTCTTGCCGTCCAGATCGACGTTCTGCGCCTGCACTTCGGTGCCGAGCGAGCTGTTCAGCTCCTTCAGCGCCTCGGCGTGGATCTTCTTCTCGGAACCCTTGTCCATGCCGCTCTTGAAACCGTAGATGCCGCCGATGACGCCAAGCTGGCCGAGCGTCGCGGTGCCGCCGTTGGTGGCCGTGGTCGCTGCGTAGATGCCGCCGACCACGGCCGCAGCGCCGAGGATCTTGCGGGTGATCTCCTGGTTGCGCAGCTCGCGGTAGGCCTGGGCCTCGCGGTAGCTGGACTTGCGCCACTCCTGGTAGCTCTTGCCGATGTTCTGGCTGAACGCGCCGTAGTGCTGGTCGAGCGTGTCGATCAGCAGCTCGTCGCGGCTGCGGATCTGGTCGATGCGGGCCAGGAACGGATCACCTTCCGGCGGCAGCCGCGCCACCGAATAGCGGCCGCTGCCGTCGGTCTTCAGGTATTCGCCGAAGCGCGCCGGCGCCAGATCGGCCGCGAAGCGCAGCTCCGACACCCGGTTGATCTCCTTGAGCTTCGCCGCGTTCAGCGACTTGCGCTGCTGCAGCAGGTCGTTGGCGATGCGGCTGTAGAGATCCTGGAACGGGTCGCTGCCGGCCGGCAGCTTCTCGGTGTAGGCGTATTCGGCCGCGGTTTCCTCGTAGGTCCGGTCGAGCCACTTGCGACCGGTGGCGTCGCTGGCCTCGACGGCCACCTTCAGCGTTTCGCCGTCGCTGGCCAGGATCTTGCCCTTGACCGTCAGATCGGCGCCGGGACTGGCCGCCGGCACCACCCGCGCCGCGCCCCAGTAGCCGGTGTCCTGCAGCGTCTGCCGCAGCGTGTGGGCGATGTACTTCGACTCCGCTTCGCGCACGGCCGGCGAGATGTTCTGCGCCTCCTGCTCCTTCATGGTGTCCGGCACGCCGGGCTCGAACGGCAGGATTGCCACTTCCAGCAACTGCTCCTGCGGCAGTTCGACGGCGGCCGTCTCGACCTTGACGTTGTTGACCTTCTTCACCGTCTGGGTCACGCAGCCGCCGAGCAGCAGCGCTGCAAGCAGCAGGCCCGGCGCGGCGAGGCGGGTCGGCATCGGCCGTGGCTTCATGGCGCTCATTGCTTCTTCTTGTAGTCGCGATATTCCTTCCACAGCCGCTCGCGCAGCGCCGGATCGGTTTCCCGTTCGGCGGCTTCACGCAGCTGGCGGGCCACGACATCGTCGTCGCGGCCATCGGAGATGTCCTTCGGCGTCGGCAGGTCGGGCCGGTTGCCGCGCGAGGCGCGACCGCTGCCGTCACCACCCGGCGGCGGTGGCGGCGCGTTGTCATCGCCTTCGCTGCCGATTGCCCCGCCGGCCGGCGCGCCGCCGCCGGGCAGGCCGCCGGCACCACCGGCATCACCACCGCCACCCGCGCCGCCGCCACCGGTGCTGCTGCGTGCGGCGGCTGCGGCCTCGCGGGCCGCTTCCAGCGCCACCTGCTCGCGCGCCAGGCGGGCATCGAAGGCTTCGAGCGACTGGTCGATCTGGCGATTCACGGCGGCGCGCCGTTCGGCATCGGTCATCGCGCCACCGGTGTTGCCCGCGCCGGCCGGCGGTGGCGAACCGCCGGCTGCGGCGGCCGACGGGGCGGCCGAAGCCGCCGGCTTTGCCGACGACGCCGGGCCGGATGCCGACGGCGCTGCCGGCGGAGGCGAAGGAGCCTGGGCCGATGCGGCTGCCGGCTTGGCCGGCGCAGTTGGCGGCGTTGGCGCCTTGGGCGCTTGGGCCGGGCTGGCCGTTTTCTGGGCCGGCGCGGCGGGCGGCGGGTCCTGCTTGGCGGCCGGTTCCGGCGGCTGCGACGGCGCTGCCGGCGGCGGCGTCGGCGGTGGCTGCTTCTGCTGCGGCGTCGGCGGCGTGGGTGGTGTCGGCTGCTGCTGCGGCGTCACGCAGGCGCTCAGCAGCCACGCGGCCAGCAGCGGCGGCAACCGGCGCGTCATCGGCATTCGAGAAGGGAACGTGGGCATGTCGGGGCGGTTCCTCGGACGCCGGTTGGACGGCGGCAGCAGGCGCGAGTTCAGTTTACGACGATGGCTGGAACAGGTGGCGGTAGTGGACATCGGCACGGCTTTCGGCGCGGTCCCGGCCCAGCGCCGGACGGAAGCTCATGCGCCCGAGCAAGCGCCGCAGCGTGGTCGCCAGCGCCTTGCCGGCGGCATCGCCGGCAGGCGTCTGTTCGGCCACCGCGATGTCCGCCACCCGGCCGCGATCGGTGACCGTGAACGCCACGTCCAGCCGGCCGCCGGCGTCGATGCCGGCCTGCTGCGGCCAATCCGCCGGCCATTCCAGCGGTTCCGGCTGCGCCAGCCGGCGGGCGGATGAGGCATCGGCTGCGCGCGCCTGCTGCCAGGCCAGCAAGGCGCGCTTGCGGTCGCCCTGGATCCAGTGCACGTCGCCGATGCGGATCAGCATCTGGCCGCGCTCCTGCGCGCCGAGCTGCGGCTCATGCTTGCGGATCAGGCGCAGCGCCTGGTTCAGCGGCTGCTCGGTGCTTTGCACGATGGTGCCGTTGCGGGTCTGGATCGCCACCGGACGTTCGCGGAAGTTGTCGACCACCTCGGCATAAGCCAGCGCCTCGTCGAGCAGCGCCGGCACCAGCCGGATGTCGTCTCGGCCGAATGCCCGGCCGAGAATGTCGAGCCGGTAGGCCTGTACCTGCAGCGCTTCGCGGTGGCGGCCGGTGCTGCTGTACCAGTCCGCCAGTACCTGGGCGGCTTCGGCGCGCTCGATCGAGGCGTCGCCGTACAGGCGTTCGGCCAGCTCGATGCGGCGCAGCTGGAAACCATCGGCCAGATCGAGCCGGCTGCGGCTGCGGGCGGTCAGTGTCATCGCGTCGAGATAGCCGACCTGGTCCTGGGTGTGCAGACCGGCGTTGATGCGCCGCTGCTGCAGCGCTGCCGCGAAGGCGCGCTCGGCATCGGCCGGATTGCCGGCCGCCAGCAGGCTCATGCCGAGTCCGTACCAGGCGGTTTCCAGCTGCGGCGCCCGCAGCCCGCCGATCGCCGAGGCCTCGTCGATGACCGCCGTGAACTGCTCGCCGGCCAGCCGCACCTCGCCGCTTTCCAGGCTGACCACGGCTCGGTTCAGCCGGGCATCGACGCTGCGCGGATCGCGCTCGCCGTGGCTCCGGGTGGTGCTGTCGACGGCCGTTGCCGCCAGCGCCCGGGCGTCGTCGAGCCGGCCGGCGGCCAGTGCCTGCTGCAGCGCGGGATAGGGTGCGGCGGCGACGGAATCGGCCTGCGGCACCCGCAGTGCCACCTTTTGCAGCTGGGTGCGCAGCTTCGGCGGGTCGATCACCAGCGGCGCGCTGGCCGGGGTCTTCGCCGGGTCGGTGCCCAGCTCGGCCGCCCGCTCAGCTGACTGTGCCGTCGGCCGTGTCAGCACCAGCAGCGCCAGCAGGGCGAAGGCGATCCGCTGCAGCCGCCGTGGCCGGCGGCGGTGATCGGGACGCAACGAAAGCGGGCGAGCGTTCATGGTGGTGGCGATGGTAGCGATCGGGCGCGACGGCCGTGCAATGGCGGGCGCATCCAGCCAGTTGATACGGCCGGGCTGCCGCTGCGGATGACCGTGCGGCCTCGCCGGCCAGTCCGGCGGCAACTGCACGCCTGTCAGGGCAGCAACGCGGCTACCATCCCGCATCCGTTCCAGCCCCCACCGTTCATGGCACTCAAGGCCACCATCTTCAAGGCGCAGCTGCAGGTTGCCGACATGGATCGCGACTACTACGCCGAGCACGCCCTGACCGTGGCGCGGCATCCGTCGGAAACCGATGAACGGATGATGGTGCGGCTGCTGGTGTTCGCGCTGCACGCCCACGAGCGGCTGCAGCTCGGCAAGGGTCTGAGCGATCCGGACGAGCCGGACCTGTGGCGCAAGGACCTGACCGGCCAGATCGAGCAGTGGATCGAGCTGGGCCAGCCGGACGAGAAGGCGGTGATCCGCGCCTGTGGCCGCGCCGGCGAAGTGTTCGTCTACGGCTACCAGCGGGCTGTCGAGCCCTGGTGGCAGCTGGCCGAGCCGAAGCTGGCGCGCGCCCGCAACCTGCAGGTGCGGCGGATCATCGTCGGCGGCGAGGTCGCGCTGGCTGCGCTGGCGCAGCGAACCATGCAGCTGCACTGCACGATCCAGGACGGCCAGCTGTGGCTCGGCGACGGCGAACGCACCGCCGCCATCGAGCTGCAGGCGCTGCGCTGAACGGCCGCGTCCGCGATGCGCGGCGGCCTGCTGCCGGCGATCGCCGCGTGCTGGATCTGGGGTTTCGCGTTCATCGGCCCGCTGCTTCTGCCGGACTGGCCGGCGCTGGCGGTGGCGGCCGCTCGCTACATCAGCTACGGGCTGGCCTCGCTGCTGACGCTCGTGCCGCTGGCGCGCGCGTCGACTGCGTCGCCAACCCCGCCGCGCGCCTGGCGTGATGCACTGCTGCTGACGCTGTCCGGCAACCTGCTGTACTACGCGCTGCTCAGCGTAGCGGTGCGCAACGCCGGCTATGTGATGCCGACGCTGATCATCGGCCTGCTGCCGGTCACCGTGTCGCTGGCCGGGCGGCTGCGCCACCGGCAGCGGCCGAGCCCCCGCTATGTCGCGGCGCTGAGCCTGATCCTGGCCGGGCTGTGGCTGGCGCAGCCACCAGCGATAGGCGCGGACAGCTCCGGCAGCAGCGCTGCGTTCCGCATCGGCATCGCCTGCGCCATAGGCGCGCTGCTGCTGTGGACCGCCTACGGCGTGCTCAACGGCGAGGGGATGCGCGCCTATCCCGGCATCGGCGGGCTGCAGTGGTCAGCGTTGCAGGGCACGGCGGCGCTGCCGTTCGCGCTGCTGCTGTTTGCCGCCGCCGCGCCGTCGCAGCCCTGGGCACGGCCCGACTGGATGCGCTTCGTGGCGGTGGGCCTGTTTCTCGGGCTGGCGGCTTCCTGGGCTGCGAATGCGCTGTGGAATCGCGCCTGCGCCCGGCTGGAGCCCTCGCTGCTCGGCCAGATGATCGTTTTCGAAACCATCGCCGGCATCGTCTACGGCGCGCTGTGGACCGGGGTCGCGCCGCCGGCTGCGGTGGTCGCCGGCACGGCGCTGCTGGTGGCGGGTGTCATCGTGGCATTGAGCGAACGGCCGCCGCCGGTCACGCTGTCGGCATCCTGATCCTTGCTCTCTGCCATGACCCGCGATGCCTTCGATGCCCTGGTGATCGGTGCCGGCCACAACGGCCTGGTCTGTGCCGCGACGCTGGCGGCGGCCGGCAAGCGGGTGCTGGTGCTGGAGCGGCATCACCGGCCGGGCGGCGCGGCGGTGACCGAGGACATCATTCCCGGCTATCGCGCGTCGACCGCTTCCTATCTGGTCAGCCTGCTGCTGCCGGAAGTCGTGCAGGAACTGGAACTGGCCCGCTACGGCTACCGGGTGCTGAACCGCAATCCGTCCAGCTTCACGCCACTGCCCGATGGCCGATCCCTGCTGATGGGGCCGGACGAGGCGCTGAACCATCGCGAGATCGCCAAGTTCTCGGCACGCGATGCAGCGGCCTATCCGAAGTACGAGGCCTGGCTGACCCGGGTCGCCGAGTGCATCGAACCGCTGCTGACCGAGCCGCCGGCCGACCTGCTGCCACTGCCGGTTTCGTGGCGAACGCGCAGCTGGCGGGCCCGCTTCCGCGAACTGCGACGCGGCGGGCGGCTGTATCGGGCGATCCGCGCGCTGGGTGACGAACTGCCGCAGACCATCGAACTGCTGACCGGCGCCGCGCGGCCGATCCTCGACCGCTGGTTCGAGTCCGAAGTGCTGAAAGCGACCCTGGCGACCGATGCGGTGATCGGCGCCCAGCAGCCCATTTCGGCACCCGGCACCGGCTATGTGCTGCTGCACCACGTGATGGGCACGGCCGGCGGCGCCCGAGGCGTCTGGGGCTATGTCGAAGGCGGCATGGGTGCGATCACCGAGGCGATGGCCACCTGCTGCCGCGCGCGCGGCGTCGAACTCCGCTGCCGGGCCGAGGTCGCCGAGATCCTCGTCGAAGGCGGGCGTGCGGCCGGCGTGCGGCTGAACAGCGGCGAGGTCATCCGCGCCGGCACGGTGATTTCCAACGCGACGCCGGAGATCACCTTCCGCCGGCTGCTGCCGGATGCCGGAAGCCTGCCGTCCGCGTTCCGCGCGGCGGTCGAACGGATCGACTACAGCAGCGCCTCGATGAAGATCAACCTGGCCGTCTCCGAGCTGCCGGACTTCACCGCGCTGCCGGGACGGGCGGAGATCGGCCCGCAGCATCGCGGCACCATCCACATCAGTCCGACGCTCGAATACCTCGAAGCGGCCTACGACGATGCCCGGCGCGGCCTGCCATCGCGCGCGCCGATCCTGGAGCTCACCATCCCGACCTCGGTCGACCAGACCCTGGCACCGGCCGGCCACCACATCGTGCAGATGTTCATCCAGTACGCGCCGTATCGGCTTGCCGACGGCCAGGACTGGGACACGTTGCGCGAGCCGTTCGCCGACCGCTGCATCGCGGCCGTCAACCAGTACGCCCCGAACTTCGCCGCCTCGATCCTCGGTCGCCAGGTGCTGACGCCGCTCGATCTGGAACGTCGCTTCGCCCTGACCGGCGGCAACATCTTCCACGGCGCGATGGCCCTGCATCAGCTGTTCTCGATGCGCCCGATCGCCGGCTGGGCCGACTACCGGACCCCGCTGGCCGGCCTCTATCTCTGCGGCGCCGGCTGCCACCCCGGCGGCGGTGTCACCGGCGCGCCGGGACGCAACGCCGCGCGCGAGGTGTTGCGGGGCGGTTGATTCGCGGGCCGCTTCGGCAGGCCGTAGCGTCGATGCCGGCGTGCCGAACCGCATCGCATGTGGACGCGCGCGGCGGGTCGGCATCAGTGCCACTGCCGTTCACATCCGAATGTCGACCGCTCGTCCCATTCGTCTGACGACGACTACCGCCTCTACCTCGGTGATCAAGAAAGCGGGAGGACGGCCGTAACAAGGACACGTCGAACGTCGAGATAGTCCGGAACGTAGTCACTTCAGTGAGCACGTTCAAGCGGCGGGTGGCGACTCCGAAGGGAGCTGTACGGAGTCGCTTCGCAGCCTATCAAGACCTAAGACCTGATCCTTTTTTCGGATTAGCGCTTCGGTCAGGACTCCCTACCTGTCCGTTCGCAACCCCGGGGAAAGCTTGCCTAACGGCGACTTTTTTCCAATCGGACGTCCACCAACATGAGCCCCCTGCGTAATGTTGTCCTTGCGACAACGCTGTCTGCCGTTCCATTCATCGCCTTCTCGGCGCCCCCCGCCTGCAAATCCACCGATGCGCAATGCATCGCGAATGCACCCGTCAGCACGACCCAGACTAGCAAGCCAAGAACGGTATCCATTGGCGTCGTCAGTGGATTGATGCCAGTCAAGATCTCAGTGGATCGCGGCGAGTACAAGATCAACTCCGGCGCCTTCACGTCGACGCCGGGGACCATTCGCAACAAGGACACCCTGACCGTCCGGGTTGCCGCTGCGACTACACCCGGTACCGAAGTTGCGCAGACGGTGAAGATTGCCGGTCTTCCGGATCAGGTGTTCCGCGTGATCACCGCAGGCACGGCCAGCACCGCACCGCCGGTGTCGCCGACGACCCCGACGCAGCCGCGTACCTTCATTCGCTGGAGTAGCTACGGCAAGCTGACGCTGCCCGTGGATGCCGATGGAAAGAACGGCGCTGACGAGATTCCGTCGACCGCGCTGGATACCTATTCGTCGATCTATTTCTATGGAACTTCCGCTGGCCAGAAGACGGCCGGTGGCTACGTTGCCGCCAATGGCGAAACGGTGTTCTGGGCGCCGGTGAACGGTGGCGGCCTCACGCCGAGTGCCAAGTTCGTCAGATCGGAGATGCGCGAACAGTGGGCGAATGGCAACTCGGTGAACTGGTCGATGGTCGGCGTTCACACGCAGTCCGGACGCTTGAAGGTGACGCAGCTGCCGAAGCCGAAAGTGGCCGGTGGTCGGGTGGGGACGGTGTTCGCGCAGCTCCACAGCAACAACAACTCTCCTCCCGTGAAGCTGGTCTTTGTCAGCACCGGGTCTGGCACCTACGCCTATGGCACCTACAACAACACCACGGAAGCCGGAAATGGTGTCGCCAGTGCCGTCAAGATTCCGGTCTCGATCGGTCAGTCGTTGACCTACGAGATCACGATGAACAATGGAATCGTGACCTCGAAGATCAATGATCAGGTCATCGATACCCGCGATCTCCGACAGGAATGGGCGGGTCAGACCTTCTATTTCAAGGCCGGAAACTACGTGCAGAACGGAACCGACACGGCGACGGGTGCTGCGGAAGTGGTGTATTCCTCGATCAGCTCCTCGCACAACTAGAGAAGTGCGTTACGACGATCGTCAGCCGGAGTCGGCAGATCCATCGGCGAGACGCCGATGTGGAATCTGGCGAATCTTGAGACGATAGCGAGCCCGTAGCAGAGGTTTGTCAATTCATCCGGCTTCGCCTTCGACGCTCGTCTGCCGCGGGCGGCCGATGGTGGAAGCCGGATGAGTCGTGGCGACGGAAGATGGCGCAACGCGGTCGACAGGCGCCTTCGTCGAAAGCGAGTGTCGGATGCACTTTGAACGCGGACGACCGAGGGCGGGAGCCCCGCGTTCTCGATGCGTGCTGATAACCGCGTTTCGCCGTCCGTTCCTTGGCTGCCTTTGGCCGTCACCAGCCCTGTGGTCATCCAGGATGCCGTTCAATTCGTCTTCGGGGCCAGCCTGTGCGCCCCGGTTCCTGGGCGGCAGGCATTAAGATGCGCGCCCCCAAACCCGAAACCCTGCCCGTGAACACCCCCCAGGCCGCGAGTGGCCGGTTGCCGTTGCTGGTGCTGCTGTCGCTGTTCTGCGTCTACGTGATCTGGGGTTCGACCTACCTCGCGATCCGTTTCGCGCTGGAGGCGTATCCGCCGCTGTTCTTTCCGGGGCTGCGTTTCGTGGTGGCCGGCAGCGTGCTGATGCTGGCGTTGCGGCTGCGTGGTGCGCCGCTGCCGACGCTGCGGCAGTTTGCCTGCTCGGCGGCGATCGGCTTTCTGCTGCTGAATGTCGGCAATGGCGCGGTGGTCTACGCGCAGCAGTCGGTGGGTTCGGCGCTGGCGGCGACGGTGGTGGCGACGATGCCGCTGTGGGCCAGCCTGTTCGGCGGCATCTGGGGCCAGTGGCCGCAGAAGATGCAGTGGATCGGCCTGGTGGTCGGCTTCTCCGGCATCCTGCTGCTGAACATCGGTGGCGATTTCGCTGCCAATCCGCTGTCGGCGGCGCTGCTGGTGACGGCGTCGGTGTCCTGGGCTTTCGGCTCGGTCTGGAGCCGGCGCATCGACCTGCCGAAGGGCGCGATGAGCACGGCCTGCCAGATGCTGTCGGCCGGCCTGCTGTTCCTGCTGGCCTCGTGGTGGCGCGGCGAATCCTGGCAGCTGGTGACGACGCCGAGGGCGATGGCGGCGCTGGCCTATCTCGCGGTATTCGGCAGCATCATCGCGTTCAGCGCCTACATCTACCTGGTGCAGACCGTGTCGCCGCAGCTGGCGACCAGCTATGCCTATGTCAATCCGGTGATCGCCCTGCTGTTCGGCGTCGGCCTCGGCGGCGAGCTGTTCGTCGCCAGCGAACTGGCGGCGATGGCGCTGGTGCTTTTCGGCGTGCTGCTGATCGTGCGCTACAACCGCCCGCTGCCGGCGCGACCGCCGGCCTAGCGGCGGTCAGGCCGGTGTCACCTTGAAGCCGGCACGCGGGAAGTGCACCGCCAGCTCGCCGGCGCGCGGGTCCTGGCGCTTGATGACGATCTCGAACACCGAGGCGTGGATCAGCCGGCCGGCGACCGGGTCGACGCCGTAGTCGGTCGCCGCCACCGTCACTTCCGAGCCGATGCGCGCGCCTTCCACGTCCAGCAGCGGGCCATCGGGCGGCTGCAGCGCCGAGGCCGAGCGGGCCACGGCGATGGCGTCCTCGGCGCTGATCTCGGTGGGCCGGCCGTTGCCGAACGCGGTCATCCGTTCGAACCAGGCCATCAGGCCCTTGAACGGTTCCAGCAGCGGCGCGACGCCGGCATTGCTGCGGATGAACCAGACCGGGTGGAAGACGCTGAAGTCGGCGGCCGTCGGTGCATCGCCGAGCAGGAACGGGCTGGCCTGCAGCTGCTGGTCCAGCGCATTCATCAGCGGCAGGAAGTGGGTCTTGCCGAACTCCGGCCCTGGCCGGGTGGCGGTGCCGCCGGTGAACAGCTGGGCGCGATCGGCGGAGAAGCGGGCCATCTGCTCCGGGCCGATGCGTTCCATCAGTACCTTGAGTCCGGCCGGCTGGAAGACGGTCGGGACGGCGGCGAAGAACAGCGTCTGCTCCAGCGCCGCGAACGCGGCGCAGCTGGCCTTCAGCGCGCTCGGCAGCAGCGGCGGCTCCGGGTGCAGGCGGTCGATCACCCGCACCATCAGCGCGGTGTCGCAGTAGATGTCGCGGCCGATCTGCAGCACCGGCGCCTTGCGGTAGCCGCCGGTCAGCGCCAGCAGATCCGGCTTCGGCATCTGCAGCGGCGTGATCACCGAGGTCCAGGCCAGGCCCTTGTAGCCGAAGATCGCGCGGATCTTCTCGCTGTACGGGGACAGCGGGTAATGGTGCAGCAGCAGTTCGCTCATGCCCGCTCCGGTTGGCGGCAGTAGGTTGATTTCATTGCCGGAATCGCCAGTAGCCAGCGTTCCGGAGCGGCAGTATAGCGATGCGCGGCCCGGCTCAGACGCTGACGCCGAGCAGTCCCAGCAGCGCCCGCGCCGGACCGGAGCGGGTCCGTCCGCGATGCCAGACGGCGCCCAGGTCGCGGCTCAAGGACAGCTCGGGGCGGTCGATCGCGACGATCGAATCGTCGAGCATCGAGCAAGGCAGCACGCTCCAGCCGAGGCCGATGGCGACCAGCATCTTCAGCGTCTCCAGATAGTTGGTTGACAGCCGGATGCGCGGCGCCACGCCGTGCGCCTGCAGGGCGCTCATGACGATGCGGTGCGTGTAGGTGCGTTCGTCCGGCAGCACCGCCGGGTGGGTGGCCAGCTCGCGCAGGCCCGGTATGCCGGCCTTCGCCAGCGGATGGTTCGGGGCGACGACCACCGACAGCGGATCGCGCCAGACCATCTGCATCAGCAGCGCCTCGGGTGCTTCGTCGGGCAAGGTCACGATTCCGAGTTCGAGCCGGCCCTGCGCCACTTCCTCGCAGGCGTCCTCGGAATCCATGAAGTGGATGTCGAGATCGACGTCTGGATAGGCCTGCGTGAAGTTGCGCAGCACCGGCGGCAGCCGGTGCAGGCCGATGTGGTGGCTGGTGCCGATCGACAGCCGGCCGCTGACCGTGCCGGACAGCCGCGACAGCGCCCGCCGCGCGTCTTCCATCTCGGCCAGCACGCGGCGGGCATGCGGCAGCAAGGTGCGGCCGGCGTCGGTCAGGTCGATGCGTCGGCCGACACGGTCGAACAGCGGCTGGCCGAGCGCCTCTTCCAGCGCGGCGATGCGCTTGGAGATCGCCGGCTGCGACAGGTGCAGGCGCTCTCCGGCTTTTGAGAACGAGCCGGTGTCGGCCACCTCGATGAAGGCACTGAGGCCGTGAGTATCCATGGCGGCGAGGATGCCGGAATTCGCGTGTCGACGGCCGTCGGCCGGCGGTGTCCGCGTCGCGGCGGACAGCGTCCGGACGCTGTCCGCGGACAGTTTCACGCGGCTGGCCCGACTGTCATTTCTTCAACTGTGGCAATGGCTTGCCGTAATCCGACCGGCCGGCACGGCGATTGCGCTATCCACGCCGGGACCAGACGGGGAGAACGACGATGGGCAAGCGGATCGGGGTGCTGCTGACCGGGTTGGCCTTGAGCCTGCCGCTGCTGACGGCGATCGGCGGCCACGGCGTGCTGCGCGGCAGCGCCGACAGCCTGACCACGCCGGCACCGCAGCCGTCGCCGACGCAGCGGCCAGCAGCGCCGATCATCGCCGGCACCGTCGAGCCGAGCACCGGCATTCCATGCCGGCGCAGCGCCGCCGCCGGCTTCGAGGCGCCGCCGTCCCGTCATCCGGCGGCGCCGAACACCGGCTGCAACCTGCGGCTGGTCAAGCGCCGGCCGGCCGACCCGACGATCTGGATCTAGGGGATCGCGATGCCGCTGCCTGCAGCTCTGCGGCTGTCCTGCCGCCGCGTCATCGGCTGCGCCTCTGGCGCCGGCCGGGAGCCCCCTCATGTTTCGTGACACTGCCGCCCAGGATCGGGTGATCGCCGCCGCGCCCGGCTGGCGCCGCCGGCTGCCGTGGATCGTGGCCGGCCTGCTGGTCGTGCTGCTGCTGGCCTGGGCGGTGCCGACGGCCCGGCGGACGCTGTCCGCCGAGGCGACGGCGACGCTGGCGCGGCTGAACGTGGCCACCGTGGCGCGCGGCGATTTCGTCCGCGACATCGCCGCGGATGGCCGCGTGGTGGCGGCGGTCAGCCCGACGCTGTACGCCGCCGCCGCCGGCACCGTGGCGCTCAAGGTGCAGGCCGGCGACCGGGTCGAGCGCGACGCGGTGCTGGCGATCATCGACAGCCCGGAGCTGAGCAACCGGCTGGCCCAGGAGCGGGCCCAGCTGGCGGCGCTGGACATCGACTGGCAGCGCGCCAAGCTGGCCGCGCGCCGCCAGCAGATGACCGTGCAGGAAGCGGTCGATCGCGCCGAGGTCGACCGCAAGACGGCGGCCCGCGAGGTCGAGCGCAGCCGCAAGGCTTTCGAACAGGGCGCGTATTCGGAACTGCAGGTGCTGCGCAACGAGGACGCGCTGGAAAAGGCCGAGTTCGCGCTGAGCCGGGCGCGCGAGGACCTGGCGCTGGAGCCGGAACAGATCCGTTTCGATATCGAGTCTAAGAAGCTGGCGCGCGATCGCCAGCAGCTGCTGGTGGCCGATCTGGCGCGCCAGGTCGAGGCGCTGGCGCTGCGCGCGCCGGTGTCCGGGCAGGTCGGCCAGCTGCTGGTGGCCGAGCGGGCCAGCGTGGCGCGCGATGCGCCGCTGTTGACCGTCGTCGACCTGAGCCGCCTGGAGCTGGAGATCAAGGTGCCGGAAAGCTTCGCCCGCGAACTGGCGCCGGGCATGCCGGCGCAGATCAATCACGGCGGCCGGCCCTGGCCGGGCGAGATCAGCGCCGTCTCGCCGGAAGTGGTGGCCGGCCAGGTGGCGGCCCGCGTGCGCTTCGCCGACGCCGTGCCGGAGGGCCTGCGCCAGAACCAGCGGCTGTCGGCGCGGGTACTGCTCGACGAACGCAAGAACGTGCTGACCGTCCACCGGGGCCCGTTCATCGACGCCGGTGGCGGGCGGGTGGCCTACGTGATCCGTGGCGATGTCGCCGAGCGGGTCAGCATCGAGACCGGCGCCAGCAGCCTGAACCAGGTCGAGATCCTGTCCGGTCTCGAGGCCGGCGACCGGATCGTGATTTCCGGCACCGACGAATTCAACGGCGCGCAGCGCGTGGTGCTGCATTGAGCCGCGCGGCGACTGCCGTGTCCCTGATCGCCGCCGCCGCTGCGGCGGCCCGATTCCCGACGATGATTCACCCGAGGTCGCAGCCATGCTGAAGATGCACCACCTGTCCAAGGTCTACCGCACGCACCTGATCGAAACGCATGCGCTGCGCGATTTCTCGATCCATGTGAAGAACGGTGAGTTCGTTGCCGTGACCGGCCCGAGCGGCTCGGGCAAGACCACCTTCCTGAACATCGCCGGCCTGCTCGAGGAATTCAGCGGCGGCGAATACTTCCTCGACGGCGTCGACGTGCGCGGCATGAACGACGCGGCGCGCTCGCGGCTGCGCAACGAGAAGATCGGCTTCATCTTCCAGGGTTTCAACCTGATCCCGGACCTGAACCTGTTCGACAACGTCGACGTGCCGCTGCGCTATCGGGGCTTCAACGCCGCCGAGCGCCGCCGGCGCATCGAGCAGGCGCTGAGCCGCGTCGGCCTGTCGGCGCGCATGAAGCACTATCCGTCGGAGCTGTCCGGCGGTCAGCAGCAGCGCGTCGCGATTGCCCGGGCGCTGGCCGGTTCGCCGAAGATCCTGCTGGCCGACGAGCCGACCGGCAATCTCGACACCCAGATGGCGCGCGGCGTCATGCAGCTGCTGGAGGAGCTTCATGCCGAGGGCGCGACCATCATCATGGTCACCCACGATCCCGAGCTGGCCGCCCGCGCGCAGCGCAATGTCCACGTGATCGACGGCCAGGTGGTCGACATCCAGGCCGAGCCCCGGCTGCGCAACGTCGGCGCGCCGCCGCTGCAAGCGGCCCAGGCCTGAGCGGGCAGGGGGCGCACGACCATGTTCGGCTATTACCTCAACCTGGGCCTCCGCAGCCTGCGCCGCAACCCGGTGCTGACGGCGCTGATGGTGTTCGGCATCGCGCTCGGCATCGCCGCCAGCATGACCAGCCTGACGGTGTTCCACCTGATGGGCAGCGACCCGATTCCGTGGAAGTCCGACCGGCTGCACGTCGTGCAGCTCGACAACTGGGACATCAACCAGGCCTATGACGAGGAAAAGGGCCGGCTGCCGGACCAGCTGACCTATCTCGACGCCACGGCGCTGATGGCGGCTGGCAAGGCCGATCGGCAGGTGGCGATGTACAAGGTGGTGCTGCCGGTGCAGCCGGCCGGCGACGACGGCGGGCCGGAGATCAAGCCCTACCTGGCGCTTGGCCGGGCAACCTACAGCGACTTCTTCCCGATGTTCGAACCACCGTTCCGCTACGGCGGGCCGTGGAGCCGCGAGCAGGACGAGGCGCGGGCGCGGGTCACGGTGCTGACCGAGTCCACCAACGAAAAGCTGTTCGGCGGCGCCGACTCCACCGGCCGGACGGTGCGCTTCGATGGCGTCGACTACACCGTGGTCGGTGTGCTCGACCGCTGGCAGCCGAGGGTCAAGTACTTCGACCTGACGGTCGGCGCGCTGACCGACCCCGAGGAAGCCTTCATTCCGTTCACCACGGCGATCGACCTGCGCGTGCAATCGTCCGGTAACAACAGCTGCTTCAAGGCGCCGGCGCCGAGCTGGGAAGGCTATCTGGCCTCCGACTGCATCTGGATCCAGTTCTGGGTGCAGCTCGACAGCCCGGCGCGGCAAGCGGAGTACAAGCGCTTTCTCGATGCCTACGTGATGGAGCAGAAGAAGCTGGGCCGTTTCGAGCGCCCGCTGGCGACGCTGCTGCCAGACGTCAACGAATGGCTCGCGCTGCAGGAGGTGGTGTCGCGCGACGTCGAGATCCAGGTCGGGCTGGCCTTTGCGTTCCTGGCCGTCTGCCTGGTCAATACCGTAGGCCTGCTGCTGGCCAAGTTCATGCGCAAGAGCGGCGAGATCGGCCTGCGCCGGGCGCTCGGTGCCAGCCGCCGCCAGCTGTTCCTGCAGCATCTCGTCGAAGCCGGCGTGGTCGGCATCAGCGGCGGTCTGGTCGGCCTGGCGCTGACCGGCCTCGGCCTGATGGGCGTGCGCGCGCTGTACAGCGAGTTCAAGACCATCACCGAACTGGACTGGACGATGGTTGCCGTGACCCTGCTGCTGTCAGTGCTGTCGGCCACGCTGGCCGGGCTGTTCCCGACCTGGCGCGCCTGCCGCGTGCAGCCGGCTTCCCAGCTCAAGACCCAGTAAGGAGAACGCGTATGGAACTTCGACCGATCCTGTCGGCGCTGATGCGCTCCCGCGTGGCGCTGGTGCTGCTGGGCCTGCAGATCGCGCTGACCCTGGCGATCGTCTGCAACAGCCTGTTCATCATCAGCGAGCGCGCGGCGCTGATGGAGCGCCCGAGCGGCATGAACGAGGCCGACACCTTCATCCTTGCCTCGATCGGCTTCGGCGCCGACTTCAACCTGAAGAACGCCATCGCCGACGATCTGGCCATGCTGCGCGCGCTGCCCGGCGTGGTCGCGGCAGCGCCGATCAACTCGCTGCCGATGACCAACGGCGGCTGGAGTTCCGGGCTGTCGCTGACCCGCGAGCAGAAGACGTCGTCGGCCTATTCGGCGATGTATTTCAGCGACGACCAGGCACTGACGGCGATGGGCGCGCAGCTGATCGCTGGCCGGCCGTACCGGCCCGAGGAACTCGGCGAGCGCACCCGCAAGACCGCAGGCTGGCCGCCGGTGATCATCATCAGCCGCGCGCTCGGCCACAAGCTGTGGCCAGGGCAGGACCCGGTCGGCAAGACCGTGTGGCTGGACACCGAGGCCGAGGCCTCGACGGTGATCGGTGTCATCGACCGCCTGCAGGCGCCATGGGTGCACAACGAGGAGGTCGTCGAATTCGCCACCGTGCTGCCGGAAGTCATCAACGAAGGCGCGTTCACCCGCTACATCATCCGTGCCGCGCCGGGACAGCGCGATGCCGTGATGAAGGCGGCCGAGGCGAAGCTGGCCGAGATCAATCCGAGCCGCATCGTCCGCGAAGGCAAGACGCTCGAGAAGGTGCGCGCCGAGGCCTATGCCGGTGACCGGGCGATGATGATCATCCTCGGTGTGGTGATCGCCTCGCTGCTGGTCATCACCGCGCTCGGCATCGTCGGCATGGCCAGCTTCTGGGTCACGCAGCGGACCAAGCAGATCGGCACCCGGCGTGCGCTGGGCGCGACGCGCGGCGCGATCCTGCGCTACTTCCTGGCCGAGAACTTCGTCATCACCAGCATCGGGCTGCTGCTCGGTACGGCGCTGGCCTACGGCTTCAACGTCTGGCTGATCCGTCACTACCAGACCCAGGCGATGCCGTGGTACTACGTTCCGGTCGGCTGCCTGAGCTTGTGGCTGCTCGGTCAGCTGGCCGTGCTGGGGCCGGCGCGGCGCGCATCCCGGGTGCCGCCGGCGATGGCGACACGCTCGGTCTGACGCCACCCGCCACCCTGATCTGATTCCATGCTCCAGCCGATGACCTGCCGTGCGCGCCGCGTCCTTTCCGTGCTGCTTCTGCTGCTCGGCAGCGTCTGGCTGCGTGTTCCAGATGCACGCGCCGCCGATCCGGCGCCGACGCTGGAAGCCCGCCGGCAGGCGCTCGACCAGCTGCTCGCGGAACAGTGGCAGGACACGCTGCGGCAAAGCCCGGAATTCGCGACCGTGCTGGGCGATGACCGCTACAACGATCGCTGGAGCGACAACTCGCTGGCCGCCAGCGCCGCGCGGCAGGCCTCGCTGGCGAACTGGCTGGCGCGCTTCGAGGCCATCGACAGCCGCGACTTTCCGGAGGTCGAGCAGCTGAACCGCACGCTGATGATCGATCAGCTGCGCGATGCGCTGGAAAGCCTGCGGCTGAAGCTGAACCTGATGCCGCTGGACCAGACCAACGGCGCGCAGCTGCAATACCCGCAGTTCGCTGCCGTGGTGCCGACCGACAGCGTGCGGCACTACGAAGACTGGCTGGCGCGCCTGAACGCGATGCCGGCGCAGATCGAACAGCTGATCGCGCTGTCGCGCGCCGGTCTCGCCGCCGGGCTGGTGCCGCCGAAGTTCCTGCTCGAGAAGGTGGCCGTGCAGTGCGAGTCGATCGCCCGGCCGGCGGGGCTCGACAGCGCTTTCGCGTCGCCGCTGGCGCGGATGCCGGAGGGCATTGCGGCTGCCGATCGCGCCCGGCTCAAGGCGGCGATCGTCGCCGCGATCGACGGCAAGGTGCGTCCGGCCTACCGGCGGCTGGCGCAGTTCGTCCGCCGCGACTACGCCCCGCACGGGCGGCTGCAGCCCGGCATCTGGGCGCTGCCGAACGGCGACGCGCTGTATCGCTATCTGGTGCGCAGCCAGACCAGCACCGACCTGAGCCCGAAGGCGATCCACGAACTGGGGCTCCAGGAAGTGGCGCGTATCGAGGCCGAGCAGACGACCATTGCACGGCGCTTCGGCTATGACGATCTGGCCAGCTTCCGTGCGGCGCTGAAGCAGGATCGCGACACCTTCGCCAGTTCGCCGGAACAGATTCTCGACCGCTACCGGCAGTACAACGCGCAGATGGCGCCGATGCTGCCGAAGTTGTTCGGCCTGCTGCCGAAGTCGGCGGTGCAGGTGCGCGCGGTCGAGGCCTACCGCGAGCAGGAAGCGCCGGGTGCGTCGTACCTGCAAGGCTCGCCGGACGGCAAGCGGCCCGGCCTGATCTATGTGAACACCGGCGATTTCGCCCATCGCTCGCTGCTGACCATCGAATCCACCGCCTACCACGAAGGCTCGCCCGGCCATCACATGCAGGTGTCGATCGCGCAGACCTTGCCGGAGCTGCCGCCGTTCCGGCAGCAGGGCGGCTACACGGCCTATGTCGAGGGCTGGGCGCTGTATTCGGAGCAGCTCGGCAAGGACGTCGGCTTCTACACCGAGCCGCTCAGCGACTACGGCCGCCTGTCAGACGAGCTGCTGCGCGCCAATCGCCTGGTGCTCGATACCGGCGTGCACGACCAGCACTGGACGCGCCAGCAGATGGTCGACTGGTTCCACGCCCATTCCTCGGACGACGAACCGGACCTGCAGTCGGAAACCGATCGCTACATCGCCTGGCCTGGCCAGGCGCTGGCCTACAAGCTCGGCCAGCTACGCATCCTGGCACTGCGCGAGGAGGCGAAGGCCTCGCTTGGCGATCGCTTCGATATCCGCCAGTTCCACGATGTGGTGCTCGGCGGTGGCGCGCTGCCGCTGGATGCGCTCAGCGAGCGCGTGCACCACTGGCTGATGACCTCGCGCTGAGCCGCTGGCAGGGCGTGGTCGCCGCTCAGCGCTTCAGCGACGCCATGATCTTGGCCGCCAGCAGCGGTGCCGAACGGTTGCCGGCGTCGGCGCCGATGTCGGTGCCGGTTTCCTCGCGTTCGTGGAACACCCGGCCGCCGACCACCACCACCAGCTGAGGATTGCGCGAGGCATCGCGAACCTGGCGGATGGTCTGCGCCATGCGCGGCAGCCACTGTTCGCGGTGCAGCGAGGCGCTGAGCGACAGGTCGAGCGCATCGAACCAGGTGTCGGCCACCAGCTGTTCGAGCGCTGCGTCGGTGGCGGGTGCCTCGTACTGCGTGTTCCAGCCGGCCTGCCACAGCACTTCGGCGTCGAGGCTGGCGCCAAGCCGATGCAGCTCGCCCGGCTGTGGCGTGACCAGTACGGCCGGAAGATTCGCCACCGGCAGCCGTTGCGCAGCGCTGGTCGACTGGCGCATTGCCGACTGCACCCGGCACAGCGCCACGGTCATCTCCAGCTCGGTGCAGTCATCGTCGATCCACAAATCGCCGAGGCTGCGTGCCAGCGGCTCGTAGAGATCGCGGCACAGCACGCTGATCGACTGCGACAGCGCCTGCAGCTCGGCCATCCGCGCCAGGCCGCTTTCCGGATCAGTGGCGACCAGCAGGCGGGCGAGTTCGGCGATGCGCGGGTCGACGATCGGCAGCGTGGCGCTGTCGACATGCAGGGCCGCGAGCTGCGGCACCAGCACCGATTCGACGACGTTCTTGAGGACATCGTGCTTCGGTCGCGGCGAGGGTGAGCGGCCGCCGGACGCGGCCAGCAGCGGCTCGCGGGCAATCACCACCGGCGAGCGGATCGCCATCGATGCCAGCAGTTCGGCTGCGGCATGCGGGCGACGGTTCAGCGTGTCGATCAGCGTCGGCGGCAGGTGAATGAAGCCGGAGTTGGTCTTCTCCTGCGTCAGGCTGCGGGTCGACAGCTTCATGTCCCATTCGCCGAAGCAGCGCACCGGCGTCTGCGTGCGGCCGAGCAGGTCGATGGCGCCATGGCGAGGGTCGCGCTGGATCGACTGCCAGACTTTTTCGAGGCCTTCCTCCGGGCCTTCGAGCCACTGGAAGAAGCGGCCGTTGTCATAGATCAGCAGGCCGGTCAGCCCTTCAGCGCGATTGCGTTCGGCGGCGGCGCGCTGGAGACCGGCGAGGTCGTCATCGGACATCGGCCGTCGCGACTGGCTGTGGTAGACCAGCGACCAGAGGTCGGGCGCGACGGTGTCGCGGAGTCGCAAGGATTCAGTTGTCGATGAGCGTGATGTCTGCACGGTGAGTCCCCTCAGCACTGTTGTCCCGAGCAGCCCGGCAAACGCGCCCCGGTGCTGGCGTTCGCCAGTATCGGGAAAGCGTCCGGCCGGTGCACCCCGCCCGAGGACTATTGTTCTTGCGTCGGCAGGTCTCCTGGCTTGCGGGTCGTCGTTGCGTTGCGGCCTTCCCGATGCCGAGGCACCCGTGGCGTGCGTGGAACGCGAACTCACCGCTTACAGTTGCGGGGGCAGCTCCGGAATGACTGTCGACCAGCGCACCGGATTCCCTCTTGGCATCCGGGAATGACGGCCCCCGAATGACCGAAGCGACCGCAGGTTGGCCCGTCGGCCGGAAATTTGTCAAGACGAATTGACGACAGCATTTTCCACGCTTATCTGACAGTTTGGACAAGGCGGCTGCGCGGATCATCGTGGCCTCCATCCTGAGCCCCGGTACAGCCGCATGGCTGCCATCAGGAGCGCCGGTGGGGCGGCTTCGACGACAATACGGCGACCAGCCGCCGCGCCCGAATCGCCATGCGCACCATCCTGATCATCGACGACAACCCCGGGGTCTGCGAGGCGCTGAGCCTGCTGTTCTCGCTGCACGACATCCAGGCGTTGACGGCCGCCTCGCCGGACGTCGGGCTGGAGCTGCTGAGCCGCACGCCGGTCAGCCTGGTGGTGGCCGACATGAACTTCACTGCCGACACCACCTCCGGTGCCGAAGGCGCGGCGCTGTTCCACGCCATCCGCGCCCGCAACCCGGATCTGCCGGTGATCTTGCTGACCGCCTGGACTGATCTGGCCACGGCCGTCGAACTGGTCAAGGCCGGCGCGGCGGACTACTTGGCCAAGCCCTGGGACGATGCCAAGCTGCTGGCCACCGTCGAAAACCTGCTGGAGCTGGCGGAAGCGTCCCGCGATGCCAGCCGCCGCCGCACCGAGCGCAACCGCAGGCGCGAGCAGCTGGCGGCGCGCTTCGATCTTTGCGGCCTGGTCTATGCCGCCGATGCCACCGAGCGAGTGGTGACGATGGCCTGCCAGATCGCCCGCTCGAACGCGCCGGTGCTGATCACCGGGCCGAACGGCGCCGGCAAGGAGCGCATCGCCCAGATCATCCACGTCAATTCGGCGGTCAAGGCCGGGCCGTTCGTGGCGGTCAACTGCGGTGCGCTGCCGAGCGAACTGGCCGAGGCCGAGCTGTTCGGGGCGGAGGCCGGCGCCTACACCGGTTCGACGCGCGCCCGCGAAGGCCGTTTCGAACAGGCCGATGGCGGCACGCTGTTTCTGGATGAGATCGGCAACCTGCCGCTGGCGGGGCAGGTCAAGCTGCTGCGGGTGCTGGAGACCGGCGACTACCAGCGGCTCGGCTCGAACCGCATCCGCAAGGCGCGCGTGCGGGTGCTGAGCGCGACCAATTCGGACCTGCCGCAGATGATCCGCGACGGCCGCTTCCGCGAAGACCTGTACTACCGGCTTAACGTCATCGAACTGCAGCTGCCGCCGCTTGCCGAACGGATCGATGATGTCGATGCGCTGGCCGAGGCCTTCCTCGAGGACAGCGGCGTGCGCCTGTCCGCCGAGGCCCGCGAGCTGCTGCACCAGCACAGCTGGCCGGGCAATGTTAGGGAGCTGAAGAACGTGCTGGAGCGCGCCCGGCTGCTGTGCCGGGAGGCGCTGATCCAGCCGGCGGATCTCGGCCTGCAGGTGCAGCCCCGGCCGGCGGCGCGCTCGCTCGACGATCCTTCGCGGGAAGCGGTGCTGGCTGCGCTGGCCAGGGCCGGCGGCATGGTCAGCCGGGCGGCGCAGTCTCTGGGCCTGTCACGGCAGGCGCTGTACCGGCGCATGGAGCGTTTCGGGATCGCCGGAGACAAGCCCGACAGCCGGTAGAATGCGCAACTGTTCACCGAGAACGCACCAGGGTTGCCTGCCGGTCAATGGATTCCGATTCCTCGAACAAGCCGCCGCACAAGCCCAGCCTGTCATCGCTGAAGACCCGCCCGTTCGAACGCAACATCGCGCTGACCAAGCTCGGCTTCGGCGCCGGCACCAAGATCGTCGCCCATTCGCTGATGAACATCTTCCGGGGCGAGGTCGAGAAGACCGACGCCAACCGGGCGTTCTATCGCCAGCAGGCGCAGGTGCTGGCCGACGAGCTGGGCAAGCTCAAGGGCAGCGTCATGAAGGCCGGCCAGATGATGTCGCTGTTCGGCCAGTATTTCCTGCCCGAGGAAGCGGTCGAAGTGCTGGCCAGCCTGCAGGACGACACGCCGCCGGTCGACTGGAAGGTGGTGGGCCCGGCGCTCGAACGCAGCCTCGGCCGCAAGCAGCTGGCCGAGCTGGAGGTGGACCCTGATCCGATCGCCGCTGCCAGCCTCGGCCAGGCGCACCGGGCGCTGCGCAAGTCGGATGGCCTGGAGCTGGTGGTCAAGATCCAGTATCCCGGCGTCGCCGATTCGATCGACAGCGACATCCGCACCCTGTCGCGGCTGCTGGCGATGACCCGGCTGGCGCCGAAGGAAATCGATCTGGAGCCGACCTTCGCCGAGGTTCGCGACATGCTCCGGCGCGAGGTCGACTACCGCGCCGAGGCCGAGTTCACCGAGGGCTTTGCGCGCCGGCTGGCGAACGACCCGCGCTTCGTCGTGCCGCGCGTGCTGCGCGAGTACTCCGCCGACGCAGTGCTGACCACCACCTACGAGCGCGGCGTCGCGGTCCGCGATCCGGCGCTGATGGCGCTGTCGCAGGCCCGCCGCAACCGCTTCGGCGCCGCCTTCCTCGATCTGTTCCTGGAGGAGTTCTTTGACTGGGGCGTGGTGCAGAGCGATCCGAACTTCGGCAACTACCGGTTCCGGCTTGGCGAGCGCGAGGAAGACGACCGGATCGTGCTGCTGGACTTCGGCGCCACCCGCGAATTCGAACGCGGCTTCATCGATGCCTATGGCGAACTGGTCGCTGGCGCGGCGCTTCAGGACCGGCCACGGGCGCTGAAAGGTGCGATCGACATCGGCCTGATGCAGGGACAGTTCCCGGATCAGGTGAAGAACGATTTCCTCGACATGTGCGAGCTGATTACCGAGCCGTTCAACACCGCCGACGATCCGCGCACGCCGAAGGAACTGCGCAACGCCGCCGGCGAATACCGCTGGGGGGCGAGCCGGCTGCCGATGCGGGCCGCCAATGTCGCGGCGCGCAATGCGCTGTCGCGCTATTTCCGTGTGCCGCCGCGCGAGATCGTGTTCCTGCATCGCCGGCTCGGCGGCGTGTTCATCATGCTGGCCACGCTGGATGTCGAACTCAACGCCCGGGCTGCGCTGTTCCGCACGCTCGCCGCCATCAAGGACGCCGCCTGAGCGTCCATCTGCCGTTCACCTGTCGAGACGAGACCCGATGAAATTCGATGAAACCCACCAGCTGAACAAGCCTGCCGCCTCGGTGCTGAAGATGTATTCGGACCGCGGCTACTTCGAGCGCAAGTACCAGACGCTCGATGGCGTGAAGGACTTCGAGGTGCTGGAGTGCGAGCTGAAGGGCGACAGCTTCCGCATCCGTCACCGTTCGCAGCAGCGGTCCGACATCCCGATGCCGGACTTCGCGAAGAAGATCCTCGGCGAGTACAACACGGTGATCCAGCAGGACACCTGGAATCTCAAGACCGGCGTCGGCCGTCTGGAGATCGAGCTGAAGGGTGTGCCGCTGAAGATCAGTGCCGACATGAAGGTCGGCGGCAGCCCGAACGCCAGCAACACCTTCAGCTGGAATGTCAGCTGCTCGATTCCGCTGCTCGGCGGCAAGCTGGAAAAGCTGATCGCCGACGACATCCGCGCCAAGTCGGCCGCCGACATGGTGCTCAGCAACAAGTTGCTGGCGGACTACTGAACGTGAGCGAATCGCCTTCGACACCGCCGCCGGTCCGGCCGCCGTCGCTGATCGACACCATCCTCAGCGTGCTCGCCTCGTTCTTCGGCGTGCAGAGCCACCGGAACCGGGTACGCGATTTCTCCGCCGGCAAGCCGATGGTGTTCATCATCGTCGCCATCGTGCTGACCGTGGTGTTCGTGCTCAGCCTGCTGGCGATCGTCAAGCTGTTGCTGCGCGACGCCGGCGTCTAGCGCCGTACGCCGGCCCATGCGGCGTGGTGTTCAGCGCGCCTTCTTGAGTCGGTACAGCGCTTCGAGCGCATCGCGCGGGCTCAAAGCGTCCGGGTCGAGCGTGTCGAGCAGGGCCAAGGCCGGCGACTCGGGGGCCGCGAACAGCGCCAGCTGCGGCGCGGCGGCCTTCTTCGCAGCCGGCGTCGCGGCCTTTGCGGCGCTGACCTCGGCCGCCGCGCCGGCTTCCAGCGCGTTCAGTACGGTGCGGGCCCGGGCGATCACCGCCGCCGGCACGCCGGCGAGTGCTGCGACCTGCAGCCCGTAGGAGCGATTGGCCGGCCCCGGCTGCACCTTGTGCAGGAACACCAGCTGTTCGCCGGCCGCTGAGGCGTACTCGGCGGCATCCAGATGCACGTTGACCACGCCGGGCAGTTCGCGGGCCAGCTCGGTCAGCTCGAAGTAATGGGTCGCGAACAGCGTCCAGGCCCTGGATGTCGTCGCCAGATGCTCGGCCGAGGCGCGGGCCAGTGCCAGGCCGTCGTAGGTCGAGGTGCCGCGGCCGACCTCGTCCATCAGCACCAGGCTGTGGGCGGTGGCGTTGTGCAGGATGTTGGCGGTTTCCGACATCTCGACCATGAACGTCGACTGCGCCCGTGCCAGGTCATCGGCGGCACCGATGCGTGTGAAGATGCGATCGACCGGGCCGATCACCGCGTTCTCCGCCGGCACGAAGCTGCCGGCATGGGCGAGCAGCACAATCAGCGCGGTCTGGCGCATGTAGGTGCTTTTGCCGCCCATGTTCGGGCCGGTGATGACCAGCAGCCTTCTGCTGTCATCGAGCACCGTGTCGTTGGGCACGAACGGCGCGTCCAGTGTCGTTTCGACCACCGGATGGCGGCCGCCATCGATGCGGATGCCTGGCGAGGCGACCAGCGCCGGCCGGGTCCAGCGCAGGGCTTCGGCGCGCTCGGCGAAGGTGGCCAGCACGTCGAGTTCGGCGATCGCGGCGGCGGTTGCCTGCAGCGTTGGCAGATCGGCGGCCACGCGGTCGAGCAGCGCATCGTAGAGCTGCTTTTCGCGCGCCAGCGCCTTGTCGCGGGCGCCGAGCACCTGGTCCTCGTAACGCTTGAGTTCCTCGGTGATGTAGCGCTCGGCATTGGTCAGCGTCTGGCGGCGGATGTAATCGGCCGGCACCCGCGCCGAATGCTGCTTGGTGACCTCGATGAAGTAACCCTGGATGCGGTTGTAGCCGACCTTCAGGCTGTCGATGCCGGAGCGCTCGCGCTCGCGCAGCTCCATGGCGGCCAGATAGCCGTCGGCATTCGAGGACAGCGCGCGCAGCTCATCGAGTTGCGCATCGAAGCCGGCCCGGAACACGCCGCCTTCGCGGGCCAGCAGCGGTGGTTCGTCGACGATCGCGCGCGCCAGTTCGGCGGCCAGCTGCGGGTGATCGCCTAGCCGGCCGGCCAGCTGGGCCAGCAGCGGCGATTCGATCGCCGCGAAGCTGCCGGCAAGCGCGGGCAGGGCGGCCAGCGAAGCGCCGAGCCCGGCCAGATCGCGCGGCCGCGCCGAGCGCAGGGCGACACGGGCGAGGATGCGTTCGATGTCGGCGATCGGCTTCAGCGCCTCGCGCAGCGCGGCATCGGCGCGGCCATCGATCAGCAGCGCCACCGCGTCGTGGCGAGCTCCGACGGTGTCGCGATCCCGCAACGGCCGGGACAGCCAGCGGCGCAGCTGGCGGCTGCCCATCGCGGTCACACAGTGGTCGAGCACCGCGACCAGCGTGTGCGGTGTCGAGCCGGACAGCGAGTGCTCGATTTCCAGATTGCGCCGGGTCGCCGGATCGAGAATCAGGGCTTCATCGATGGTCTCTGCTCTCAGCCCGGTCAGGTGCCCAACCTTGGCTTTCTGGGTTTCCTGCACGTACTGCAACAGCGCACCGGCGGCGCCGAGTGCGACGGTCATTTCGTCGGCGCCGAAGCCGCGCAGGTCGCGGGTGCCGAACTGCTCGGTCAGCAGACGGCGGGCCGATGCGGCATCGAAATGCCAGACCGGACGGCCGCGTCCAGCGAGGCCGCCGAGTTCGTAGGCCGAGTCTTCCGGCACCAGCAGTTCGGAGGCGCGCAGGCGGTGCAGCTCGGCACGCCAGTCGCCGGCACTGATGGTTTCCAGCACCGAGAAGCGCCCGGACGACAGCTCCAGCCAGGCCAGCCCGAACTTGCCGCCGCCGACGCAGGCGGCCGCCAGCAGGGTCTGGGCGCGGGAATCGAGCAGCGAATCGTCAGTGGCCGTGCCCGGCGTGACCACCCGCACCACTTCGCGCCGCACCGGGCCTTTCTCGGCGCCGACTTCGCCGACCTGCTCGACGATCGCCGCCGACTCGCCCTGGCGGATCAGCCGGCCGAGGTAGTTTTCGAGCTGGTGATAGGGCACGCCGGCCATCGCGATCGGCGCGCCGTTCGACTCGCCACGCTTGGTCAGCGTGATGTTCAACAGCTTCGCGGCTTTGCGCGCGTCCTCGTAGAACAGCTCGTAGAAATCGCCCATCCGGTACAGCACCAGCGTGTCCGGATACTGTGACTTGATCGCGAGGTACTGCTGCATCATCGGCGTGTGTTCGCCGTTTTTTTTATCCGCCTGATTCACTGGACTGGGGTCACGGGGTCGGAGTCTTGAAGCCGAGGGAAGTGGCGATGCCGCGCAGCTTGCGGTCGAGCGTCACGAAGCTGTCGATCCTGTTCACTGATGCGGCCGCCAGATGCAGCGCGTCGCCGGAGCGCAGCCCCAGTTCCGCCTTGGCCAGCAGGCTGTCGGCCAGCGAAAAGCAGTCGGGTGTGATCGGCAGCAGTTCGACGTTCCGCGCGATATCGCTGGCATAGAGATGGCGCACGCGCTCGGCGGCGCCGACGTTCAGGCGGCCATCCCGCACGCGGCGCGAGATGGCGCCGGACATCTCCACCTGCGTCCAGCGGCTGGTACACAGGCCGTCCGGTTGCAGGCGGACGAACAGCGCTTCGACGATCAGGCGATCGGGGTCGTTGAGCAGCACCTCGGCGAAGGTGCTGGTGTCGATGTAGTGCACGGCCGCCTCAGTAGCGCTCTTCGTCGCGCATGTTGCGGATGTCCTCGCCGGCGCCGATGCTGCCCTGCGGCAAGGTCACGGCGAACGCGCGGATGGCGGCCCAGTCGATCTTCTTCGGCTTGGCGTCGGGCATCGCGACCAGCTTCACGACGCCGACGCCGCGCCGCGTGATCACCACTTCATCGCCGGCTTCGACGCGGGCAATGATCTCGCTCAGATGGCTTTTCGCTTCGGCAACGCTGACGGTGCTACTGCGGTCCATGGTCGGCTCCGGCGAGTTGGTCATGTCGATGGTCATCGTAGCACGCCGCCTATAATCCGCCCCCGCCAAAACCCTGATCCGGCAGCACCTGAACGATGACCTGGACCCCTGAATCCTGGCAGGCGAAGCCTGCCGTGCAGCAGCCGAACTACCCCGATGCCGCGGCGCTGGAAGCCGCGCTCGGCGAACTGCGTCGGCTGCCGCCGCTGGTCACGTCCTGGGAAGTGGATGTGCTGAAAGCGCGCCTTGCCGAAGCCCAGGCCGGCAAGCGCTTCGTGCTGCAGGGCGGGGACTGCGCCGAAAGCTTTGCCGACTGCGAATCGGCGCTGATCGCCAACCGGCTCAAGGTGCTGCTGCAGATGAGCCTGGTGATGGTTCACGGCCTGAAGATGCCGGTGGTCCGCGTTGGTCGCATCGCCGGCCAGTACGCCAAGCCGCGCTCGGCCGATGTCGAGACCAAGGACGGCGTCACATTGCCGTGCTACCGCGGCGATACCGTCAACCGGCCGGAATTCACGGCCGACGCCCGCATCCCGAACCCGCGGCTGCTGCTGGAAGGCCACAAGCGCTCGGCGATGACCATCAACTTCGTGCGCGGCCTGATCGACGGCGGCTTCGCCGATCTGCATCACCCGGAGTACTGGGACCTCGACTGGGTCCATCACGCGCCGCTGGCCGAGCAGTACTCCAAGCGCGTCGAAGCGATCACCGAGTCGGTCAAGTTCATGGAAACGCTGGCCGGCCAGACCATCCACGAGTTCAACCGCGTGGAGTTCTACACCTCGCACGAAGCGCTGCTGCTGGCTGCCGAGGCCGCGCAGACCCGCACCGTGCCGCGCAAGACCGGCTGGTACAACCTGTCGACGCACCTGCCGTGGATCGGCCTGCGCACGGCGGCCGTCGACGGCGCGCATGTCGAATACATGCGCGGCATCCGCAATCCGATCGCGGTCAAGCTCGGCGTGTCGATGAGTGCCGAATGGGTGCAGGAGCTCTGCCGCCTGCTGAACCCGGACAAGGAGCCGGGCCGGCTGACCTTCATCCACCGGCTCGGTGCCGGCAAGGTCGAGTCCGGCCTGCCGAAGATGATCGACGCGGTGCGCGCCGCCGGCCACGAGGTGCTGTGGCTCTGCGATCCGATGCACGGCAACACCCAGACCGCTGGCAACGGCCTCAAGACCCGGCGCTTCGACGACATCCTCGCCGAGGTCGAAGCCTCGTTCGCGGTGCACGCGGCCTGCGGCTCCCGGCTCGGCGGCGTCCATCTGGAACTGACCGGCGAGGACGTCACCGAATGCCTCGGCGGTGCCCGTGACCTGACCGAAACCGACCTCGAACGCGCCTACCGCTCCGCCGTCGATCCGCGCCTGAACTACGAGCAGGCGCTGGAACTGGCGCTGAAGATCGCGGCGCATGGCGGCCACGTGGACCAGCCACGCTGAGGCAATCCGACCAGCAGCGCGCCGACGGGTATCGGCCTAGGGCAGTTGCCGAGCCAGTATGTCGAGGGCGCTGAGTGCGCCGACCGGCGTGACCTCTCCTTCGAACCAGGTGGCAACGCTGTTGCGGCTGCTCAGGGCCAATGCCGGAGCGGATGCGCGGCTTGGCGGCGCCGGTGTGTCGATGCGCAGGATCGTCGACGCCGGAGAACCGCTGGCGGCGTAGCGGCGCCCCTTCAGGCGCGTGTCGAATGCTTCCGGATTCTCGTCGTCGCCACGGGTGATCACCAGATGGCTCCAGACGACGGCGAAGCCGCCAGCCGGATCGGCCGCCAGCGCTGGCGATGAAGCGTTGGCAGTGTTGCCCATGCCGGGAAGATCGATGGTGTCGTCGACCTCGAAGTCGCCGAGCACGGAGCCGTCGCCGTCAAAGCGGGTGATCACGACGCCGGCCTGCAGCAGACTGCCGAGATCGCTGCGCGTGTGAGCGCTAACGTAGCCTCCGCCGCTCAGGCAGGCGAGACGGACCGGGTCGGGCGTCCCGTCGGAGCGCCAGCCGAACGCCGTGGTTCCGCGCAGCTCCCCGTTGCCGGCATAGCGCTTCAGGCGCAGGTCGCCTTCGCCACCAGCGCGGGTATAGACGAGCGCGAACGCACCGTCTGCGGTGGTACAGACGCCGGGTGCCGGACGACGGAAGAACGGGTTGACGTCTTCCACCGCAACTTCAGGCCCGACGGGGACGCCGTCGAAGCTGAAGCGACGGAAGCGCACAGCAGTGCGCCCATCGGGGCCTTCAAACAGGCCGGCGAAGATTGCGATGCCGCCACCGTCGATGGCCAGTTCGTGCCGCGTGAAGCTCACCGGTACCGGGCGCGGCACCGGGTCCATCGCGACGCCTGCTGCCGTGTAGCGACGGATTTCCAGCCGCGCACGACCATCGGCGGCCGTCGAGGTGTAGCTGATTGCAAAACGGCCGCTGGCATCGAAGGCGACGTTCGGGGCGGTCTGTTCGCCGGCCGTGCTGGTGTTGACTGCGAATTCGGCGCCAAGCGGGCTGCCATCCGCTGCATAGCGACGCGCGAAGACGCCGCTGCCATTGCCGTCAGGGCCCTGCCAGGTGATCACGTAATGGCCGTTGCCGTCGCTCGCGATGTCCGGCGCAAGCTGGTCGCCGGCAGTCGTTGTGTTGACGGTAAATACCGGCCCGGCGACAGCAGCGATCGGCAGCAGGGCAGCCGCCGCCAGCCAGATCTTGGCGCGGGTACGGATCGGCGAATGGGTTCGGCTTGGCATGACGCATCCCCTGAAGGCGGCCGGCAACGGTGCGCGGCAGCGGCAGCGTAGTGGCGAGTCTGTCAACGCCACGTGCAGATCCGGGCGAGCCCGGTACCGCTGTCGTGGTCATTTCAAGCCATGATCGAAACCTGCCCCATTTCGCCGTGATCGCTGCCATCCTCGCGACCATCCGCCAGTGGAGTTGTCCCATGCGCCGATATGCGCTGCCCGCCGTCGTGGTCCTGATTGCCGCCGTTGCTGCTGCGCTGTGGTGGTCCGGGCGGGCCGGCCGCGAGGCGGGCGATGACTATGACTACGCGGCCGCCTTCGAGTCGCTGGACCCGGCGAGCCGTGCGCCGCTGTTCCGCATTGCCGAGGTCGCCGGTCGCCCGGAGGCGGAAGTCGCGGCGGTGCTCGGGCCGCCGTGGCAGTGCGAAAGCTCGCGCTACTCGCGCCGCTGCCGCTACGCGCCCGGTGCGACCGAGGTGGTCTACATCGAAGGCAAGGCCGACTGGCTCACCGTCACCGCGCTCGGCGATGCGCCGCTCGATGACCAACTGCTGATGCGCATCGGCCTGCAGCCGGTGCCGGCCGGCACGGCCAGCGACCAGGAACGCGTCTGGCCGAGCTTGGGCGGCCTGCGCGAGGTGCGGGCCTACGGCACGCCGGACCGCGCGCAGTTCCTGCGCATCAAGGTGAAGTCGTGATTGCCCGTCGGCTGCTCGCCGCGCTGGTGCTGCTGGCGGTGCCGGCGCTGCATGCGGATGGCCTGAACCTGCTGCGAATCACGCCGGCCGGCGAGGAGGTCGAGCCGTCATCGCAGCAGATCGTGCTGAGCTTCGACCGGGCCGTGGTGCCGCTCGGCCGGATGGCGCGCAGCGCCGAGGAGGTGCCGGTCATCATCACGCCGGCGCTGCCCTGCGAATGGCGCTGGCTGGACCCGCAGAACCTGGCCTGCAACCTGCCGGATGACGCCGCGCTGACCGCGGCGACGCGCTATCAGATCGACGTTGCCGCGAGCTTGCAGACCGAGGACGGCGCGCGCCTGACGCGCGCGGTCCGCCACACGTTCAGCACGGCGCGGCCGGCCCTGCGCTACGCGACGATCGATGGCTGGCGCAGCCCGACGCGGCCGGTGATCCGGGCGCTGTTCGACCAGCCGGTCACGGCGGCGTCGGTGGCGGCGGCTGCGCGGATCGCCGGCGCCGCCGTGACCGTCGAAGCGGTGCCGGACGATGAGGAGACGCCGTACTACGTCCCAGCGCTGCACGGCATGGCGGCCGGCGAGGCGAGGTCGCGCTGGTGGCTGCTGCCGGCCGCCGAACTGCCGGCTGATCGCGACGGCGAGCTGCGTATCGGTGCGGGTCTGGTGTCGGCCTTCGGGCCGGAGCGTGGCAGCGGCAACAGCGACGGCAGCGCGCGTTTCCACACTTTCGGCCCGTTCCGGCTGCTGGGCCTGCGCTGCGGCGGCGCCACTGCACTGATGCAGCAGCGGGCCGACGCCGCAACCTGCAATCCGCTGCTCGGGCCGGCGCTGGTGTTCAGCGCGCCGGTGATTGCCGCCGAGAACGGCCGCCGGCTGGCGATTGCCCCGGACCCCAAGGGCGGCCGCAGCGACTACGACCCCTGGGCCAATGCCTACGGTGGCTGGAACGCCGGCACCGACAACCGTCGCGCCGATGGCTATGCGCTGAACATGCCGTTCACGCTGAAAGCGGCGGAGTCCTACACCGTGGCCGGCGGCAGCGACCTGCGCGATGTCTTCGGCCGCAGCCTGCCGGCGCCGTTCGAGCTGCGCTTCCGCACCGCACACCGCAGTCCGGCGCTGAGCTTTTCGCATCCGCAGGCGGTGCTGGAGGCCGGAATCGATTCCGAAGTGCCGGCCGTGGTGACCAATCTCGACCGGCTGGAACTGGCCGTGACCCGTACCACCGCGGACGGCGTGCGCGAATTGCCGCCGGCCACGCGGCCGGTGGCGGCGGCCAAGGACATCGCCTTCGCGATGCCGCTGGATATCCGTGCGCTGCTCGACGGCCGCAGCGGCATCGTCGACGGCTGGCTGCGCAGCGCTCCGCCGGTGCGCGCCTACACGAAGCAGCGGCCGGGCGAACCGCTGTTCGCCCAGGTCACGCCGTGGCAGGTGCACGCCAAGTTCGGCCATTACGACACGCTGGTCTGGGTCACCGAATTCGCGACCGGCAAGCCGGTGGCCAATGCCGAGGTCGCGCTGTTCGTCGCCCGGCCGCCGACCTGGGCGCCGCAGGCGGCCGAGCAGCCGAGCGTGCGCACCGACGCCGCCGGCATGGCGGTGCTGCCGGGTGCGGCCGATGTCGACCCGCTGCTCGAATACACCGGCTGGGACGCCAAGGCGCCGCTGGCGGTGCGGGTGGTCAAGGGCGGCGATCTGGCCGTGCTGCCGCTGACCGACAGCTTTTCGGTCGACACCTACCGGGCATCCGGCTATTCGGTCTACGCCGGCCGCCAGCAGCGGCATGGTCACCTGAAGGCCTGGGGGACGACCGCCCAGGGCGTCTACCGGGCCGGCGACGTGGTCCAGTACAAGCTGTACGTGCGCAACGACGACCGCCGCGGGCTGCGGCTGCCGGAACGCGGGCCGTACCAGCTCAAGGTGCTCGACCCGGCCGATCAGGTCGTGCACCAGCAGGACGGGCTGACGCTGTCCGATTTCGGTGCGCTCGACGGCAGCTTCACCGTGCCCCGGCAGGGCGCCGTCGGCTGGTATCGCTTCGAGCTGGAGGCCAGCTTCGCCCGAGTGCCGGGCAAACGCAGCGGCGATGCCGACCTGCGCTCGGAAACCCTGTATCCGATGCAGGTGCTGGTCTCGGATTTCACGCCGGCGCCGTTCCGGCTGGCGGTCGACATCCGCGCCGCCCGGGTCACGCCGGGGCAGCCGTTCACCGCCGGCTTGCGTGCCAGCCTGCATGCCGGCGGCGGTTTCACCGGTGCGCCGGCGCAGCTCAGCGCCCGAATCGACGCCCAGCCGTTCAGCAGCGCCGACCCGGCCGCCAGCGGCTTCCTGTTCGACGACGAGACCGGCAACGAGGCGCGCGGCAGCCGTGGCATCGCCGAGAAGCGCGACCTGACCAACGCCGCCGGCGAGTTCAGCGCCGAGCTGCCGGCTCCGGACAGCGAGATCGACTGGGGCGCAGTGCGCGTGGAGGCCAGCGTGCGCGACGATCGCGGCCGCGCGATCGCCGCGACGGCCTCCGTGCCGTACGCCGGCCGCGACCGCTACATCGGCCTGAAATCGACCGACTGGCTGCTGGAGCAGGGCAAGCCGGCATCGGTGGCGACGCTGGTCGTCGATGCCGAAGGCCGGCCGGCGGCGGGCGCGCCGCGCTATGTCAGGGTCGAACGGCGCGAGGTCAAGGTCGCCAAGGTCAAGGATGTCGGCAATGCCTATGTATCGCGCTACAGCGAAAGCTGGGTCACGGTGGCGACCTGCAAGGGCCGCTCGGCGGCAGCGCCGGAGCGCTGCGCGTTCACGCCCGACGCCGGTGGCCAGTACCGGATCACGGCGATGGTGCGCGACAGCCGCAACCGCCTGCATCGCAGCTCGGCCTGGAAATGGGCGGCCGGCAAGAACCGCTTCCTGTGGGAAGACGCCGACGACTTCGGCCTGAGCCTGGAAGCCGATCGCAAGACCTACAAGGTCGGCGACACCGCCCGGGTGCTGGTCAAGAACCCGTATCCCGGCGCCACGGCGCTGGTCACCACCGAACGCTTCGGCGTCATCGACAAGCACACGCAGGTACTGGACGGCTCGACGCCGGTGATCGAGATCAAGATCACACCGGATCACCTGCCGGGCTTCTACCTGTCGGTGGTGGTGCAGTCGCCGCGAGTCGCCAGCCCGCCGCCGGATGGCGATGTCGATCTCGGCAAGCCGACGTTCCGCATGGGCTATGCCGCGATCGCGGTCGACGATCCCTACCAGCGCATTGACGTCGGCGTCAGCGCCGATCGCGAGCGCTACCGGCCGCGCGACCGGGCGAAGCTGACGCTGCAGGCGCGACCGGTAGCCGCCAGCAGCCAGCCGATAGAGCTGGCGGTGGCGGTGGTCGACGAAGCGGTGTTCGACCTGATCCGCGACGGCGCCGCCTACTTCGATCCGTATCGCGGCTTCAACCGGCTCGATTCGCTCGATCTCGCCAACTACAGCCTGCTGACCCGGCTGGTCGGCCGGCAGAAGTTCGAGAAGAAGGGTGCTACGCCGGGCGGCGATGGCGGGGCGGATCTGAGCCTGCGTTCGGTCGATCGCTTTGTCGCCTACTGGAATCCGTCGCTGAAGGTTGACGGCCAGGGCCGTGCGACGTTCGACTTCGTGCTGCCGGACAACCTCACCGCCTGGAAGGTGCTGGTGCTGGCGGTGACGCCGGATGACCGCTTCGGGCTGGGCAGCGGACGGCTGATCGCCACCAAGGACACCGAGCTGCGCTCGCTGCTGCCGAACCAGGTGGTCGATGGCGATCGCTTCCGCGCCGGCTTCTCGGTGCTCAACCGCGCCAGCCGGCCGCGCACGCTCGCCGTGACGCTGGAAGCGAGCGGTGCCGCCCGCGCCCGGCACACGCAGTCGGTGACGCTGGCGGCCTTCGAGCGCCAGACCGTGTTCGTCGATGTCGACAGCGCGCTCACCGGCAACGTGGCGGGCGACATCCGCTTCACGGCAACCGCCGGTGATTCGGCCGATCGCGATGCGCTGAGCGTCACGCTGCCGGTGCGGCCGCGGCGGGCCACCGTCACCGCCGCTGATTTCGGCGTGCTCGACGGGCCGCCGTACCGGCTGCCGCTGCGGGTGCCGGCGGGCAGCCTGCCGGGCGGCGAGATCGCCGTGCAGTTCACGCCGAGCGTGCTCGGGCCGCTCGACGGGGCCTTCCGCTACCTGCGTGATTACCCGTACCAATGCTGGGAACAACGGCTCACGCGCGGCGTGATGGCCGCCCAGTACAGCCGGCTCAAGCCCTGGCTGGACCCGGCGCTGCAATGGCCGGACCCGGCCGCCAGCACCGAAGCCCTGTTCAGCGAGGCGGCCAGCTTCCAGGCACCGAACGGCGGCATGGCGTTCTGGCAGGCCGACGACCGTCACGCCAGTCCGTACCTGTCGGCGTACACGGCGCTGGCCTTCGAGTGGCTGCGCGAGGCCGGCCTGCAGCCGCCGGCTGCCGTGCAGCGCAAGCTCGACGGCTATCTCGACGGCCTGTTGAAGAAGGACGCGCCGGGCCTCGATGCAGAGGCCAGCGCCAGCCTGCGCAGCATGGTGCTGGCGGTGCAGGCGCGGCGCGGCAAGCTGAGCCTGGCCGAGCTGGACCGGCTGGCGCCGGCGCTGCCGCGCATGGGGTTGTTCGGGCAGGCGCTATACCTGGATGCCGCGCGACGCGTTGATGGTGCCGATGCCCAGACCCGGCAGGCGCTGGACCTGCTGCTGGCGCGCGGCCAGCAGAGCGCCGGCAGCCGGCTGCTGCGGGAGACCGATGATCGCGCCTGGGAGCCGCTGCTCGGTTCCGAGCTGCGTTCGAACTGCGCGGCGCTGGCGGCGCTGGTGTCGGTCGGCGATGACCGCATCGATGCCGACGCCAGCACCCGCGAGCTGCCGGCGACGCTGGTCCGCGCCATCACGGCGGCGCGCGGCGGCCGCGAGCACTGGCAGAACACGCAGGAAAACGTGTTCTGCGCCAGCGCGCTGGAAGCCTATGCCCGGCGCTACGAATCGGCGGCCCCGGCCATGACCCTGGAAGCGCTGCTCGATGGCCAGCCGTTCGGCAAGGCGGCGTTCACCACCCCGCGCGATGCGCCGGCGACGGCAACGCGGCCGATCGTGGCTGCCGACATCGGCCGCGACAGCACGCTGGAATTGCGTCACACCGGGCAGGGGCGCGGCTACTTCACCGCCCGCGTGCGCTATGTCGAATCCGACGAGCAGGCCCGTGCCGCCCAGGCTGGCTTCAGCCTGAAGCGGCAGTACGCGGTCTATCGCGACAAGGCCTGGCAGCCGCTGGCAGCGCCGATGGCGATCCGGCGCGGCGACCTGGTGCGCGTGGAGCTGACCGTCAGCACGCCGGCCGCGCGTCGCCAGGTGGTGGTCGACGATCCGCTGCCCGGCGGGCTGGAGCCGGTCAATCCCGATCTGGCGACCGCCAGCGGGCTGGCCGCCGAGGACACCGAGCCGCCCGGCTCGGCCTGCCCGTATCCGTTCTATCACCGCGAACTGCGCTTCGATGCGGCGCGCTGGTTCGCCGATGAACTGGCGGCCGGCAGCTACCGGCTGTACTGGGTCGGGCAGGCGGTGGCGAGCGGCCGTTTCACCGTGCCGGCGCCGCACGTCGAAGCGATGTACGACCCGGACGTGTTCGGCAACGACCTGCCGGCGCAGCTGACGATCGACGAGGCGGGACCGCCGTGAGCGCTGGCGACGACAGCCACTGCGGCTGTCGTCGCGCGCGGCCGGGTGGCTAGAAGCGGATCGTCACGCCGCCGATCACCGTGCGCGCCGCGCCCGGGCGGATACCGTTCTCGATGTCGACGATGTAGGTCTTGTCGGTCAGGTTGCGGCCGGTCACCCACAGCTCGGTGTTGGGACTGACCCAGGGCACCGTCACGCCGATCCGCGCCGACAGCAGCGTGTTCGACGGCACCCGGCCCAGCACCACGACCTCGCGGATTTCCACCGAATCGCCAGCTTGCACCGGTTCCCGGTCCTCGTTGGCCAGTGCCAGGTCGCGGGTGTTGAGCAGGTCGGAGAAATAGCTGCCGAAGTGGTTGACGGTCAGCGAGGCGGTCCACAGCGCGCCGCCTTTCAGGCCGATGGTCAGGCTGCCGGCGTGCAACGGCGTTTCCGGCACCCGGTTGCCGTCGATGTCGTCGCCTTCGGTGAACGTCGAGCGGGCATAGCTGTAGGCCAGCTGCGAGAACGCCGAGATCGAGGTGCCGGGCAGCGATGGCGTTTCGTAGTTCAGGCCGAGATCGAAGCCGACCGAACGCGAATCGGCCGCGTTCACGACCACGTTGGCGTCATCGACCGTGTACGGCAGCTGCACCACGGTGTCGTAGATGACGTTGTAGAAGGCCGCCACCTCGGCGTTCAGGCCCGGTGCCAGCCGGGTGCGGAAGCCGATCTGGCTGTTGATGCCGGTCTCCGGCTTCAACGGAAATTCGTCCGCCGAGCGCGCGAACGCTGGCGTGTAGCCGCGCGCCACATTGGCGAACACCTGGGTCTTGTCGAAGCCGGTGTACAGCAGCGCCAGACTCGGCAGCGCCAGCAGGCGGTCGTCCTGCTCGCCGTCGAAGTTGAAGGTCGAGCCGGTGAAGCGGCGCTCGCGGTGCTGCGTGTAGTGCTCGATGCGCAGGCCCGGCGTGATCTGCACATCACCGAACTGCACCGCGTTCTGCAGATAGCCGGCGATCGCGGTCGCCTGGTACTTGTCGAGGCGGGCCGCCGCGAGGTCGTTCGTGCCGAAGTTGGTACCGCGCCTGCCGATCGAGATCACTTCGCCGACGTCGCCGAACTCGCGACCATCGTCGAACAGCGAGCGGGTGCCCTGGACGCCAAACGACAACTCGTGGCCGATGCTGCCGGTGCTGAAATTCACCACTGCACGCGACTCGGCGCCGTAGTTCTCGTAAAGGCGGGCACGGCTGACCATCACGCCGCTGACGCCTTCGACGAACTGATAGTCGGGGTCTTCGTACTCGAAGGCCGGCAGCGCGTCGACCGAGATCTCGTCGGGATCGACGGTGAAGCGGGCGCGGTCGGTGCGGGTGGCGTAGATCCGCGACGACACCGTGATGCCGCTACCGTTGAACTGGTGCTTGAGGTCGTACTTCGAGAAGTTGACGCCGATGGTGTTGTATTCCTGCCCGAAGCGGCCGAGCTTGCGGCGCGGCGCCAGCGCGTACTCCACCGGCGTCAGGTTCGATTCGTCGTAGTTCGAACGTTCGCGCAGGTGGCTGGCGCTGAATTCCAGCGAGTGCCGATCGTTGATCCGGTATTCGATCTCGCCGTAGAAGTCGTCGAAGCGCGATTTCTCGACATCGAAGGCGCCGTCGGCGCTGGCGCCGGTGTAGGCGAGGGCAATGCCGAAGTCGCCGATCGTGCGGGTATGCGACAGGTGGCGCTGGGCGTTGTCGTCGTTGCCGTAGCCGATCTCGAACTTCGTCTGCGGCGTCACGGTCGGCGACAGCGACCGGAAGTTGATGATGCCGTGGTTGTTCAGCGGCCCGTAAATGACATGGCCGGTGCCCTGCAGCACCTCGATGTTCTCCAGCCGCTGGAACGGCGGCGTGTAGTGCGCCGAGGAATCCAGGTACGGCGAGGCATTGATCGGCACGCCATCTTCCAGCAGCAGCACCTTGCGGCTGCGCCGCGACGGCGCGCCGCGCAGGCCGATGCCGGAACGGCGGCCGGCGATGTCGTCATCGATGATCCGCAGGCCCGGCACCGCGCGCAGCGCTTCCTGCAGCGTGACCGGCCGCAGGCGGTCGAGCTCCTCGGCGGTCAGCTGGCGGGCGGTGCCTGCGGTGTTCTCGATGGCCCCGACGAAGGTGCCTTCGACCAGCACGGGTGTCAGGGCCACGGCCTCGTCGCTGCCGCTGTCTGCTTTCGGGGCGTCGGCCGCGCGTTCCTGGGCGCCGGCCGGCCCGGCCAGCAGGGCGCCGGCGGCGAACAGGGCGGCAGCCAGCGGAATCGGCCGCTGGCGGGGGAATGTCGGCATGGGCTGTCTCCTCCAGATGGTTCTTGTCGGTCGGGTTCCGGGGCCTGGGCCCCAGATCGCCGGGCATCATGGGAAACGGCTGCAGCGGGCTGAATGGGAAATTTTCCTCGTGGAGAGCCGATAATGTCAGTTCCTCGTCAACTGCTCGAAAAATTCAGAAACGACTGATGATCCTGGCACTTTCAATCGACAATTCTTTCATTGTCAGTGAGGACGGGATTCGAAAAGCGCTTGAAGCATCGACGGAATCTTCCGAAAAGCAGGGCTTCGGGCGTGGATCGCTCCCGCATTGCCGCTAGCAAAGGACAAGGCGGTGTTTTCCCGCCACCGCCGGTTTGCCGGCCGTGCGGCTGGCGCTAGCATCGCCGGCATGTTCCGCCTGCGCCGCTTGCTGCTGCACCCGCTGCCACTGGCGCTCGCGCCGGCAATGCTGCTGGCGCTGGCCACCGCGCTGGCGCAGCGGCCCTTGCCGCATCGCCTGGTGCCGGAGGCGCTCGACGGCACGCGCGCCGACGTGCTGGATGCCGCTGGCCAGCCGCTGACCCGCCATTACCAGCAGCGCTGGAATACCGCCGACCGCCTGCCGCTGGCGCAGCTGCCGGCGTTCCTGAAGATCGCGATCGTCAGCGCCGAGGATCGTCGCTACTGGCAGCACGGCGGCATCGACTGGCGGGCGCGGCTGGCGGCGGTCTGGCAGGGTCTGCAGGCCGGGCGGGCGGTGCGTGGCGCCAGCACCATCAGCGAACAGGTCGTGCGGCTGCTCCATCCGCGTCCCCGCACGCTGTGGTCGCGCTGGGTCGAAGGCTTCGAGGCGATGCGGCTGGAAGCGCGGTTCTCCAAGCCGGACATTCTCGAGTTCTATCTCGATCAGGTGCCGTACGGCGGCCATCGTCGCGGCCTGCGGCAGGCGGCGCGTTATGCCTTCGGGCGCGAACCGGCCACGCTCAGCGAAGCCGAGATGCTGGCGCTGGCAGTAATGCCACGGGCACCGAGCCGGCTTGATCCGGTGCGCGACGCCGCCGCCCTGCGCGGGCCGATGCGGCGGCTGGCGCTGCGGATGGCGGACGACGGCCTGATCGATGCGGCCCGTGTCGAAGTCCTGTCGACCCCGCCGCCGGCCCTGCGGGCCGATGACGACAGCGTGCCGGCCGCCCATTTCGTCGCCGAGGTACGGCGCCGGGCGCGCGCCGACAGCAGCCCGGTGCTGCGGACGACGCTCGATGCCGGCCTGCAGCGGCAGGCGCAGCGGCTGCTCGAACAGCGGCTGCGGGAACTGGCCGGCGTCGGCGTTCGCCAGGGCGCGCTGCTGGTGGTGGCGCTCGACGGCAGCCGCGTGCGCAGCTGGAACGTGGCCAATCTCGACGCCGACGAGGGCGAGATCGGCATCGACACGGTGCTGACGCCGCGCCAGCCCGGCTCGGCGCTGAAGCCGTTCGTCTATGCGCTGGCGCTGGAGCACGGCTGGACCGCCGCCACCCGCATCCGCGACGCACCGACCGCCGCCCATGTCGGCGACGGCCTGCATCCCTACCGCAACTACTCGCGGCTCAGCTACGGCGAGGTCAGTGTTCGCGAAGCGCTCGGCAATTCGCTGAACGTGCCGGCGGTGAAGGCCTTGCAGTTCGTCGGCGGAGCCGAGTTCCTCGGCCTGCTGCAACGGCTGGGCATGAGCGGCCTGTCGGCCCATCCCGATCACTACGGCGATGGCATTGCCCTTGGCAATGGCGAAGTCACCCTGGCGCAGCTGGTCGATGCCTACGCGACGCTGGCCCGGCAGGGACAGCGGCAGCCGTTGCAGCTGTTCGACGACGACCGCGACCGCCAGCCGCTGCAGCCGCTGCTGAGCCGCGAAAGTGCATCGATCATCACCGACATCCTGTCCGACCCCCGGGCACGGCTGCTGGAGTTCGGCGATGGCGGCCTGCTGCGTTTCCCGAGCCAGACCGCCGTCAAGACCGGCACCTCCAGCGATTACCGCGATGCCTGGTGTCTTGCCTACAACCATGACTACGTGGTCGGCGCCTGGATGGGCACGCTTGACGGCGCGGCGATGGACGGCGTTACCGGCTCGATCGGGCCGGCGCTGCTGGTGCGTTCGGTGTTCGGCTGGCTGGACCAGCGGCAGCCGTCGCCGCCGCTGCGCCTGAGCCCGCGCCTCGAGGCGCGGATGATCCGGGACAGCGATGGCGGCGAGCGCCGCGAATGGTTCGCGCCGGGCACCGCACCCGAGGTCCCGGATGCGCCGGCCGCCGCCTGGACCGGCAGCGCGCCGTTGGTGCCGAGCCTGCTGCAGCCGTTCGAAGGTCTGCGGCTGGCGCTTGATCCACGGGTGCCGGCCGAGCAGCAGGCGCTGGAATTCCAGCTGGCGGCGGTGGCTGCGGACGAGTCAGTGCGCTGGTTCGTCGACGAAGCGTTGGCCGGCGAGGGCAGCGGCGCCCGCTTCCAGTGGCCGCTGCGCCGTGGCGAGCACATCGCCTATGCCGCCGCTGCCGATGGCCGCTGGCGGACCCCGGCAGTGCGCTTCCGCGTGAAGTGAGCGGAAGGCCGGTTGCGGCGCGGCTTTCGGCCTGCCGCCGGCCGGCTGAAAAATCTGTCCGGAAGCGCAGAATTTTCGTTGCAGTGCGGCAGGTGCATCCCTATAATGCGCGCCTGCCGGACAGTTAGCTCAGTGGTAGAGCATCGCCTTCACACGGCGGGGGTCACAGGTTCAAGCCCTGTACTGTCCACCAACACCAAAAGGCCCGATCGCAAGATCGGGCCTTTTTTGTTGGCGGAAGGCGCTTCCCGAAGCTGGCGTGCCGGAGCCAGATGATCGGCAACGACATCCGATTTCCTGCAGTCGAATTCCGATCGCGACTGCCGACGATGCAAAGGATTCATTGGAGTAATGAAAGACGCGCTCCTACACTGCGCGCCGAACCTGACCCCTCCGGTGCTGCGATGGCTGCAAAGACGCTCTACGACAAGCTTTGGGACGCCCATGTCGTCAAGGACAATGGCGATGGCTCCGCGCTCATCTATATCGATCGCCAGCTGCTCCATGAAGTGACCAGCCCGCAAGCATTTGACGGCCTGCGTCTGGCCCAGCGCCAGCCGTGGCGGCTCGACGCCAATCTCGCGGTGGCCGATCACAACGTGCCGACCACTGATCGCTCGGTCGGCATTGCCGATCCGATCTCGCGCGCGCAGGTCGAAGCACTCGACGCCAACTGCGACCAGTACGGCATCACCGAATTCAAGATGACCGACGCCCGTCAGGGCATCGTCCACGTGATCGGCCCGGAGCAGGGCGCCACGCTTCCCGGCATGACCGTGGTCTGCGGCGACAGCCACACCTCGACCCACGGTGCCTTCGGGGCCTTGGCCTTCGGCATCGGCACCTCGGAAGTCGAGCACGCGCTCGCCACCCAGACCCTGGTGCTGAAGAAGTCGAAGAACATGCGCGTCACCGTGCGCGGCAAGGTGGCGCCCGGCATCACCGCCAAGGACATCGTACTGGCGATCATCGGCAAGATCGGCACCGCCGGCGGCAACGGCCACACGATCGAATTCGCTGGCGAAGCGATTGCCAACCTGTCGATGGAAGGCCGGATGACGGTCTGCAACATGGCGATCGAGGCCGGTGCGCGCGCCGGGCTGGTGGCCGTCGATGCGACCACCATCGCCTACGTGCAGAACCGGCCGTTTTCGCCGAAGGGCGAAGCGCTTCAGAAAGCCATCGCCTGGTGGAACACCCTGCATTCGGACGACGGTGCAGTGTTCGACCGCGAAGTCGAACTCGACGCCGCGTCGATCCAGCCGCAGGTCACCTGGGGCACCAGCCCGGAAATGGTGCTGCCGGTCGACGGCCGGGTGCCGAATCCGGCCGCCGAAGCCGATCCGGTCAAGCGCAACTCGATCGAGCGGGCCCTGGCCTACATGGGCATCGCCGCCGATCAGCCGATCACCGAGATCGCGATCGACAAGGTGTTCATCGGCTCCTGTACCAACTCGCGGATCGAGGATCTGCGCGCGGCCGCCGGCGTGCTCAAGGGCAAGCGGATCGCCGGCAACGTCAAGCTGGCGCTGGCCGTGCCGGGGTCGGGCCTGGTCAAGCGGCAAGCGGAAAGCGAAGGCCTGGACAAGGTCTTCATCGACGCCGGCTTCGAATGGCGCGAGCCGGGCTGCTCGATGTGTCTCGGCATGAATGCCGACCAGTTGAGCCCGGGCGAGCGCTGCGCCTCGACCAGCAATCGCAACTTCGAAGGCCGCCAGGGTGCCGGCGGCCGCACGCATCTCGTTTCCCCGGCGATGGCCGCTGCCGCTGCGGTGGCCGGCCGTTTTGTCGACATCCGGAGCCTCTAAGCCATGCAGCCGTTCACCATCGTCACCGGCAAGGTCGCTCCGCTCGATCGGGCCAACGTCGATACCGACGCGATCATTCCCAAGCAGTATCTGAAGTCGATCAAGAAGACCGGCTTCGGCCCGTTCCTGTTCGACGACTGGCGCTACCTCGACAAGGGCGATCTCGACATCGACCCGGCCACCCGGCGCAAGAACTCGGACTTCGTGCTGAACAAGCCGCAGCACGCCGGCAGCACGATCCTGATCGCCCGCGAGAACTTCGGCTGCGGCTCGTCACGCGAGCATGCGGTCTGGGCCTTGAGCGACTACGGCTTCCGCGCCGTGATCGCGCCGGGCTTCGCCGATATCTTCTTCAACAACAGCTTCAAGAACGGCTTTTTCCCGCTCGTCCTGAAGGACGAGGAGGTCGAGGCGCTGTTCCAGGAAAGCGCGTCCAGCACCGATTTCGAGCTGACCATCGACCTGCCGGCGCAGACGGTCAGCACGCCGGCTGGCCTGAAATTCGCGTTCGAGATCGACCCGTTCCGCAAGGACTGCCTGATCCGCGGTCTCGACGAGATCGGTCTGACCTTGCAGCATGCCGACGACATCCGCGCCTACGAATCCCGTCGGCGCGAAACCGCGCCCTGGCTGTTCGCCTGATGGCGCGCACCTGATCCGGAGAGTCCGATGAACGCATTTCGCCGCGGCTGCGCCGCCCTTGCCCTGCTGCTGTCCACGGGCGCCGCCACGGCGGCCGGTCCGGAGCCGCTGTGGACGCTGTCCGGCTTCGCGCAGCCGGAATCGGTGGTGTTCGCCGCCAACCAGAACGTGCTGTACGTGTCGAACATCAACGGCGAGGGCACGGCCAAGGACGGCAACGGCTTCATCTCCAAGGTCAGCCCCGACGGCAAGATGATCAAGCGCGACTGGCTGCGCGGCCTCAACGCACCGAAGGGGCTCGGCTACCGGGGTGGCCTGCTGTACATCGCCGACATCGATGAACTGGTGGTGGTCGACACCGGCAATGGCCGGATCAAGTCGCGGCACAAGGCTGCGGGCGCCAAGTTCCTGAACGATGTGGCGGTCGACGGCAGTGGCCGCGTCTACGTCTCGGACATGATGACCAACACCATCTGGCGCCTGAACGGCGACAGCCTTGGCGTGATGCTGGCCAGCCCCAAGCTCGAAGGGCCGAATGGCCTGCTGGTGGAAGGCGACAAGCTGATCGTCGGCAGCTGGGGCGTGTTGACCGGCAACGGCTTCGAGACTTCCAGCGAAGGTTATCTGCAAGCGCTCGACCGCACGACCAACGTGCTGGAGCCGCGCTTTGCACCGGTGCCGTTCGCCAACATCGATGGCCTGGTCGCTGACGGCAAGGGTGGCTACATCCTCAGCGACTGGGCCCACGGCAACGTCTACAAGGTATCGGCGACCGGCGAGGTCACCCTCTGGCTGCTGCTCGAACAGGGCTCGGCCGATATCGCCATCGGCCCGGCCAAGCGGCTGCTGGTGCCGATGATGCTCAACAACGAACTTCGCGCTTACGCGATCGACTGAACCTCCTGCACGACATGACCCAGAAAATCCTGCTGCTCCCCGGCGATGGCATCGGCCCGGAAATCACCGCCGAAGCGGTCAAGCTGCTGACCGTGCTGCGCGACCATCACGGCCTCGACGTGACCTGGACCAGCGCCCCGATCGGCGGCGCCGGCTATGACGCCGCCGGTCATCCGCTGCCGCCGGCCACGCTGGAAGCGGCCAAGGCCGCCGATGCGCTGCTGCTCGCCGCCGTCGGCGGTCCGCAGTACGACACACTGCCGAAGGAGCTGCGCCCGGAGCGCGGCCTGCTCGGCATCCGTTCGGCGCTCGGTCTGTACTCGAACCTGCGTCCGGCGCTGCTCTATCCGGAACTCGCCGACGCCTCGTCGCTGAAGGCGGAGGTGGTTTCCGGCCTCGACATCCTGATCGTCCGCGAGCTGACCGGCGGCATCTACTTCGGCAAGCGCGAAACCGGTGTCGAGACGGACTACAAGGTCGGCAGCCACGTGATCCCGTGCGCCCGCGTTGCCCGCGACACGGAAGCCTATTCGGACTTCGAGATCGCCCGCATCGCCCGCACCGCGTTCGAGGCGGCACGCCTGCGCGGCAAGCGCCTGTGCTCGGTCGACAAGAACAACGTGCTGGAGTCCTCGCAGCTGTGGCGCGAGGTCGTCATCGAGGTGTCGAAGGACTACCCGGACGTCACGCTCAGCCATCTGCTGGTCGACAACGCCGCGATGCAGCTGGTGCGGGCGCCGAAGCAGTTCGATGTGCTGGTGACCAGCAACATGTTCGGCGACATCCTGTCCGACATCGCCGCCGAGCTGACCGGCTCGATCGGCATGCTGCCATCGGCCAGCCTCAATGAGCGCGGCCAGGGCATGTACGAGCCGAGCCACGGCTCGGCGCCGGACATCGCCGGCAAAGGTGTCGCCAATCCGCTGGCGATGCTGCTGTCGGTGGCGATGCTGCTGCGTTATTCGCTGACGCGCGGCGATCTCGCCGACAAGATCGAAGCCGCCGTGCGCAGGGTGCTGGCCGCCGGCCTGCGCACCGGCGATATCGCCAAGCCGGGCGAAACGCGCATCGGCACCGCCGCGATGGGCGATGCCGTGGTCGCTGCACTCGGCGCCTGACACGGCCGTCCGGGTTCACCCGTTTTCATGCAGTTCGCAGTTCTGTCGGAGAGGTCGTGATGTTGAAGAAGCTGGGGATGGTCGGTTGGCGCGGCATGGTCGGTTCGGTGCTAATGCAGCGCATGCAGGACGAGCGCGATTTCGCGCAGGTCGAAACGCATTTCTTCTCGACTTCCAATCCCGGCGCGCCGGGGCCGTGGCTGTACGGCGTGGAATCGCCGCCGCTGAAGGATGGCAACAGTGTCGATGCACTGCGCCAGATGGACATCATCATCACCTGCCAGGGCGGCGACTACACCAACGCGATCTACCCGCAGCTGCGGGCCAGCGGCTGGAACGGCTACTGGATCGATGCGGCCAGCGCGCTGCGCATGAAGGACGATGCGGTGATCATCCTCGACCCGGTCAACCGCCAGGTCATCGATGACGCGATCGCCCGGGGCGTCAAGAACTACGTCGGCGGCAACTGCACGGTATCGCTGATGCTGATGGCGCTCGGTGCGCTGTACAAGGCGGATCTGGTCGAGTGGATGTCGGCGATGACCTATCAGGCGGCGTCCGGTGCTGGTGCTGCCAACATGCGCGAGCTGCTGGCGCAGATGGGCGTGCTGGAAGCCGCAGTCGCCCCGGAGCTGGCCGACCCGGCGTCGGCGATCCTGGAGATCGACCGCAAGGTAGCAAGCACCCAGCGCTCGACGGAATTCCCGACCAAGAACTTCGGCGCGCCGCTGGCGGGTTCGCTGATCCCGTACATCGACAAGCAGCTCGACAACGGCCAGTCGAAGGAAGAGTGGAAGGGCCAGTCGGAAACCAACAAGATCCTCGGCCGCGAAGCGAATCCGATTCCGGTCGACGGTATCTGCGTGCGCATCGGCGCGATGCGCTGCCACTCGCAGGCGCTGACCATCAAGCTGAAGCGCGACGTGCCGATCGAAGAAATCGAAGCGATGATCGCCGCCGACAACGAGTGGGTGCGCGTGGTGCCGAACACCCGCGAGGCGAGCATCCGCGATCTGACGCCGGTGGCTGTCACCGGCACCCTGAACGTTGCCGTCGGCCGGCTGCGCAAGCTGAACATGGGCCCGGAATATCTCGGTGCCTTCACCGTCGGTGACCAGCTGCTGTGGGGCGCGGCCGAGCCGCTGCGCCGCATGCTGCGCATCCTGGTGGACGCATGAGCGGTGCGACCGGCGAGCGCCGCTTCGATGTCGCCGTGGTCGGCGCCACCGGCGCGGTCGGCGAGCAGCTGCTGGACATCCTGAAGGACCGCGCGTTCCCGGTCGGCAAGGTCTATGCGCTGGCCTCCGAGCGCAGCGCCGGCACCACGGTCAAGTTCGGCAATCGCGATCTGGTCGTCGAGGATGTCGCCGGCTTCGACTTCGGCAAGGTCCAGATCGGCCTGTTCTCGCCGGGCGCAGCGGTGTCGGCGGTGTACGCGCCGAAGGCTGCGGCCGAGGGTTGCGTGGTGATCGACAATACCTCGCAGTTCCGGCAGGACCCCGAGGTGCCGCTGGTGATTCCGGAGGTCAATCCGGACGCGATCGCCGGCTACACGACACGCGGCATCATCGCCAACCCGAACTGCTCGACGATCCAGATGCTGGTCGCCTTGAAGCCGATCCATGACGCCGTCGGCATCGAGCGGATCAATGTCTGCACCTATCAGAGTGTGTCCGGCACCGGCCGCGAGGCGATCGAGGAACTCGGCCGGCAGACCGCCGCGCTGCTGAACTTCCGCGATGCCGAACCGAAGGTCTACCCGAAGCAGATCGCCTTCAACGTCATTCCGCACATCGACGCCTTCCAGGACAACGGCTACACCCGGGAAGAGATGAAGATGGTCTGGGAGACCCGCAAGATCCTGGGCGACGACAGCATCCTGGTGAACCCGACCGCCGTCCGGGTGCCGGTGTTCTACGGGCATTCCGAAGCGATCCACATCGAGACCCGCCGCAAGATCAGCGCCGAGGACGCGCGGGCGCTGCTCGAGCGGGCGCCCGGTGTGGTGGTGATCGACCGCCACGAGGACGGCGGCTATCCGACCGCCGTCGGTGATGCCTCCGGCGAAGACGCGGTGTTCGTCGGCCGCATCCGCGAGGACATTTCCCACCCGCGCGGACTGAACCTCTGGGTGGTGGCCGACAACATCCGCAAGGGCGCCGCGCTCAACGCCGTGCAGATCGCCGAGCTGCTCGTCCGCTCGTACCTCTGAGGCCGCGCGCCGATCCGGTCGGCCTGTTGGTACGCCTTGATTCCTAAGGTATAAAGGCGCGCTGCCGATATCGTCGGCAGGTGGGCGCGTGATGGAGCCCGGAGCGTGCAATTGGGGATCAACATGATGCGAACTCGGGCTGCGGCATCGGCCGTTGGGCTGGTTGCGGTGTCGCTGTTCTGGAGTGCCGGCCTGCAGGCGCTGGGTCTCGGCGAGGTCGAGGTCCGGTCCCGCCTCAACGAGCGCTTCGCCGCCGCGATCCCGCTCGACGCTGCGAGCCGCGAGGATCTCGACAGCCTGGTCGTGCAGATCGCCGCGCCGGAAGAATTCGCCCGTCGCGGCATCGAACGCTCCGAGCAGGTTGGTTCACTGCGCTTCGAACGTAATGGCAGCCGCATCCTGGTCGGCAGCGCCCAGGCGATCCGCGATCCGTTCCTGAACTTCATCGTCGAAGCGCGCTGGAACGGCGGCCGCCTGTTGCGCGAATACACGGTGCTGCTCGACCCGCCGTCCAGCAGCCCGACGCCGGCCGCTGCTGCCGCGCCACGGACGATCACCGCGCCAACGCCGCTGCCGCTGCCAACCCCGGCGCGATCGCAGGAGGCCCCGGTCAGCGCTGCCGGCACGCCGGCCCGCTATGGTCCGGTACAGGCGACGCAAACACTGTGGAGCATCGCCAAGCTGCTGCGCGGCGATCCGGCGGTGACCATGGACCAGATGCTGCTGGCGATCTACAACGCCAATCCGACGGCGTTCGGCGGCGGCAGCATCAACTACCTGCTCAGCGGCCAGATGTTGGTGGTGCCATCGACCGCCGAGGTGCTGGCGATCGACGCCGCATCGGCGCACGAGCAGGTCACCCGGCTACGCGCCAGCGGCAAGCCGCCGGCGGCTGCCGTGTCCCGACCGGCGGCGACGGCTGCTGATCCCGCGCCAGCGCCGGTACCCGCACCGCCGCCGCCAGCTGCCGTGCCGGAAGTTGCCGCCAGCACGCCGATGCCGACAGTAGCGGCTGAACCGCCTGCCGCCGCCGCGCCGGGCGAGGGCGTGGTGGACGAGAGCGCTGTGCCGCCGTCCGCAGCGTCGACGCCGGCCGACGCCGGCACGCCATCGGCGGCCGCTGAGCAGCCGTCAGACGTCGAGCCGGCTTCCGCGCCAGCGGCTGCGGACGCCGCAGTCCCACCGGTTGCTGCCCCTGCCGCGCCGCCGGCTGCAGACGCGGCGACCGACCTGCTGGCATCACTTGAGGAACTGCCGTGGCTGCCGATCGGCGGCCTGCTGCTGTTGATCGGCCTGCTGCTGGTGTTGCGTCGGCACCGCGCCGCGTCGTCGTCTGCAACGGCGGGCGCACCGCGCACCGCGCTGGCGGCCACGCCGGATCTGCTGCTGGAGCGGCCCTGGTCGCGGGCGCCTGCGCCAGCACCGCCCGCCGCCGACGAGCCGGCCGCCGATCCGGCACCGGCCGAGCCGGTTGCGCCGCGCCTGCCGACGCTCGATCCGCCGGTGGCGGCAGCGGTCGCACCGCCGGCTGACGAGCCGTTGCCTGGCCACGACAACACAGCCGATCTGGCGCCGCTGCTCGACGCCAGCGATGCCTTGGCCGAGGCCGACTTCCATCTCGCCTACGGTCTGTACGACGAAGCGGCGCAGATGCTGAAGAAGGCGATTGCCGCCGAGCCGGCGCGTACCGATCTGGTGATCAAGCTGGCGGAAACTTATTCGGCGGCCGGCAACGCCGCCGAGTTCCAGGCGCTGGCTGAGAATCTCGAGGCTTCGGCGACGCCGGAGACCTGGCAGAAGATCAAGGTGATGGGCCGGGCGCTGCTGCCGGAACTGCCGCTGTTCGGCGGCCAGCCGTCGCTGGCGGAGCCGGTCGAAGCCCCGTCGCTTGCGCCGTCGTCCGCGAATGGTGATCTGTCGGTGATCGACTTCGACCTTGACGCTGAACTGCCGGGCGAGATGGCACCGGTTCCGTCACCGCCGCTGCCGACGGCGGCGCCAGAACCGGAACCGGCGCTGACGCTGGCGGACGAACGGCTGCCAGCGACCATGGCTGATCCGGTCACCGAAAGCCTGCTGCGGCCACTCGACGAGCCGGTTGTCGAATTCGATCTGCCACCCGCCGCGCCGCCGGCGCTGGCCGCCAGCGAGTCGCTGCCGGAACTGCCGCCGCTGCCGGAGCTGAACCCGCCGCTTGGGCTGGCGTCGCCGGCCATCATCGATCTGCCGGCCGCACCGGCCAGCGAGCCGCCGGCGGTGCTCGACATCGACCTCAGCAGCTTCGATCTCGATGACGATGGCAGCGGCAGCCGGGCCGATGCCGGGTTGGTCAAGCCGGCGCCGGCCTGGGTGCCGCCGGCCGATGAACCGCCGCCCTTCGAATTCGAGCCGGAGCCGGAATCCGAGGTGATCGGCGGCGACGAGATCGACACCAAGCTCGATCTGGCCCGGGCCTATGCGGACATGGGCGATCTGGACGCCGCGCACGCGCTGCTGGCGGAAGTCGAGATCGCCGGCAATGACCGCCAGCAACAGGATGCGCGGGCCCTTAGCCAGCGCCTGCAGGGCTGAACGGGCCGGCTTCCGCGCCGACCGACGCATCGACCGATGCGCCGGTCCGTCGGCGCTGGGCAGCCGGGGTCGAGTACCTCGGCAGTCAGTATGCGGGCTGGCAGACGCAGGCCGGACGGCCGAGCGTGCAGGGCGCGCTGGAAACGGCGCTGTCGTCGGTGGCGGCGCATCCGGTGGCGACCATCTGCGCCGGCCGGACCGATGCCGGCGTCCACGCTTTCGGCCAGGTGGTGCACTTCGACAGTCCAGCTGCCCGTGCGCCGCAGGCCTGGATGCTGGGCAGCAATGCGCGGCTGCCGCCGGACATCTCGATCCGCTGGGTGCGGCCGGTTACCGACGACTTCAGCGCCCGCTTCAGCGCGCTGGCGCGCCGCTATCGCTATGTCATCCACAACAGCCGGGCGCGCTCGGCGCTGCTGGCCGGCCGGGTCAACTGGCTGAACTATCCGCTGGATGCCGCTGCGATGGACCGCGCCGCGCAGGCCCTGCTCGGCGAGAACGATTTCTCGGCGTTCCGCGCCGCCGAATGCCAGTCGACCACGCCGATGCGCAACCTGCAGGCGATCCGCGTCCAGCGGCGCGGCGAGTTCGTGTTCGTCGACGTGCGCGCCAATGCCTTCCTGCATCACATGGTCCGCAACATCGTCGGCAGCCTGCTGGAGGTCGGCATCGGTCGCCGCACGGAAGCCTGGATCGGCGAACTGCTGGCCGGCCGCGACCGGACCCGCGCCGGCATGACGGCGGCAGCGGCCGGCCTGTATTTTGTCGGCCCCGATTATCCCGCCGGCTTCGACCTGCCGGCGCCTTCCGAACCCTGGTTTCCCGGATGAGCGATGCCGCCCCGCGCCGTACCCGCATCAAGTTCTGCGGCTTCACGCAGCGTCGCGATATCGACGAAGCGGTCGCGCTCGGCGTCGACGCCATCGGCCTGATCCTGGTACCGCAGAGCCCGCGCGCGGTCAGTCTGGAGCAGGCGATCGCGCTGAAGGCAGCGATTCCACCGCTTGTCAGCAGCGTGGTGCTGCTGCGCAATCCGGATGAAGCGCTGGTGCGCGCGGTGCTGGAACAGGTCCGGCCGACCCTGCTGCAGTTCCACGGCGAGGAGCCGGCGGCGTTCTGCGGGCGCTTCGGTCATCCGTACCTGAAGGCGATCGCGATGCAGCGGCAGACGCGCTCGCTGGCCGAGATTTCCGCCGACTATCCCGATGCCGCCGCGCTGCTGCTCGACGGCCACGCGCCGGGCGGTCTGGGCGGGCAGGGCCTGGCGTTCGACTGGGCTAGGGCGACCGAAGCGGTGCGGCTGCCGGTGATGCTGGCGGGCGGCATCCGGCCCGACAATGTCGCGGCTGCGATTGCCGCCGCCCGGCCTTATGCGGTCGACGTTTCCAGCGGCATCGAGCAGGCACCGGGAGTGAAGGATTCAGGCAAAATGCGGGACTTCGCGCGCGAGGTTCGCCGCGCTGATCAGCTGCCCTGAAATCGTTCACTCCCTTCGATGATCTACGAGAACCTGCCCGACGCCCGCGGCCACTTCGGCCCCTACGGCGGTCGCTTCGTCGCCGAAACGCTGATGGAGCCGCTGCGTGAACTCGAAGCCGCCTACCAGCAGCTGAAGAACGATCCGGCGTTCCGCGCCGAGATGGATCGCGATCTGGCGCTTTACGTCGGCCGTCCCAGCCCGCTGTACCCGGCCGAGCGGCTGACCAAGGAATGGGGCGGGGCGCAGATCTTCCTGAAACGCGAGGACCTGAACCACACCGGCGCGCACAAGATCAACAACACGGTCGGCCAGGCGCTGCTGGCCAAGCACCTGGGCAAGACCCGGATCATCGCCGAGACCGGCGCCGGCCAGCACGGCGTGGCGTCGGCGACGATCGCCGCCCGGCTCGGTCTGAAGTGCGTGGTGTACATGGGCGCCGACGACGTCGAACGGCAGAGCCCGAACGTCTACCGCATGAAGCTGCTCGGCGCCGAAGTGGTGCCGGTGACCAGTGGTACCCGCACGCTGAAGGACGCGCTGAACGAGGCGCTGCGCGACTGGGTCACCAATGTCGACGACACCTTCTACGTCATCGGTACCGTCGCCGGTCCGCATCCGTACCCGATGCTGGTGCGCGACTTCAACGCCGTGGTCGGTCGCGAACTGATCGGCCAGTCGCAGGACATGCTCGGCCGGCTGCCCGATGCGCTGGTCGCCTGCGTCGGCGGCGGCAGCAATGCCATCGGCATGTTCCATCCGTTCATTCCGTTCGACGGCACCGCGATGTACGGCGTGGAAGCCGGCGGCGATGGCGTCGAGACCGGTCGCCACGCCGCGCCGCTGTCGGCTGGCAAGCCGGGCGTGCTGCACGGCAATCGCACCTATGTGATGGCGGACGACAACGGCCAGATCATCGGCACCCATTCGATCTCTGCCGGCCTGGACTATCCCGGCGTTGGCCCGGAGCACGCGTGGCTGAAGGACATCGGCCGCGTCAACTACGTGTCGGTCACCGATACCGAAGCGCTCGATGCTTTCCACGAGTGCACCCGCACCGAGGGCATCATCCCGGCGCTGGAGCCTTCGCACGCGCTGGCCTATGCGAAGAAGCTGGCGCCGACGATGGCGCGCGACCAGATCATCGTCGTCAACCTGTCCGGCCGTGGCGACAAGGACATCTTCACGATCGCCAAGCGTGAAGGCATCAGCCTGCTGTGAACATCCTGTCCGGGCGAGCGGGCATCCGTATCCGGACCGCTACAGAAAGCACGAATCCATGAGCCGCATCGAAAGCACGCTGGCCGCGCTGAAGGCCGAAGGCCGCACGGCGCTGATCCCGTACATCACCGCCGGTGACCCGCACCCGAGCCATACCGTCGGCCTGATGCATGCGCTGGTCGACGGCGGCGCTGACATCATCGAACTGGGTGTGCCGTTCTCCGATCCGATGGCCGATGGTCCGACCATCCAGCTCGCCTGCGAGCGGGCGCTGCTGCACGACACCTCGCTGTGGAACTGCTGCGCGATGGTGGCCGAGTTCCGCAAGCGCGACAGCCGCACACCTGTGGTGCTGATGGGCTACCTGAATCCGATCGAGACCCGTGGCCTCGACGCCTTCTGCGCGCTGGCCAAGGCTTCCGGCGTCGACGGCGTGCTGATCGTCGATCTGGCGGTCGAGGAAGCGCCGGACTTCGCACCGGTGGTGCGCGCGCATGGGCTCGACCTGATCTTCCTGCTGGCGCCCACCTCGTCCGATGCCCGCATCGACGCGATCGTCCGGCAGGCCAGCGGTTACCTCTACTACGTGTCGCTGAAGGGCGTCACCGGCGCGGCGCTGCTGGATGTCGCCAGCGTCGAGGCCAAGCTCGGCCAGATCCGCCGCCACACGAGCCTGCCGATCGCGGTCGGCTTCGGCATTCGCGATGCCGCGTCGGCCGCGCTGGTCGGCACCGTGGCCGATGGCGTGGTGGTCGGCAGTGCGCTGGTTTCGCAGATCGAGAAGCACCAGGCCACGCCGGCCGTGCTGCCCGGCCTGCTGAAGGCTCAGCTGGCCGAGATGCGTGCCGCCCTCGATGCGCCGGCCGCCGTCACCCAAGTGGCTTGAACGTTGCGATTATCTTCGCTTGACCCCCGCCCCCATACGGAAGACTGCAGATGAGCTGGCTCGAAAAAATCTCCGGATCGAAGCTGCTGACCGGCGGCGTGCGCAAGAAGAGCGTGCCGGAAGGCCTGTGGATGAAGTGCGATTCCTGCCAGTCGGTGCTGTATCGCGCCGAGCTGGAACGCACGCTCGAGGTCTGCCCGAAGTGCGGCGCCCACCGGCCGATCGCGGCGCGGGCGCGCATCCATCATTTGCTGGATGCCGAGCCGCGCGTGGAGATCGGGGCCAAGGTGCGCGCCACCGATCCGCTGAAGTTCAAGGATTCGCGCAAGTACACCGAGCGCCTTGCCGAAGCGCGCGAGGACACCGACGAGGAAGACGCGCTGGTGGTCGTCCGCGGCCAGCTGATCGGCCTGCCGGTGGTGGTCTGCGTGTTCGAGTTCGGCTTCATGGGCGGCTCGATGGGCTCGGTGGTCGGCGAGAAGTTCGTCCGTGGCGTCAACGAGGCGCTTGCGCACGGCTGCCCGGTGATCTGCTTCGCGGCTTCCGGCGGTGCCCGCATGCAGGAGTCGCTGTTCTCGCTGATGCAGATGGCCAAGACCAGCGCCGCCCTCGCCAAGCTGGCCGAGCGCGGCCTGCCGTTCATCTCGGTGCTGACCCACCCGACGATGGGCGGCGTGTCGGCCTCGCTGGCGATGCTCGGCGACATTCACATCGCCGAGCCGAAGGCGCTCATCGGTTTTGCCGGTCCGCGCGTCATCGAGCAGACCGTGCGCCAGAAGCTGCCGGAAGGCTTCCAGCGCGCCGAATTCCTGCTGGAAAAGGGCGCGATCGACATGATCGTCGACCGTCGCGAACTGCGTGAAAAGCTGCACCGCCTGCTGGCGATCCTGACGCACTTCACGCCGGGCGTGCCAGCCGCTGCCCACTGACGCAGCGGTGTCGGCCGTGCGCCGGTCGCTGTCCGACTGGCTTGAATGGCAGGAGCGGCTGAACCCGCGCGCGATCGAACTGGGGCTTGATCGTTCGCGTACGGTGGCCGATCGCCTCGGCCTGCTGCCGCCGGCGTGCATGTCCGCCACCATCGGCGGCACCAACGGCAAGGGATCGTCGGCGACGCTCGCGGCCGGCATCTGGCAGGCGGCCGGCTACAAGGTCGGCCGGTACCTGTCGCCGCACCTGCTGCGTTACAACGAGCGGATCGCCATCGATGGCGTCGACGCCAGCGACGAGGCGATCTGCGCGGCCTTCGCCGCGATCGACGCTGCCCGTGGCGATCTGCCGCTGACCTATTTCGAGTTCGGCACGCTGGCCGCGCTGTGGCTGTTCCGCGAGGCACGGGTCGACGTGCAGGTGCTGGAGGTCGGGCTCGGCGGCCGGCTCGACGCCGTCAACATCGTCGATGCCGACGCCGCGCTGGTGACCAATATCGGCCTCGATCACACCGACTGGCTGGGCCCTGATCGCGAGGCGATCGGCGTCGAGAAGGCCGGCATCTTCCGGCCAGGCCGTCCGGCGATCTGCGCGGAAATCTCGCCGCCGGCGAGCCTGCGGCAGCAGGCCTCGCGCATCGCTGCCCGATGGCAGCAGGCAGGCGCGGACTTCGTCGCCCGTCGCGACGGCGATCGCTGGCACTGGCGGGCCTCGGATGTCCGCCACGCCGCGTTGCCGCTGCCGGCCTTGCCGGGCGCGATGCAGATCGACAACGCGGCCGGCGTACTGGCGCTGGTCACGGCGCTTGCGGACCGCCTGCCGGTCGACCGCGCAGCGATCGAGGCCGGACTGCGCGGTTTGTCCTTGCCGGGCCGCTACCAGAGGGTGGCGGGGCTGATCGTCGATGTCGCGCACAACCTCGAATCGGCCGCCGTGCTGGTCGAGCAGCTGCGAGCCGATGACAACGGCGGCGGTGTCACCCGGGTGGTGCTCGGCATGCTGTCTGACAAGCCGGTGGCGGCGGTCTGTGCGAGGCTTGCCGGCGTGGCGTCGCGGTTCTACTGCGCCGGCCTGCCGCCACCGCGCGGCCTGCCGGCCGAACGGCTGCTGGAGATGGCGGCCGCAAGCGGCGTGCCGGCCAGCGGCCATGACAACGTGGCCCTGGCGCTGGCGGCCGCCCGCGCCGATGCGGGGCCGAAGGATCGGATTGTCGTCTGCGGCTCATTCCTGACCGTGGCTGCGGCACTGGAGGAGGCGCGATGGGGGAGTTGATGAATGGGCTGCTCCGGCAGCGACTGGTTGGCCTGGCCGTGCTGCTGGCGGCCGCGTTCCTGCTGTCGCTGCTGCTGCCGGGCGCGCCGCAGCCCGACGAGGCCGAGCCGATGACGACGGTCAGCATCACCGGCGAAGAGCAGCTGACCGAGGCCGATGCGGTGCCGCCACCGGACGACCTGCTGCCGGAACCGGTCGACGACTCGCTGCCGGCGGTCGAGCCCTCGGTGACGATCGCCGATGTCGAGGCTGCCGCCGAAGCGCCGCCATTGCCGTCTGCACCGGCAGCTGCACCGACCGCCGCACCGGTACCGGCCCATCCGGCCGAAACCCCGAAGACAGCGCCGAAGATCGGTGTTCACCGCGCGCAGGATGTCATCGAACCCCGGCCATCGGCGAAGCCGAAACCTGCAGAGATCACGCCGCCGGCGCCGAAGCCGGTCGAGGCTGCGCCGAAGCCGAAGCTGGCCGAATCGGCACCGACGCCGACGAAGGAAGCAACGCCGGCAGCCGGCTGGTACGTGCAGATCGGCAGTTTTTCCGACGCCGGCAGCGCCGAGACCATCGTCGCCTTGCTGAGAAAGCTCGACGTCAAGGCGGCGATCACCCGCATCAACGGCGCCAAGGGCAAGCCGCTGAACCGGGTGCGCGCCGGCCCATATGGCAGCGAAGCGGCGGCCAAGGCCGCGCATGACAAGATCGCGCGCAACGGCTATCCGCAGGCGCGGATCGTTCAGGAACCGGGGCGCTAGCGTCGCCGTGCCGCCACCGGCGACGAGCCTGCACTAGAATGCGCGCGCGGCAACGCGGAGAGATGGCAGAGTGGTCTATTGCGGCGGTCTTGAAAACCGCTGACCTTCACCGGTCCGGGGGTTCGAATCCCTCTCTCTCCGCCATTTTTCAAAAGACCGACTCGATGTCGGTCTTTTGAAAAATCACTGGAAAGCCAGAGAGAGGGATTCGAAGCCGCGACAGCGGCCGGGCCCGAAGGGACGAATCCCGTTGCCGAGCAAAAGACCGACCTGATATCGGTTTTCTTAAGAATGCCGGTTCCTTCTACGCATCGGGCGCTCGGCATGGCTACCGTCAGTCGTTGGCTCGCAGTCGCCGCCGTTGGCGCGAAGCCTGAAAGTTCGTCAGCGCATTCCGTAAACTGACGCACTTTTCACGAGGCCGTTGCATGAACGATCTTCCCACGCCGTCGTCGCCGCGCCGCAAGGGCCCCACGAAGGGCATCTACCTGCTGCCGAACCTGTTCACCACCGGCACGCTGTTCGGGGCGTTCTACGCGATCGTGGCCTCGATGAATGGCAACTTCGACGAGGCGGCGCTCGGCATCCTGTTCGCGATGATCGCTGACGCGCTGGATGGCCGGATCGCGCGGATGACCAATACCTCGACCGATTTCGGCAAGGAGTACGACTCGCTGTGCGACATGGCGGCGTTCGGCATCGCCTCGTCGATCGTCGTCTACGCCTACAGCCTTCGCTTCCTGTCCGACTACCAGTGGCTGGGCGGCAAGCTGGGCGGGGTGCTGGCGATGACGTACGCGACCTGCGCCGCGCTGCGTCTGGCGCGTTTCAACGTGCTGGCGGCGATCAAGGGCAGCAGCAAGGACTTCTTTGGCCTGCCGAGTCCGGCGGCGGCGGCGCTGGTGGTGTTCTTCGTCTGGACCTGTTTCAAGTACGAACTCAGCGGGCTCGATGTGCTGATTCCGGCCAGCATCATCACGCTGGGGGCGGCGCTGCTGATGGTGTCGTCGATCCGCTACAACAGCTTCAAGAAGCTGGATCTGTCCGGCCGCATGCGCTTCCTGCCGTTCGTGGCGGTGATCGGCCTGCTGGCGCTGGTGTCGATCAACCCGCCGCTGATCCTGTTCCTCGGCTTCTTTGCCTACGCGATGTCCGGCCCGGTGGCGACCGTGGCCCGCCGCCTGCGCGGCAAGCCGACGCCGCCCTGAACGAGTGACCGCCATGCTGCCGCGCCTGAAGATCGATTACGTTTCCGACCTGGCCTGCCCCTGGTGCGCCATCGGCCTGGCCGGGCTCGTCGAAGCCGCCAGCCGGCTGCAGGGAATCCTGGAGGTGGAACTGCACTTCCAGCCGTTCGAGCTGAACCGCAACATGCCGCCGGAAGGCGTCAGCATGGGCGAACATCTGGCAGCGATCACCGGTGCATCCGCTGCCCAGATCGAGGACGAACGCCGCAATCTCACCGCGATTGCCGCCGAAGCCGGGCTGGCTTTCAAGCTCGATCGCGAGACGCGCATCTGGAACAGTTTCGACAGCCACCGGCTGGTCTACTGGGCCGAGCAGGCGGGCGATCCGCTGCTGCTGAAGACAACGCTGTTCAAGGCCAATTTCTGCGAAGGGCGGCAAATCTCCAACCACGAGGTGCTGGCCGACATCGCCGCCGAATGCGGGCTGGATCGCGCCCGGGCGAAGGAAATCCTGTCGACCGAAACCTATCTCGACGAGGTCGACGAGCGGATGAAGCTGTGGATGAGCCGCGGCATCCGCGGCGTGCCGGCGATCATCTTCAACGAGCGGCACATCGTCGAAGGCGGGCAGTCGGCGAGCACCTTCGTCAAGGTGATGCGGCAGATCGCCGGACTCGATCCGTCGCCGCCCCCCGCGGCCGCCTGAGCGAGGAACGGTCGCCGCCGGTATTTGCGCGGCGCGCGACTTCCTCTATCATCCGCGCTCATGCAAGCCCGCATCCGCTCTCTGAAGCTCATCGCGCCGATCTCGCTCGGCCGTGCGCTGCTGCTTGCCCTTCGACTGCTGCCGTAAGGCAGACCATCGAACCTGCCCGTCCGGGGGCCACAACCGGACCACTTCAGTACCCCATTTCCAAAGCCTGACACTGGCGGTATCGGCTGGCATCATGCCGGCCTGCCGTCGGCGATCCGTATTCGCGAGAACTCCATGAAAGACCAGCTCATCATCTTCGACACCACCTTGCGCGACGGCGAACAATCGCCCGGCGCAGCCATGACCCTCGACGAGAAGGTGCGCATCGCGCTGGCACTGCAGAAGCTGAAGGTCGACGTCATCGAAGCCGGCTTCGCGATCGCCAGCCCTGGCGACTTCGCGGCCGTGCAGGCCGTGGCCCGTGCGGTCAAGGAATCGACGGTCTGCTCGCTGGCGCGCGCCAATGCCGCCGACATCACCCGCGCCGGCGAAGCGCTGGCACCGGCGGCGCGCAAGCGTATCCACACCTTCATCGCCACCAGCGCCATCCACATGGAGAAGAAGCTCCGTCTGGCGCCGGACCAGGTGATCGACAACGCGGTCGCCGCCGTGAAGCTCGCCCGCACGTTCACCGACGATGTCGAGTTCTCGGCCGAAGACGCCGGCCGTTCCGACATCGATTTCCTGTGCCGCATCTTCGACGCCGTGATCAAGGCCGGCGCCACCACGCTGAACGTGCCGGACACCGTCGGCTACAACATCCCGAGCCTCTGGGGCGAGCGCTTCAAGACGCTGATCGAGCGGGTGCCGAACGCCGACAGGGTGATCTGGTCGACGCACTGCCACAACGACCTCGGCATGGCCGTCGCCAACTCGCTGGCGGCCGTGATGAACGGCGCGCGCCAGGTGGAGTGCACGATCAACGGTCTTGGCGAGCGGGCCGGCAATGCGGCGGTCGAGGAGATCGTCATGGCGATCCGCACCCGTCACGACGTGTTCCCGGTGACCACCCGCGTCGACGCGACGCAGATCGTGCCGTGCTCGCGGCTGGTGTCGAACATCACCGGCTACCCGGTGCAGCCGAACAAGGCCGTGGTCGGCGCCAATGCCTTCGCGCACGAGTCCGGCATCCACCAGGACGGCGTGCTCAAGCACCGCGAAACCTACGAGATCATGCGGGCGGAAGACGTCGGCTGGTCGTCGAACAAGCTGACGCTCGGCAAGCTTTCCGGCCGCAGCGCCTTCCGGGCGCGGCTTGAGGAACTCGGCTACCAGTTCAAGTCCGATGGCGAACTTGCCGAAGCCTTCGCCCGCTTCAAGGATCTGGCCGACAAGAAGCAGGAGATCTTCGACGAGGATCTTCAGGCCCTGGTCACCCAGGCCGAGCAGGCAAGGGCCGAAGACCGCGTCAGCCTGCAGTGGCTCGAAGTGACCTCGAAGACCGGCACCCGGCCGCTGGCCAAGGTGGCGCTTGCCGTCGACGGCGAGATCCGCGAGGTCGAAGCACTGGGCGATGGGCCGGTCGATGCCGTGTTCGCGGCGATCGAGCAGAGAGTCGGCACCGGTGCCAAGTTGCTGCTGTACTCGGTGAACAACATCACCACCGGCACCGATGCGCAGGGCGAAGTCACCGTTCGGCTGACCAAGGAAGGCCGGGTGGTCAACGGCCTCGGCGCCGACACCGACATCGTCATCGCTTCGGCGAAGGCCTACGTCAACGCGGTGAACCGGCTTGAAGTGCCAGTCAGCCGTGCCCATCCGCAGCACGCCGACTACGTGGCAACGCCGTAAGCGCAGCCCGGCAGGCGTAGCCGGAATCAAAAAAGCCGGCGATGGCAGCTGCCATCGCCGGCTTTTTCATGCCCCGCCGGCAGGCCGGCGAGGCATCCGGATTCAGCGCGGCGCCATGCGGATGGCGCCGTCCAGCCGCACCGATTCGCCGTTGAAGTAGCCGTTCGAGCACATCTCGACGACCAGGCTGGCGTATTCGGCCGGCGAGCCGAGACGCTTCGGGAACGGCACCGACGCCGCCAGCGCGTCCTGCACGTTCTGCGGCATCGACGCCATCATCGGGGTCAGGAAGATGCCCGGCAGGATGGTGTTGACGCGGACGCCTTCGTTCATCAGGTCGCGGGCGATCGGCAGGGTCATGCCGAGCACGCCGGCCTTCGAGGCCGAATAGGCCGACTGGCCGATCTGGCCATCCTGCGCTGCGACCGAAGCGGTATTGATCACCACACCGCGCTCGCCGTGTTCCAGCGGCGCGGCCGTGATCATGCCGGCGGCGCTCTTGGCGATGCAGCGGAAGGTGCCGATCAGATTGATCTGGATGGTCTTTTCCCAGGTCGCGAGATCGAAGTGCTTGATCTCGCCCGTCTTCTTGTCGAAGCCGGCGGTCTTGGCGGCGGTGGCGATGCCGGCGCAGTTGACCAGGATGCGTTCCTGGCCGTGGGCGGCACGGGCCTTGGCGAAGCCGGCGTCGACATCGGCATCGGACGTCACGTTCACCTTGCAGAACACGCCGCCCAGTTCGGCGGCCAGCGCTTCGCCGCGCGCTTCGTTCATGTCGAAGATGGCGACCTTGACGCCGAGGGAAGCGAGCTTGCGGGCAGTGGCTTCGCCGAGCCCGGAGGCGCCACCGGTGACGACGGCGGCGACGGATGCATCAAGAATCATGGGGAATCCTCATCGTTGATTGGAAGTTGATTATAACTTTCGTGCAAACCGCGCTGTCCCGCCGGAAATTTGCAAAGAAGCTGTGCGCCAGATCGCAATGGCAAGGGCTGCGTCAGATCCGGGTTTCGAGACTTGTCGGTATAAGCAAGCGGCGTGACCGGCTCCTGCCGCGACCGTTGATCGGCTGAAAGCGACCGTTCAGGTCGGCTTCGTTGATCCCCGACTGCGGTTTTCCGGTCCTTGGTCGATAGCAGCACATCCCTGCAACTCGCCGGACTCGCCTCCGGATCACGAGGAGAACCCGCACCATGCTCAGACTAGACGACAGCATCTTCGAGTACGCCCTGTACGACGTCTTCAACGCCGTCGGGGCCCAAGCCGGCACCGCCGTCGATCTCCAGACGCTGCGCGATCAGTGGCGCAGCACGGGCTTGCGACACACGGATTTGTACGTCGCGCTGGACCTGCTGACCACCGCCGAAAGTCTGGTGGCGGTCGGGCCCCAGGTCTGGGCACTGACGGCGGACGGCGCCAGCCGCGCACGGGCGCTCGGCGCGGTCGCCGCGCCGACGATGGCCGACCAGGTGGCCCGCAGCGTGCTCAAGCTGATCCGCGAGCGGGTGCCTGCCGGTGCCGCCGGTCCGCGTCATCCGGTCGGCCGTCGGGGCGTCACGACGCGCGTCCGGGTACGCACGTCGACGCGGCTCGGCGGCGCCTGAATCGTTCGCGATCGGCGCATCCGGCCCCGGATGTGCCGTGATTGCCCGCCGGAGCCGGCGCCGAAATGGCACCATATCGCGTGGAATTTTCCACGGATTTTCGATGCGGCAGTCCCGCAGGTGCAGAACATGAACGTCACCCGCTCGACCTTCAACGAGGTCATGGTTCCCAACTATCAGCCCGCCGACATGGTCATGGTGCGAGGCGAGGGCAGCCGCGTGTGGGACCAGGACGGCCGTGACTACGTCGACTTCGCCGGCGGCATCGCCGTCACCCTGCTCGGTCACTGCCATCCGAAGCTGGTCGCCGCGTTGACCGACCAGGCCGGCAAGCTCTGGCACCTGTCGAACGTGATGACCAACGAGCCGGCGCTGCGGCTGGCACAGAAGCTGGTCGACGCCACCTTTGCCGACCGCGTGTTCTTCTGCAATTCCGGCGCCGAAGCCAACGAGGCGGCGTTCAAGCTGGCCCGCCGCTACGGCAATTCGATCGACCCCGCGAAGCACGAGATCATCTCGTTCTACAACGCCTTCCACGGCCGCACGCTGTTCACCGTGTCGGTCGGCGGACAGGCCAAGTACACGCAGGGTTTCGAGCCGATCCCTGCCGGCATCACCCATCTGCCGTTCAACGACATCGCCGCACTCGAAGCGGCCGCGTCGTCGCGCACCTGCGCCATCGTCCTGGAGCCGATCCAGGGCGAGGGCGGCATCCTGCCGGCGACGCCGGCATTCATTGCTGCCGCACGCCGTCTCGCCGACCAGCACCAGGCGCTGCTGATCTTCGACGAGGTGCAGAGCGGCATGGGCCGCAGCGGGCATCTCTACGCCTATCAGCACTACGGCGTGACGCCGGACGTGCTGACCTCGGCGAAAGGTCTCGGCGGCGGCTTCCCGATTGGCGCGATGCTGGCCACCGAGGCGGCGGCTCAGGTGCTGGCCTTCGGCACCCACGGCTCGACCTACGGCGGCAACCCGCTGGCCTGCGCGGTCGGCGAAGCGGTGCTTGATCTGGTCAACACGCCAGCCGTGCTGGACGGCGTCGGGCAGCTCGCCCAGCGGATCCGCGACGGTCTCGATGCCATCGGCCGTCGTTATGGCGTTTTCGCGCCGAGCCGTGGCCTGGGCCTGCTGATCGGTGCGCCGATGAGCGAGGCCTGGCGTGGCCGTGCCAAGGACATCGTCAACGCCGCGATGGCCCACGGCGTCTGGACCCTGGTGGCCGGTCCGGACGTGTTGCGTCTGGCGCCGTCGCTGGTGATCAGCGAGGCCGACATCGCCGAAGGCCTGCGCCGGCTGGAAGCGGCGGTCGCCGGGCTGGTCGGCATGCCGAGCGCTGCCGCTGCCTGATCACCGTCAGTACCGCAGCCACGAAAAAGCCCGCCATCGGCGGGCTTTTTCGTGATGCAGCTCAGCGGTTCAGCGTGTAGAGCACGCGTTCGTTGCGCCAGTCGACCACCAGACCATCGGCCACGATCTCGGCGATCCGTGGCCCTTCGGCCAGCGGGTCGCCTTCGCGGTAACGCTTGCCGTTGACCAGCACGAAGCGGCGCTGCGGATCGGCGTTGTAGACGTGGACATCGACGGCCAGCGGCGGAAACTCCGCGCGATAGGCCGCCGGCATGTCCTTGAGCCGGCGCAGCCCGGGCGGCACTTCGGTTGTCGCTGCGGCGGGCCGTTCGGTGGCCGGCGGCTGGCCTTCAGGCGCGGAATGCACGGCCGTACCCGGGGCTGATGGATGCGATGCCGGCGAGACAGCGACCGATGACGCGGCATCGGTTTCGGCGGCGAGCGCCGGCGCAGGGTCCAGCGTGATCGGTGCCGGCCCCGGCGCGGGGGGTGCGGCGGCAACGACGGCGGCCGCAGCTGGGGCCGGCTTGGGCGCGGCTGGCTGCGCAGCCTGGCGTTCCGGCGCCATCGACGGCGTGTACAACGTCGGTCCGGGGGCCACTGGCGCAGCGCCGGGATTGGCCGGCGGGTCGGTTTCGACGGGCACGAAATCGTTGTCGGTGGTGACCGGCACTTCGCCGGTCAGATCGTCGAGCGAGGCGATGCTGTCGCCATCCTCGATCCGCGCGCTGGCCCGATCTTCCACGGGGGGCGCGGTTGGTTCGACCACCGCCGGCGCGGCGGCAGCGGGTTCCGGGCTTGCCACGGCTGGCGCAGCCTTGCCGGTGGCACGGAACCACAGCGCCGCAGCGGCCACCAGCAGCGCTGCTGCAACGGCCAGCGCCGCGATCCAGCGCTGCTGTTGCGGCCGGGATTCCGGCAGCGGCGGCGGCGCGGCCACTTCATCCAGCGGCGCCGGTGCTTGGCCGAGCTTGCGCTCGCGCTCGGCTCGCTTCAGGGCGTCGAGGATCAGACTCATGGCGCATCTCCCAGCGATGGCCAACCGGTGTTCGGTGCCAGGTTGGCGAGCAGCAGCAAGGTGCGGGCATCGGCCACGCCCTCGTCCGGCAGGCCATGGGCGACCTGGAAGCGCGACAGCTGGCTGCGCAGCTCCGGCCCGAAATTGGTCGGCAGCGCGCCGCTCAGCGTCTTGCCTTCGGCCTTGGCCAGCACCTTGCGCAGCCAGACGATCGAATCGCCCTTGGTGGTCCGGTTGATCTGGCTTTCCGGGATCGGCCGCTGCCACAGCAGCAGGAACTCGCCGTTCCACAGCGGATCGAGCATCGACAGCGACAGCCGCAGCGGGCCGTCGGCGGTATCGACGCTCATGTTGTCGCCGTCGATCGCGCGCAGCAGCACGTACTGGCGGCGGCCATCCTCGAACTCCAGCGTCAGGATCGCCGGGCGATTCATCTGCCGCAGTTCGTCCCAGCCGGCCTCGCCCTTGAAGCAGTCGAGGCCATTCTTGGCCAGCGCCTTGCAGACGTTCTCGCCGCGCGGAATGTTCAGCCCCGGCTGCCACAGGCCGATCAGCCGGGCCATCACCGCCGGCAGCGGCTGCGCGGTGGCGCGCAAGGCGCCGAGGCCGGAGGGCTTCGGTGCCGGCGGCGGCGTCCGCACGGCAGCGGTTGGTGTCGTCGTCGAGGCCGGCATTTCAGCGGCGGCGGCCGGTGCCGGCGTACTCGCCGCCGGTGCTGCCGGCGAGCGCGAACGACCCAGCGTCTGGTCGAGCAGCACGCCTGCGATCACCAGCGCCGCAACCGCCAGCGCTGCTTCCACCCACGGCAGCGGCAACGCCTGCGGACGCAGCCGGCCGAACCAGCGGCTCAGGCCCCGACGGCCGGACGGCGCGCCGAGCACCTCGACCGCCGCCTGATCGACGATCGCCGCCGTCACCGCGCGCACGCCACGGGCGTAGGCGCCGAGCAGCGCGCGGTCGCAGATGATGTTGATCTGGCGCGGAATGCCGCGCGAATAGTGGTGCACGCGGCGCATCGCGGCGTCGGTGAACAGGTCGGCCGGGCCGCCGACCACATGCAACCGGTGGATGATGTACTGCAGCGTCTCGACCACGCCGAGCGGCGTCAGGTGGAAGCGTGCGGTGATGCGGCTGGCCAGCTGGCGCAGGTCCGGCCGCGCCAGCAGCTCGCTGAGCTCGGGCTGGCCGATCAGCATGATCCGCAACAGCTTTTCCTTGTCGGTTTCCAGATTGGTCAGCAGCCGCACCTGTTCCAGCACCGGCTGCGGCAGGTTCTGCGCCTCGTCGATGATCAGCACCGTGCGGCGGCCGGCGGCGTGGCTGGCCAGCAGGTGCTGGTTCAGCGCATCGACCAGCACCTTGATCGACGGCTGGCCTGCTGCCGTGCCGCGACCGGGATAGTCGACATCCAGTTCGTCGCAGATCGAGGCCACGAACTCGATCTCGTTCTGGCGCGGGTTGTGGATCATCGCGATATCCACATTGGCCAGCTTCTGGGCCAGCAGGGTGCGGACGATCGTGGTCTTGCCAGTGCCGACCTCGCCGGTCAGCTGCACGAAGCCGCCGTACTGGCCAGTGCCGTAGAGCAGATGACCGAGCGCTTCCTGGTGGTGACCGCTCATGTACAGGAACGCCGGGTCCGGGGCGATCGAGAACGGCGGCTCGCGAAGGTTGTAATGCGCGGCGTACAAGGGCGGGAGCGGTTCGAAAAAGGCGCGGAACGCGAGTCGCGGGAGTATAGCGAATGGTCCGTGGCAGCCGATCGACGGCGGTTCCTACGTAGTTTCCGCAAGCGGCCTGCGGCAAGCGCGGATGTTGCGCAGGCGGGCCGCAGCCGACCATGACGGCAGTTCCCAGCACCGTGACCGCCATGACCACCGAAGCCGCCGCCCCGACCCTGAAGACCGACTGCCTGCTGTGCCCGGTGCGCAGCTGCCTCGTCCACCGCGATGGCGGCGAACAGGCCCAGGCCTGGAGCGACATGCTGGCACCGCGCCAGGCGCTGATGCCCGGCGACGGTGCGCTGCAGCGCGCGGGCGACCGGCTGGAGGCGCTGTACTCGGTACGCGGCGGCTGCGTGAAGACCTATACCGTCGATGCTGCCGGCCACGAGCGGATTCGCGGCTTCTATTTCCCGGGCGACCTGATCGGCCTCGACGCCATCGGCGGCGGCATCTGCCTGTCGACCGCCGTGGCGGTGGTGCCGTCGCAGGTCTGCGTCGCACCGCTGGCCGAGCTGCAGGGGCTGATGGGCCGCATGCCGATGGTCGCGATGCGGGTCATGGAGCAGACCAGCCGGGCGCTGGCGATGTCGCTGGCCATTGCCGGCGACTACACCGCCGAGCAGCGGCTGGCCGCGTTCCTGTTGCAGCTGCGCGACCGCATCGGCCTCGGGCTCAGCGGCTGCCTGCGCCTGCCGATGGCCCAGCGCGATGTCGGCAATTACCTGCGGCTGGCCAATGAAACCGTGTGCCGCAGCCTGAAGCGCTTCGAGCAGAAGGGCTGGCTGCAGGCCACCGAGCGCGGTCTGAAGCTGCTCGACGAGGCCGCGCTGCGCACAGCGGCAGCACCGGTCGGCCTTGATGTTCCGGCGAACCCGCGCATGATCCAGGGGGCCATCCGGCGGGCGGCCTGAGCGCCGCACTTCGCGGCCATCGAGCCGGCCCGAGGGCCGGCTTTTTTGTGCCGGTGGCGGTCGATGCCGCTCAGATCAGCCGCGAGTAGCGCGCCGTCGCCACGGCGGGTGCGGCCACCGCCGTGGCGGCCGGCGACAGGTAGGCATCGAACGGCATGGCGATGGCCCGCAGCAGGTAGCGGCCGGTCGGCGTCACGGTGATGCCGCTGCGGTCGATCACCACCAGGCCGTCCGCCGCCATCGCATCGAAGCGCGCCAGTTCGGCGACGAAATGGCTGCGGAAGTCGATCCCGTGCACGGCCTCGATGTCGGCGAAGCGCAGCCGTCCCTCGCACATCAGCGCGGCGACGACATCGCGACGCAGTCGGTCTTCCGCCGTCAACAGCAGGCCGCGATCAATCGCCAGCCGGCCGGCGTCGATCGCGGCATTCCAGTCGGCCAGGCTGCGGGCGTTCTGGCCGTAGCTGTCGCCGATGCTGGAAATGGCGCTGACACCGAGGCCGATCAGGTCCAGCCCGGCGCGGGTCGCATAGCCCTGGAAGTTGCGATGCAGGCTGCCATCGCGCAGCGCGCGGGCCAGTTCGTCCTGCGGCAGCGCGAAGTGATCCATGCCGATGTACTGGTAGCCGGCGGCCAGCAGCCGCTCGATCGACAGGTTCAGCAAGGCCAGCCGGGTTTCGCCATCGGGCAGCTCGTCGATGCGGATCTGCCGCTGCGCCTTGAAGCGGTCTGGGACGTGCGCATACGCGTAGGTCGAGATGCGGTCCGGACGCAGCGCAATCACCTGGTCGAGCGTGCGTGCGAAGCCGGCAAGCGTCTGCTTCGGCAGGCCGTAGATCAGGTCGGCCGACAGCGACTCGAAGCCGGCCGCGCGGGCCGCCTCGATCAGTGCCGCGACCTCGGCATAGGTCTGGCGGCGATTGACCGCGTCCTGCACCGCCGCATCGAAATCTTGGATGCCGAAGCTGGCACGGTTGAAGCCGAGCCGCGCCAGTTCGGCCAGCGTGGCCGGCGTGATCGAGCGCGGATCGATCTCGATCGAGTACTCGCGGCTTGCGTTGCGGGCCAGCTGGAAGTGGGCATCGAGCCCGTCGAGCAGCCGCTGCAGCTGGGCGATCGACAGGAAGGTCGGCGTGCCGCCGCCGAAGTGCAGCTGCTCGACGCTCGGCCGGCCCGGCAACAGTGCGGCCTGCAGCGCGGCCTCGCGGATCACGCGTTCGACATAGGCATCGCCGAGCGCGTGATCGCGCGTGATGATCCGGTTGCAGCCGCAGTAGAAGCACGGGCTTTCGCAGAACGGCACATGCACGTACAGCGAAAGCGGCGCGCCGATCGCCGCCGCGCTGCGCTGCGCCGCAGCGGCATGCTCGGCTGCGCCATGGGCGGGCGTGAACTGCATCGCCGTCGGGTAGGAGGTGTAGCGCGGGCCGTTGCCGTCATGACGGCGGATCAGCTCGGCGGACGGCAGCGGCGACAGCGGACGGGCGTGGCTCATGAGGCAGACACCGGGGCAGGCGCGGCGCACCAGCTGCGCAGCGGATCGGAAGGAACGAAGACGGTGGCGGCCAGGCTCAGCAGGCCGATCGCCACCAGCCACCAGCCGCTGCGGCGACGCGGCCAGAGCGCCCGGCTGCGCCAGCCGACCAGCGCCAGCAGCGGCGTGCCGCCGAGCGCGAAGGCGCCGGCCAGCAGCGCGCCGTCGACGGCGCGACCGGACAGCGCCGCCAGCAGCAGCACCGAATAGAGCAGGCCGCAGGGCAGCGCCGCCCAGGCGACGCCGCGCAGCAGCAGCGCCACCGCAGCGCCACGTCGCGGCGCCTGCAGGGACGGCCGGCAGCAGGCCGCACCCGCCGCCGGGCGCAGCAGCAGCGAGGCGCCGATCGCCACCAGCAGCGCCGCCGCCAGCAGCTGCAGCAGGCGACCCAGCGCGGGATCGGGCAGGTGACGCAGCAGCTGCTGGCCGATGCCGCCGGCCGCGGCGCCGAGTGCGGCGTAGCCGAGCAGACGCCCGCCGTGCAGCAGCGCCAGCGCGCGGCCGATCGGCAGTGCGCCGGCGGCGCGCGCCTGCTGGGCCGACAGCGCGCCGCACATCGCCACGCAATGAACGCTGGCGGCGGCGCCGGCCAGCAGCAGCGCGGGGGCGCCGAGGACGGTGACCGGCAGGGCGTTCATGGCCGCTCCCGGCCCGGTGTGTCGCGGGCGGGCGAACGCAGTGGCGAGCGCGGGTGATGGATCATGCCGCCAGTGTCGGCGCCGGCGGCGGTGGTCGCCTTGACCTGGGTCAAGCCCGGCTCAGCGTTCGTCGTCCGGCAGCTGGCGGGCCTGCTCGTCGAGTCGTTCGAACTGGCCGCCGAACACCGCGACCAGGAATACGGCGATGGCGCCGAAGACGATGACGACGCCAAGCGGAATCAGCAGGTAGAGACTGGTCATGGCAGCACCGGCCGCATCGGCGGCATGGGCGGGGTTGGGCCCGCGCTGCCGCGCTGGGCATTGAGCACCACCAGCAGCGAGGACAGCGACATGCCGGCGGCAGCCAGCCACGGCGGCAGCTGGCCGGTCATCGCCAGCGGCAGCACCAGCAGGTTGTAGCCCAGCGCCCAGCCGAGGTTCTCGCGGATCCGCCGCCGCGTGTCGTGCGCCACCGACAGCGCCAGCGGCAGCCCGGCCAGCGAATCGCCGAGCAGCAGCAGGTCGGCGCGCGACTGGGTCAGCGCAGCGCCGTTCGGCATCGCGGCGGAGACGTCGGCGGCGGCCAGCAGCGGCGCATCGTTGAGGCCATCGCCGACTGCCAGCACACGGTGACCGGCCGCCTGCAGCGCCTGCAGATGGGCCAGCTTGCCGGCCGGGGTCTGGCGCGCGGCGTGGCGCGCAATGCCGAGCCGCGCAGCCATCGCCGCGACCGCCGTCGCGCCGTCGCCGCTGAGCAGTTCCAGCCGCAGGCCGCGCTGTTCGAGGTCGCCGACGACGGTGGCCGATTCCTCGCGCACGCGGGCGGCCAGCACGAACAGTGCGGCCGCCACGCCATCGACGACCAGCGCGATCACGGTGTCGTCAGCGCGCAACTCAGCCGCCGCCGGCATCGCGATGGCCACCGGGCTGGCGTCGAGCGCGCCGAGCCAGCAGGCGCGGCCGTCGACCCGGCCTTCGATGCCGGCGCCGGGAAGCTGGCGGACCTGCTGCGCCGGCAGGCCGCGGTCGCGGTCGGCGAAGGCACTGGCGATCGGATGCCGGCTGCCGCGTTCCAGTGCGGCGGCGATGCCGGTGAGCGTGTCGGCATCCAGGCCGGTGGCGGCCTCGGCCAGCGGCAGCACCTGCCGCAACAGCAGCGCGTTGCGAGTCAGCGTGCCGGTCTTGTCGAACAGCACGGTATCGATGCCGGCCAGCGCGCTCAGCGCGCCGCCATTGGCCACCAGCACGCCCTGCTTGGCCAGCCGCGCACTGCCGGCCGCCAGCGCGACCGGCACCGCCAGCGACAGCGCGCAGGGACAGGACGCCACCAGCACTGCCAGCGCGATGCCGAAGGCGGCTTCACCGCCGGCACCCCGGTACAGCGCCAGCGCGGCGCCGACGGCGGCCAGCGCCAGCACCGCCGCGATGAAATGGGCGGCGATGCGGTCGGCGATCCGCTGCACGCGTGGCTTGGCGCGGCCGGCGTTGTCGAGCAGCCCGGCGATCTGCGCCAGCACGGTGTCATCGCCGAGCCGCTCCACCCGCAGCGCCAGTGCGCTGCTGCCGAGGTTCAGGCTGCCGGCCAGCAGGCGATCGCCGACTGCATGCAGCACCGGCCGCGATTCGCCGCTGAGCAGCGCCTCGTCGAGTTCCGCCGGCAGGTCGAGCAGCCGGCCATCGGCCGGCAGACTGTCGCCGGGCGCGACGATGGCGATGTCGCCGATCGCCAGCGCGTCGATCGCGATCGTCTCGACCACCGGGCCGACGCGGCGCTGCGCGGTCAGCGCCCGACGGCTGGCCAGCAGGCGCAGGTGCTCGCTGGCCTTGTCGCGTCTGCGGCCTTCGAGCTGCCGGCCGATCAGCAGGAACCAGACGAACATCGTCGCGGTGTCGAAATACAGCTCGCCGCTGCCGAGCGCGGTCCGCACCGCAGAGGCGATGAACGCGGCCAGCAGCGCCAGCGCCACCGGCACGTTCATGTCCAGCTGCCGGTCGCGCAGGCTGCGCCAGGCGGCCGACAGGAACGGCCAGCCGGCCCACAGCACGCCGGGAATCGACAGCAGCAGCTGTGCCGTGCGCAGCAGCGGCTCGATGTCCGGCCCGCTGTCGATGCCGAAGTAGCTCGGCCAGGCCAGCATCATCACCTGCATCGCGCAGATGGTGGCGACTCCGATCCGCGCCAGGCTCAGGCGCTGCGCGCGGCGGGCGCGGTCGGCGCCATCGGCGCTGGCCAGCAGGCGCGGCTCGAGGCCGCTCCGATCGAGCGCCGCCAGCAGCCCGGACAGCGGCGTCGCCGCCGGGTCGTAGCGGAAGCGCAGACTGCGGGTGGCGACATTGACGGCGACTTCGCGGGCGCCGGCGGCCACTGCCTTTTCGGCGCGCGCGGCGCAGGCGGCGCAGTGCATGCCGTCGAGCGCCACCGTCACCTCATAGCCGCCGGTGCGGGGCCGGGCGAAGCCGCCGCGCAGGTCGGCGCGGTCGTAGACGGTCCAGTCGCGATCGGTCATGGGTGGCAGTGCGGCAACGGTCGGGCGCGACGCTCAGACATCACGGCCGACGATCACGTTCAGGGATGATGGGTTGCTTCCGACACCACGCCGCCGCCGGCGGCCGGATGGCTGGCGATCTCGGTATAGCCCTGGGCATAGGCGATGAAGGCCAGCACGGCGCAGGCGGCGATCGACATCACAGGCAGGCCGAACAGCAGGAAAACTTCCAGCGACAGCCGCCGGCTGGCGAGGCGTTCGCTGTCGTCGGCGTGAGGGCGGGCGGGGGTCACGGTGTTCATCAGTGCTGGGCTCCTGTCAGGAATCGGGCGTTGCGGCGGGCGTGGATGCCCGGCTGGTCGAGGTCCTGCAATTCGATGGCCACCGTCTCCACCGGCCGCCGTGACGGATTCCCGTCATCGCGGGCTGCGGCGCGCAGCGCGATGGTCGTGGTGCCGGCTTCGCCCGGCTGGTGGGTGAAGGTCGACGGCGCGATCGCCAGCACTTCGCCATCGGCAAAGCGGGCGCTGAGCCGGTAGTGACGCGGCTGGTCGGCGGTGTCGCTGAGCTTGAGCGTGTAGACGTTCTCGATCTCGCCGCTGGCCAGCTCGCGGTACAGCGCGTGGCGGTCGCGCAGCACGTCGAAGCGCAGCGGCGAATGCAGGGCCAGCAGCGCGATGAAGCCGGCGCAGGCGGCCAGCCAGACCGCGCCATAGCCGAGCGTGCGCGGCCGCAGCAGCCGGAACGGCTTGCCGGCGTCGCGGTTGGCGCTGGTGTAGCGGATCAGGCCGCGCGGCTTGCCGACGCTCGTCATCACCGAATCGCAGGCGTCGATGCAGGCGGCGCAGGCGATGCACTCGTACTGCAGGCCATCGCGGATATCGATGCCGACCGGGCAGACCTGCACGCACAGCGTGCAGGACACGCAGTCGCCGCCGGTGGCCCCCTTGCCGCGGGCGTCCTTGCGCGGCTCGCCGCGCTTGTCGTCGTAGGCAATGATCAGCGTGTCGCGGTCGAACATCGCGCTCTGGAAGCGCGCGTACGGACACATGTACTTGCAGACCTGTTCGCGCATGAAGCCGGCATTGCCCCAGGTTGCAAAGCCGTAGAACAGCGACCAGAACAGCGCCCAGCCGCTCAAGGTTCCGGCCAGCAGGGCCGGGAACAGCTCGCGGGCCGGCACGAAGTAGGCGACGAAGCTCAAACCCGTGAACAGGCCGAACAGCGCCCAGGCCAGGTGCTTGCCGCCGCGCCTGAGCAGTTTCTCGCGGTGCCACGGCGCGCGGTCCAGCCGCAGCCGCTGATGGCGGTCGCCTTCGAAGGCCTGCTCGATCCACAGGAAGGCTTCGGTCCAGACCGTCTGCGGGCAGGCGTAGCCGCACCACAGCCGGCCGGCCAGCGAGGTGAACAGGAACAAGGTCAGCGCCGCCAGCAATAGCAGCGCGGTCAGCAGCAGCAGGTCCTGCGGCACCAGCGTCAGGCCGAGGATGTGGAAGCGCCGGTGCGGCAGATCGAACAGCACCAGCGGCTGGCCGTGCCAGCTCAGCCAGGGCACCAGGTAGTACAGGCCGAGCAGCGCGACGGTGGCGATCACCCGCAGGCGCGCATAACGGCCGTGGGCGCTGCGCGACTGGATCTTGGTCGACGCCTGATACATCAGCACCGATTCGGTGACCGCCGGCCTGGCCGCAGCCGAGCGCCGCTCGAACGCCGCCTTCTCCTTGCAGGACACGGTTCAACCCTCCTTGCGTGGCGCCAGCAGCAGCGCCGCGAATCCGGCCGGCACGGTCGAGGCCAGCCACAGCACCAGGAACATCAAGGCCTGATCGCGCATGTGCACCGGCGGCAGCAGCCAGGCATCGGGTGCCAGCGCCAGCAGCGCGGTCAGCAGCACCGCGCCGACGAACGCCGACCAGACCACCACCGCGCCACGCAGCAGGCGCGGGCGCTCGGCCAGGTCACGCGGGCCGGCGTTCACCGGGCGGCGCCGTCGTGGGTCGACTGGCCGTAGACCCAGGCCGCGACGACCCGGATCTCGTCGGCATCCAGCAGTTGCTCATGCGCCGGCATCTGGCCGCTGCGGCCGAACAGGATGGCCTGCCGCACCTTTTCGCGACCGCCGCCGTAGAGCCAGATGTCGTCGGTCAGGTTCGGGCTGCCGAGCGCGGTCAGGCCGCGGCCATCGGCGCCGTGGCAGCCGGAACAGCGGGCGGCGAACTGCTTCAGGCCGGCCTCGCGCTTGCGCACCGGCAGCGTGTCGTCCGACCAGAACGGCACGAAGTCGATCAGGTCCTGCAGTTCCTGGGCGGACAGCGTGCCGTTCAGCGGCGGCATCACTGCGGTGCGGCCGTGGCTGATGCTGGCGACGATGGCTTCCGGCGTGCCGCCGAACTTCCAGTCGCCATCGGTCAGGTTCGGAAAGCCGATCGCGCCCCGGGCGTCGGCGCCGTGGCAGCCGGCGCAGTTGGCCATGAACACCGCGCGGCCCAGCGACAGCGCCGCCGGGTCCTGCGCCAGCTCCGGGATCGACTTGCCGTCCAGCGCCTTGAACGCCGCATACCGGCTGGCGGTGATGCGCGCGAGATCGGCTTCCATCTGGCCGCGCGAGGTCCAGCCGAGTCGGCCGGACAGGTTGCCGAGCCCCGGATAGAACGCCAGGTAGCCGGCGGCGAACAGCACGGTCAGCACGAACAGGTTCAGCCACCAGCGCGGCAGCGGGTTGTTGTACTCGCGCAGGTCGTCGTCCCAGACGTGCTCGCCGGTCTGGCCGGGCACACCCTTGGCGTTGGCGAACAAGAGCCACAGGCAGGCGATCATCATCGCCACCGAGATCACGATGACGAAAGCACTCCAGAACGGACTCATGACTGCGACTCCCGGCAGCAGCAGGCGGGTGCCGGCGCGGCCTTCACGGTGGCGGGCTCGTCGACCAGCGGCAGCTGGGCGGCCTCGTCGAAACGGGCGGCGTTGCGGCGGGCGGAGGCCCACCAGCAGACGCCGATGAAGCTGCCGATGGCAGCCAGGGTGAACAGGCCGCTGATCATGGCCGGGCCCCCGCGCTGGCAACCGCCGCAGCCGGCTTCGGGAACTTGAGCGACTGCAGGAAGGCGATCACCGCATCGGCCTTGGTCTTGCCGGCGACATCGGCATCGGCCTTGGCGATCGCCGCGTCGTCGAACGGCACGCCGACGGTTTTCAGCGCCCGCATCATCGCCGGCACCTCGCCGGGTTCGAAGCCTTCCTCGGCCAGCCAGGGATAGCCCGGCATGTTCGATTCCGGCACCACGTCACGCGGGTTGTTCAGGTGGATGCGATGCCACTCGTCGTTGTAGCGGCCGCCGACCCGGGCCAGATCCGGCCCGGTGCGCTTGGAGCCCCACTGGAACGGGTGATCCCAGACCGATTCGCCGGCCGTCGACGCCGGGCCGTAGCGCAGCACTTCCTCGGCCAAGGTGCGGACCATCTGCGAATGGCAGCCGTAGCAGCCTTCGCGGATGTAGACATCGCGGCCGGCCACTTCGAGTGCGCTGCGCAGCGGCATGCCGGGTTCGGCGGTGACGGCCGCCTTGTCGTTCATCAGCGGCACGATCTCCGCCAGGCCGCCGAAGCTGATCGCGACCGCCGTCAGCACGGCCAGCCAGCCGACGTTCTTCTCGATGAATTCGTGTTTCATGCGTGCGACTCCTGGGCCGGCGCGGCGACAAGGGTGGGGACGCGCTCGGCCGGTCGGGCGAGGGTTTTCCAGACGTTCCAGGCCATCACGAGCATGCCGCCGAGGAACATCAGGCCGCCGGCCAGGCGCACCGCGTAGAACGGGTAGGTGGCCTTCAGCGACTCGACGAAGCTGTAGGTCAGGGTGCCGTCAGCTTCGGTGGCTCTCCACATCAGGCCCTGCATCAGGCCGGCACTCCACATCGCGGTGATGTACATCACGGTGCCGACGGTGGACATCCAGAAATGCAGGTTGATGGCCGGAATGGAGTGCATCGCCGGCCGGTTGAAGGCGCGTGGAATCAGCGCGTACATCGAGCCGATGGAGATCATCGCCACCCAGCCGAGCGCGCCGGAATGCACGTGGCCGATGCCCCAGTCGGTGTAGTGGCTGAGCGCGTTGACGGTCTTGATCGACATCATCGGACCTTCGAAGGTCGACATGCCGTAGAAGCTCAAGGACACGATCAGGAACTTCAGGATCGGGTCTTCGCGCAGCTTGTGCCAGGCGCCGCTGAGCGTCATCACGCCATTGATCATGCCGCCCCAGCTCGGCGCCAGCAGGATCAGCGAGAACACCATGCCGATCGACTGCACCCAATCCGGCAGCGCGGTGTAGTGGAGGTGATGCGGGCCGGCCCACATGTAGACCGCGATCAGCGCCCAGAAGTGGACGATCGACAGCCGGTACGAGTAGATCGGCTTGCCGACCTGCTTGGGCACGAAGTAGTACATCATCCCGAGGAAGCCGGCGGTCAGGAAAAAGCCGACCGCGTTGTGGCCGTACCACCACTGCACCATCGCATCGGTGGCGCCACTGTAGGCGGAGTAGGACTTGGTCCAGCTGATCGGGATCGCCACGCTGTTGACGATGTGCAGCAGCGCCACGGCGATGATGAAGGCGCCGAAGAACCAGTTGGCCACGTAGATGTGGCTGACCGTTCTTTTCGCGATGGTGCCGAAGAACACCACGCCGTAAGCGACCCAGACGATGGCGATCAGGATGTCGATCGGCCACTCCAGTTCGGCGTACTCCTTGCTCTGGGTGATGCCCAGCGGCAAGGTGATGGCGGCCAGCACGATGACCAGCATCCAGCCCCAGAACGTGAAGTCGGCGAGCTTCGGCAGGAACAGCGCGGTACGGCAGGTGCGCTGCACGCACCAGTAGCTGGAGGCGAACAGGGCGCTGCCGCCGAACGCGAAGATCACCGCATTGGTATGCAGCGGCCGCAGGCGGCTGTAGGTGAGCCAGGGCGTGTCGAAGTTCAGCGCCGGCCACATCAGCTGGGCGGCCAGCCAGACGCCGACCGTCATGCCGATGATCCCCCAGACCACGGTCATCACGGCAAAGCCGCGAACTGCCCGGTCCTCGTAGTGAATTGCTGGTGCTGCGGTGCCGCTGTCGTCTGCCATGGCCGATCCCCTGCGTTGATGGCGTGCAGGATCGGCCTCAGGCCTCGCCACCGCTTTGACCTGGATCAACGCACTGCCGGCCTCGGATGCTGAAACTCAAGCCATCGAAATCCGCAACCGGTGCTGCCCGATGAACACGCTGCGAACCATCCTGGTGCTGATGGCCCCCGATGCCCGTCCGGGGCCGGCGCTGCACCGGGCCATGGCCTATGCCCACCGCAGCGGTGCGACGCTGCATCTGGAAATCTTCGATCACTACGAGCCGATCGACTACGCCGGCACCGTGTTCGGCGTCGAGGTCGCCGACCGCGCACGCCGCGATTTCCTCGACGAGCGCATGAAGGCGCTGGCCGATGTCGCCCGGGGTCTGGCCGACAACGGCCTGCGCGTGGAATGCGATGTCAGCTGGGCGCGCGATCCGGCCCGGGCGATCGTCGCGCGCATCCGGGCGCTGCGGCCGGACCTGGTGATCAAGGACATCGACTGCGAACCGGTCACCGACGCCGAAGCCGGCCGGCTGCGGCCGTCGAGTGTCGACTGGAAGCTGATTCGTCTGGCCGCCGCGCCGCTGATGCTGGTGCATCCGCGCTCGGCGCTGGAGCCGCGCCGGGTGATGGCAGCGGTCGATGTCTCGATCAACGGCGCTGCCGGCGCCCTCAACGACCAGCTGCTGGCCGCCGCACGCGCCTGCCTGGTCGGCGACAGCAGCAGCCTGCACCTCGGCTCGGTGTTCTCTTGCCTGCCGCTCGGCAGCTACGACGCCGGCTTCATCGCCAACACCTGGGAGCTGATGGACGGCGCCCATGCCGAGCAGCTGAAGCGCTTCGCCAGCCGCCACCAGCTGCGGCCGGCGCAGGTGCTGCGCACCCGCCGGCTGGAGCCGGCCGATGGCATTGCCACGCTGGCGGCGCAGAACGCGATCGATCTCGTGGTGATCGGCTCCACCTATCACCCGGCGATCGACCGCCTGCTGTTCGGCTCCACTGCCGAGGCCCTGCTGCGGCGGCTGAGCTGCGACGTGCTACTGATCAAGCCGGCCGATTTCGATCTGGCCTCCGAAGCGCGCCCGAAGCGCGAACGGCGGCTGCCGCTCGGCCGCCATCGTTCCGATTCGGTGGCCTGAGCCGGCGAAGACGTTCTCCCCTCGATGGCCGTCCCTGCGGCCATCCCGTGATTCGGCGGCCCGCGTGGCCGCCTTTTTTTGGCCCGCGATCGGCGTGCCGGCAGACCGTTTCGCACTTGCAATGACCAGGGTCAAGGCGGCCGTGACGGCCGGCGGCGACGATGGCTTCGACATCAGTCCGATGCCTGTCTGAAGACCCCGACCATGACTGCCAAGACCTTGCTTCCGCTGCTCGCCAGCGCCCTGCTGCTGACGCCGATCGCCAGCCACGCCGCCTGTTTCGACGAGGCCCGTCCGTGGTCGCTGCGGCTTGGCGGCCATGTCGTCGATCCGGTCGGTGGCCACAACGACACCGCTGCCGGCGACATCACCGTGCGCAGCAAGGCGGCGGTGACCTTCAATGTCGACTACCGGATCTGCCGGCAGCTGAGCCTCGACCTGCTGGCGGCGCTGCCGGTGACCCAGGGCATCGCCATCAATGGCAGCCGCGTGGCCTCCACCCAGCACCTGCCGCCGGTGCTCGGCCTGCAATACCACCCGCTGGCCGATGGCCGCGTCGATCCCTACATCGGCGTCGGCGTCAATCGCACGCTGTTCTTCCGCGAAGCGCTGCCTGGCGCGCGCCTGCAGCTTTCGAACACCTGGGGTGTTGCGGCGCAGCTGGGCGTGGATTGGCATGTCAATGCCGACTGGGCCGTCGGTGCCGACCTGCGCTATCTGCAGATCGAACCGGATGCCAGCGTCGACGGCGCGCCGATCGGCAAGGTCAGAATCAATCCGCTGGCCTACGGCGCCACGGTTTCGTACCGCTTCTGATCCGGCTGTCCCACCAGCCACCGCCGCGCCCTGATCGGCGCGGCGGTGTTGTTTCAATTGCCGTCCGTTCGACGCCCGCCTCAGGCGAGCGGCGCCAGCGGCGGCCGCAGGAAATCGAAGGCGTAGGTCTTCAGGTGCCGGCGCTGCTCCAGCCGCCCGGCCAGCGCATCGAGCCGCGCCGGCAGCGCCATCAGCCGGTCGCGCGCGCGCCGCGCCTCGCCGCCGTGCGGCTCGATGCGCGCGATGCCCCAGTGGTTCAGCGATTCGTCGACCAGCGCCGCGTACTGGCGGGGGCCGAAGACGCCGGCCTGGCGCTCGACCTCCGCCATCATCTGAAAGCCCATGATGGTGCTGCCCGGCATCGACAGCGCCGGCGCCACATCGGCCAGTTCCAGCAGTGCGGCGTCGGGATCAGCGGCCAGCGCCAGCGCGAAGGCATCGCGATAGAACGCGCAATGGCGCGCCTCGTCGCCGGCCAGCCGGGCCAGCACCGTCTGCAGCAGCGGGTCGTGGGCGGCAGCCAGCCGCGCGGTATTGGCGTGCGAGATCTGCGTGGCCCGTTCCTGCAGGCTGGTGTAGGCCAGCAGCCGGTACGGGCTGCCTGCCCATTCGGGATCGAAGCCATCGCGCAGGAAGCCGAACTGCAGGCGGTCGAGCGCGGCTGGCGCGAACAGTGCGGCATCGCGGGCGTAGTCGCGCAGCACGTTGCCGTGGCGGTCTTCCTCGGCGGTCCACAGCCGGGTCCAGCGCTGCCAGATCGCCTGGCTGCCGACGTGCTCGGCGATGATCCGATGGAAGTGCGGCAGTCCTTCCTCGGTCAGCAGGTTCAGCATCACCGACACCTTCACCGCTGCCGGCAGGCCGCGTGCACGGTCGCGCAACGCGCCCAGCGCCGCCAGCTGCGGATCGTCGCCGAAGTCGACCAACTCGCCCGGCCACCACTCGTGGCGGCCGGCGAGATGGCGGTCGATCAGGGCCGTGATCGCGGGCGTGGCGGCGGCCAGCACGTCGAGCTGGGCGGCGAAGGCAGTGGGGCGACAGCAAGGGATCATGGTCAGTCCTCGGCAGGGGACGACAGTGAGGACTGTCGGCGCCGGCGTGGCCTTGACCTGGATCAAGGTGGCTACAATCCGCAGCGGTTACCGCCTGCCCACCGCCGCCGCCGCGACCATGTCCAGCCCTTCCGCACGCCCCAGCAACGGCCCCATTTCCGGGGACCGATTCGGCGCGCTGTTCGCGGCCGCCGTCGATCCGATCGTGCTGATCGACCGCGAAGGCCGCATCACCGGCTTCAATCTGGCCGCCGAGCAGGTGTTCGGCTGGCGCGAGGCCGACGTGCTGGGCGAGCGGGTGTCGATCCTGATGCCCGGCCCGTACCGCGACGAGCACGACGGCTACATGAGCCGCTACCTCGGCACCGGCCAGCGGCGGATCATCGGCATCGGCCGCGAAGTGGTGGCGCGGCGGCGCGATGGATCGACGTTTCCGATCGATCTGTCGGTCGGTGAGTTCGTCAGCGGCGCCGAGCACGGCTTCGTCGGCATCCTCCGTGACATCACCGCGCGCAAGGCGCAGGAAGCCGAGCTGCGGCGGACCACCGAGGAACTGCGGCTGATCTTCGAGCAGACGCCGACGGCGCTGGCGCTGCTCGATGCCGAGGGCCGTATCGTCGACGTCAACCGCGCCTGCGAAAGCCTGCTCGGCCGCGATGCCGAAGCGCTGCGCGGCCGCCATCACGGCGATCTGCTGGCCGACGCCGACCGGGCGGTGGTCGAGGGCGCGCTGTCGGAAGTGATCGCCGGCCGTGGCGAGACCTGGAGCCGCGATGTCCAGTACCTGCGCGGTGACGGCCGGCCGCTGCCGGCCCTGCTGCATGCCGGCGTCGCCCGCGATGTCGAGGGCCGACCGCTGCTGGCGATCTGCGAGATCGTCGACCGCAGCCAGCTGTTCGAAGCGACCCGCGAGGCCGAGGATCTGCGCACCCGGCTGGCCCACGTCGCGCGCATCGGCACGCTCGGCGAGATGGTCAGCGGCATCGCCCACGAGGTGAACCAGCCGCTGACCGCGATCGCCAACTACGCCAATGCCGCGCGCCGCTTCGTGCTGGCCGGCGACAGCGATCCGGCCGAGCTGGCCGGCATCCTCGACAAGATCGCCGCCCAGGCCGAACGCGCCGGCCAGGTGATCCGTGGCCTGCGCAATCTGACCCGCCGCCGCGATGCCGTGCGCGAGCCGCTGGACTGCGCGGCGTTGATCGCCGAGGTGGCGCGACTGGTGGAATTCGAGCTGCGCGCCCGCGGCTGGCGGCTGCTGACCCGGATCGACGGCCCGCTGCCGCCGGTCTACGGCGACGGCGTGCAGATCCAGCAGGTGCTGCTGAACCTGATCCGCAACGGCATCGAGGCGATGGCCGAGGCGGCGCAGGGCGATGCCATCGAGGTGCAGGCCGAGGCGGTCGACGGCGGCAACGTCGAGATCCGCGTCCGCGATCGCGGCCCGGGGCTGCGGCGCGAAGTCGAGGACCATCTGTTCGAGCCTTTCTTCACCACCAAGGCGCAGGGCATGGGTCTGGGGCTGTCGATCTGCAAGTCGCTGATGCGCGCCCACGACGGCGACCTGCGTTACCAGCCCGGCCGCGACGGCGGCGCCGAATTCATCATGCGGCTGCCGGCCGCCATGAACCGCGAGGAAGTCCGCGATGCGTGATGCCGAAACCCGCGTGTTCATCGTCGATGACGAGGAGCCGGTGCGCGATTCGATCGGCCTGCTGCTGCGCTCGGTCGGCCTGCGTTCGCAGGGCTTTCCGGACGCCCGCGCGTTTCTCGAGGCCTACTGTCCCGAACAGCCGGGCTGCCTGGTGCTCGACATCCGCATGCCGCGCATGAGCGGGCTGGAGCTGCAGCAGGAGCTGAACCGGCGCGGCTGGGGCATTCCGGTGATCTTCATCACCGGCCACGGCGATGTGCCGATGGCGGTGGAGGCGATGCGCGCCGGCGCGGTCGATTTCCTGCAGAAGCCGTTCAAGGATGACGAGCTGATTCGCCGCGTGCAGAAGGCGCTCGACCAGGACGAGCGGCTGCGCGAGCAGCTGAGCGGGCTGGAACAGGTTCGCGCCCGTTTCGAAGGCCTGACGCCGCGCGAGCGCGAGATCGCCCGGCGGCTGGTGGCCGGTGCGGCCAACAAGGTGATCGCCATCGAGCTGGCTTTGAGCGAGCGCACCGTCGAGCTGCATCGCGCCCACATCATGCAGAAGATGGAAGCGCGCGGGCTGGCCCAGCTGGTGCAGATGCTGATGCGGCTGCAGCCGGCCTGAGCCGCGCCGGCCGTTCAGCCGGGCAGGCGCATGTCGACGTGCCAGATGCCGTCTTCGAGGTACGGCGTGCTGATCGTCTTGAAGCCGAAGCTGCCGTAGAAGCGTTCCAGGTGCTGCTGGGCACCGATCCTGACCGCCGCGCCCGGATGACGCGCGCGGGTCAGTCGCAGCGCTTCCTGCATCAGCGCCCGGCCCAGCTGCCGGCCGCGCGCCTCGATGGCGGTGACGACGCGGCCGATCGACGCATCCTCGTGCTTCACGCCCGGCGCCAGCAGCCGCGCATAGGCCAGCAGCCGGCCGTCGTCATCGCAGCCGCACAGGTGCGTGCAGGCCGGGTCGAGGCCGTCCATGTCCGGGAACACGCAGTTCTGCTCGACCACGAAGATGGCGCTGCGCAGCTGCATCGCCGCGTACAGCAGGTCGTTCGACCACTCGTTCCAGCTCCACAGGCGCCAGTGCAGGCCGCCGGCCGCCGCCGTGCCGCTCAAGCGAGCAGGGCGTCGACTTTCGCCGCGCAGATGAAGTCGTTCTCGGAAAGGCCGTCGATGGCGTGGGTCCAGAACGTCACGTCGCAGTTCTTGTAGCTGAAGGCGATGTCCGGATGGTGGTCTTCGTGGATCGCGATCCAGGCCACGGCATTGACGAAGGCGGTGGTGCGGAAATAGTTCTTGAACTCGAAGTGGCCGCTGATTTTCCGGCCGTCCGCCGACAGCTGCCAGTTCGGGCCGAGCCGGGTCAGCAGCTCTCGGGCCTGTTCGGTGGTCAGCGGCGCCACGCCGCCTTCGCAGGGGACGCAGCGGCGTTCGGTGAGTTTGCTGGGCGTGGTCATCGGCATGGTTCCGGCGCGGGCGCGCCGCGCAATCGGTATTCGGGGATCAGGCTGCCTGTCGCTGGCCGACCGTTCCTGCAAGGTGGCCAGCGGTGGTGCGCGGCGATTATTCCAGAACCGGCAACGCCGGCTGCCGAGAGGCTTGCGTACAGCCGCATTCGAGGCGGACAGGCCGGCGATGGCAGGGGCAGGGCATCGATCCTGACGCGAGAATAATTTGCAAACGCGAATCGTTCGCATTAATCTGCACGCAGCCAGTCCCGCCGTGGCGCGACAGCCAGCCCCGTTTTCCGCCGGAGCCTGCGCATGTCGCTTTCATCCTCGTCGCCACACCTGCAGCCGCCGCCGCTCGCGGTGGTCTGCGACATCGAATCGCTGTTCGTCGACCGTGCCGCCGGCGTGCGACTGGCGCTCGACGCGGTCGCCCGTTCCCGGGGCCGCCGCTGGCGCAGCGCCATCGACGGCTCCGACCTGCACCAGCGTTCGCTGAGCGAATGCCTGGTCGAGATCGCCGGCGACGAAGCCGATCCGGCGCTGCCGGCGCTTGCCGAGCGCTACTGGTGCGAATACACCCGGCACGCGCGCTTCGCCGCGCCGCTGCACCGGGATGCGCGGGCGATCATCGAGCGGGTCGCCGATCTCGGCGCCGAATGGCACTTCGTCTCCACCGACGGCCCCGAGGTCGCGACCCGGCTGGTCCGCGCGCTCGGCCTGGCCGGCCAGCTGTCGACCGTCTACACGCCGCAGGCCGGCATCTGCCGCCGGGCGCGCAGCGCGCTGGTGGAGAACTACATCAAGTGCCGGCCGCAGCCGGCGGACGCCCATCTGGTGATTAGCGACGAGCTGTTCGAGATCGTCGCCGCGCACCGGCTCGGCGTGCCGACGCTGGCAGTCGCCAACGGCCAGACCCCGGTGCCGGTGCTGGAAGCGATTCCGCTGCCGGTCGGCGTGGCGCGGACGCTCGACGAGGCGGCCGACTGGATCGAGGCGCAGCTGCTGGCCCGCGACTGCCTGGCGGCATCGGCCGCGCGGCAGCAGGCGCGCCTGCATTGAACGCCGTGCCGAAGGACGGCCGCCAGGTGGCCCGCGACAGCCGGGACGCCGAGCGCATCGCCGATCGCCTGCTCGACGCGCGGCGGACGCTGGAACGCGACTACGCGCTGCCGCTGACCGTGCAGCGGCTGGCGCGCCACGCGCGGTTGCCGCATCTGAGCTTCAACCGCGCCTACCACGATGCCTTCGGCATCGCGCCGCTCGATCACCTGCGCCTGCTGCGGTTGCAGGCGGCGGCCCGCCTGCTGGTCGACGGCCGGGCGGCGGCGGACATCGCGGTCCGGGTCGGCTATCCGAATGTCGCGGTCTTCAAGGCCGAGTTCCGGCGCCTGTTCCGCGACGATGCGCAATTGCGCGCGCAGCTCGATCTTGCGCTGCAGCACACGGGCAATCCGCCGGCCAGCCAGCGGGCCGGCGCATGAACACCGATATCCACCACAACGTCTGTTGCCAGCGCGCACCCACGCCAGCCAGCGAAGACCTCCAAACGATGCATCAGGGAGCGTTTCAATGGCGATGGGCAAATGGGGCGTTGCAGGCGCCCTGGCGATGGCCGGTGCATCCGGCGCCGCCGAACTGGACCTGCTGGCGCGGGCCGGCGGCGCTGCGGGGGCGGACGCGCCGGTACTGGGCACCGTCACCGTCAGCGCCAGCAAGGACGCGCGCGAGATCGACGAAGTGCCGGCCAGCGTGACCGTGATCGACGCCGCCGACATGCAGCGGCAGGTGGTCGAGAACATCGCCGATCTGGTTCGCTACGAGCCGGGTGTCAGCGTGCCGATGCAGGGCTCGCGCTTCGGCCGCAGCGGCTTCACGATCCGCGGCCTCGGCGGCAACCGCATCCAGGTCGAGATCGACGGCGTGCCGATTCCGGACGGCTTCGCGATCGGCGATTTCGCCAACGCCGGCCGTGATCTCGTCGACCTCGACAACCTCAAGCGGGTGGAGATCGTGCGTGGCTCGGCGTCCAGCCTGTACGGCTCCGATGCGCTCGGCGGCGTGGTCAGTTTCACCACCCGCGATCCGGGCGACTACCTCGACGGTGCCGATGACCGGCTGGCTATCCATGCCCGTGGCGGCTACGCCAGCGCCGACGACACCTGGATCGGTGGCAGCACGATCGTCGCGCGCGGCGGTGCTGTCAGCGGCCTGCTGTCGACCGTGCTGCGCAGCGGTGACCAGCTGTCGACCAAGGGCGGCCAGGGCGGCACCGGCAGCAGCCGCACGCAGGCCGATCCGCACGCGTCGCGCAGCGTGAACCTGCTGGCCAAGCTGATGCATGGCGAGACCGGCGATGCGCCGATCAAGCTGACCTTGGAGCACTACCGCGACGACAGCCGCACCGAGGCGCTGAGCGCCGTGCGTGCGGTGTCGGCGACCACCCGCACCACGGCGCTGCACGCCGATGACCGGGTCAGCCGCAGCCGGCTGGCGCTGGAGCAGACGCTGTTCGAACTCGGCGCCGTCGACAGCGCGCTGTGGCGGCTCTATCTCAACGACAGCCGCACCCGCCAGGACACCCGGGAAGCGCGCAGCGTCAGCAGCGGCGGCGGCAGCCTGCGCGAACGCGAGCGGCGCGCGCTGTTCAAGCAGCAGGTGATCGGCGGCGAATCGACGCTGACCGGCCATGCCGACACCGGCGTGTTCGGTCACCGCTGGGTGGCCGGCGTCGAACTGGAGCGGATCCGCACCGCGCAGTCGCGCAGCGGCCGCGAACGCAACCTGACCACCGGCACCGACAGCACCACGGTCGGCCCGGATGCCTTCCCGGTCCGCGACTTTCCGATCACCCACACCATCGAGGCAGGCCTGTACCTGCAGGACGACATCCGCTGGGACCGGCTGACGGTGATTCCCGGCGTCCGGCTCGACTACTACAAGCTCGATCCGCGTCCGGACCGCATCTTCATCGAAGACAACCCGGGCATCGCGCCGCGCGGGCTGGACAAGCTCAAGCTGTCGCCGAAGCTCGGTCTGGTCTGGGCCTTCGATCCGCACTGGAGCGCCTACGGCAACTACGCCCGCGGCTTCCGGGCGCCGCCGTACTCGGATGTCAATGTCGGCTTCACCAACGTCCAGTTCGGCTACACCGCGATCCCGAATCCGGATCTGAAGCCGGAGACCAGCAACAGCTTCGAGATCGGCCTGCGCGCCGGCTATGACGAGGCGTCGGCCTCGCTGGCGCTGTTCGACAACCGCTACCACCAGTTCATCCAGAGCTTCGTTTCGCAAGGCGTCAACGCCGACGGCCTGCTGGTGTTCCAGTCGCAGAACCTGACCCGCGTGCGGATCTTCGGCGCCGAAGCCAAGGCCGAGCTGGGCGGCGCGCTGCTCGCGGAGACGCTGCGCGCGTTCCGTGTGCGCGGCGCGCTGGCCTGGGCCAAGGGCGACGACACCTCGGCCAACCGGCCGCTGAACTCGATCGATCCGCTGACCGGCGTGCTCGGCCTCGGCTGGCGGCCGTCGGCGCTGCCGGTGTCGGCCGAACTGGTGGCGACCATGAGCATCGAGGACAGCCGCACCGACAACAGCGCCGGGCAGGGCTACCAGGCGCCCGGACAGGCGCGCTTCGACCTGATCGGCGAATGGCGCGTGTCGCCGCAGGCCGACGTCAACCTCGGCCTGTTCAACCTCGGCGATCGCCGGATCGTGCCGGCCGCCAACGTCCAGGGCCGGCTGGCCGGCGATCCGTCGATCGACCGCTACAGCCAGCCCGGCTTCAACGTCGGCGCCAACCTGCGGCTGCGCTTCTGAGCGGCCGGCCTGCCCGTTCCCGGAGATCGTGATGACCCTGACAACCCGCAACATGATGCGAACACCGCTGTGGCTGGCGCCGCTGCTGCTCGCCGCCTGCAGCCTGCAGGGGCCGGCGGTGCCGGCGACCCCGGTCGCGCCGCCGACCACCCGCGCAGCGAACGTGATCGACCGCGCCGCCTTCGAGGCCGATCGCCGCGCGATCCTGGCGATGGCCGGCGAATACCAGGTGACGTTCCAGTTCGACGAGCCGGTGCCGCTGGCGCCCGGCTACACGCCGCATGCCCCGCACCGCAGCGGTGGCTTCGAGTTCATCGAGGTGCTGGAGGACAGCGGCAGCCGCATCGTGCTGCAGCACGTGCTGGTGATCGACGATCAGGTGGTCAAGCACTGGCGACAGGACTGGGCCTACCAGCGCACCCGGCTGTGGGCCTATGCCGGCGACAACACCTGGGTGCGCCGCGAGCTGACGGCGGCCGAGGCCGCCGGCACCTGGACGCAGGCGGTCTGGCAGGTCGATGACAGCCCCCGCTACGCCGGCATCGGCCGCTGGGATCACGCCGCCGGCACCGCGTCCTGGACGTCGGAAAGCGAGTGGCGGCCATTGCCGCGCCGCGAGCTGACCACCCGCAACGACTACGACAAGCTGATCGGCGTCAATCGCCAGACGATCACGCCGACCGGCTGGGTACACGAGCAGGACAACCTCAAGATCCGGCGGCGGGCCGACGGCGGCGAGCAGGCGCTGGTCCGCGAGCGCGGCCACAACGTCTACACGCGGGTCAGCGGCCATGACTTCGGCCCTGGCCGCGCCTACTGGCAGTCGACGCGCGACTACTGGGCCGTGGTCCGCGACGCCTGGGATGCCCGGCTGGCCGGCCATGCGCGGCTGGTGATCCTGCCGGCGATCGACGACGAGCGCCTCTACCAGACCCTTTTCGAGCAGGCCGAGGCCATGGGTGGCCGCGGACTCGCCGCACCCGACCTCCGCCGCGCCGTCGATGGCGTTCTCGATCGTTTCACCCGGCCGGCGGAGGTGGCCAGCAGCCAGCAGTGACCTTCTCGCACAAAGGTCTCTCTACTCCCGGGTCGTCGCCGAAAGGCGCGGCCCGGGCTTTTTGGGATCACCCCTCATTTCTGCCGTGACGGCTTGCCGCAGCCGTCACGCCGGTTCCACGTGAAGTCCGCACCGTCATGCGATTCATAGCCCGCACCTTTCCCGCGTTGCTGCTGTTGATCAGCAGCGTCAACCGCGCCCAGCCGAGCGCCCGTACGCCCGTCAGCGCCGATGGCGGGCAGGTGACCGGCGTGCGGCGGCCGGCCGACCGCCGATGACGACGGCCGCGAAGGCTGGGACGCGCATCGCCAGCCGTTGGCAGCCGGCCTTGGCGGTCGGCGTCCGGGTGCTGCTGGCGGTGGTCGGCGGTTATGCCTTCACGGCCGCCGCCGTGATGCTTGGTGGCGGGGTGCTGGCGGCCAGCGGCCTGTTCAGCCGCAGCGATGCCGTGGTGCTGGCGGCGCTGCTCGGCTTCCCGCTCTACCTCGGCCTGCTGCTGTGGGCGTTCGCCGAACGGCGGCTGGCCCGGCTGGCGCTGGTGCTGGCCGGCGGCAGCGCGCTGCTGCATGCCGGCGCCTGGCTGATGCGCCACTGATTCCTGCTGCGAGTACCCGAGACGATGGCCGAAACCTTCCGACGATCGATGAGCTGGCTGCACACCTGGGCTGGCGTGCTGCTCGGCAGCCTGCTGTTCGCGATGTTCTGGATGGGCTCGCTGAGCGTGTTCGATCGCGAGATCGACCGCTGGATGATGCCGGCCACCCGGCTGGCGGCAGCCACTGCGCCGGTGTCGCTGGATCGCGACGTGGTGCCGGTGCTGCAACAGCTGGCCGCCGACTCGCCGCAGTGGAGCATCAGCCTGCCGAGTACGCGGACGCCGGTGATCCGCCTGCAGTACCAGGACGCCGATCGCCAGCGCCAGCGGCGCGACATCGATCCGGCCAGCGGCCTGCTGCTGGCCGATCCGGGCAGCTTCGGCGGCACCGGCTTCCTGTATCCGTTCCACTACATGCTGCACATCAAGTGGCGGCAGCTGGGCTACTGGCTCGTCGGCCTGGCGGCGATGGCGATGCTGGTGCTGCTGGTCAGCGGCGTCGTCATCCACCGCAAGCTCATCACCGACTTCTTCCTGTTCCGGCCGCGCAAGTCGCTGCAGCGCGCCAGCCTGGATCTGCACAACCTGAGCGGCGTGCTGGCGCTGCCGTTCCACCTGCTGATCGTGCTGTCCGGGCTGATCATCTTCATGGGCATCTATTTCCCGATGGCGCCGCTGACCGCCTACGCCGACGCGGCCGATGCGCAGCAGGCGTTCACCGACGAGGCCTACGGCCGCTACAGCCGCGAGCCGGCCGGCCGGCCGGGATCGCTGGCGTCGCTCGACGCGATGGTCGCTCACGCGCAGCAGCAGTGGCGGGGCGGCCAGGTGTCGACGCTGCGGGTCCACCATCCGAGCGATGCGCGGGCGGTGGTCGAGCTGCGCCGCAGCGCGGCCGACGACCTGCGGATGAACCTCGACCAGATCTATTTCGATGGCGCCACCGGCGCCGTGCTGAGCCGCTTCGAGGCGGCGCCGGTGATGTCGTTCCAGCGCCTGCTCAGCGGTCTGCATCTGGTGCAGTTCCGCCACGCGGCGCTGCGCGGCCTGTATTTCCTGCTCGGCCTGAGCGGCTGCGTGATGATCGCCACCGGCTTCCTGTTCTGGCTGGAGGCGCGTCGGGCCAGCCATCTGAAGAAGGGCCTGAAAGGCGTGCGGATCGTCGAGGCGCTGACCATCGGCAGCGTCACCGGCATCGTCATCGCGACCTTGGCGTTCTTCGTGGCCAACCAGCTGCTGCCACCGGACGCGCAGTGGCTGGGCGTGGATCGCGCGGGGCTCGAAGTGCGGGTCTTCTACGCGGCCTGGCTGGCCGGCTTCGCGCACGCCACCGGGCGGCCGCGTCAGGGCTGGCGCGAGCAGACCGCCGTGATCGCGCTGCTGTCGGCGCTGGCCGCGCTGCTGGATGTGCGCGCCACCGGTGTGGTGCTGTTCACCGATGTGCCGGCGCAGCAGGCCGCGCTCGGCATGGATGCCGTGCTGCTGCTGGCCGCTGCCGGCGCCGGGCTGGCGCGGTGGCGCCTGCGCGACCGGCCAGCCTGGCTGCGCGACGGATCGCCAGCCGCTCCGATCGGCCAGGTGAAGCATGGTTGACGGCCTGCTGTTGCTGGCCGCACTGGCGGCGGCCTACGCCGGCTTCGCGCTGCTGGCGCTGAGCCAGTCGCGGCACTGGCAACAGGTGCTGCCTGGACACGGCCAGCAGCCGCCACATCGTCGCGCCCGGCGGGGGCTGGCCGGCTTCGCGCTGGCCCTGTCGCTGGCCGCCTGCCTGGCGCGCGACGGCGTGGCCTTCGGCGTCGTGCTGTGGCTGCTGCAGCTGAGCGTCGCCGCACCGCTGCTGGCCTTCACGCTGAGCTGGCGCCCGCTGTGGCTGCAGCGTCTGGCGCGCAGCCCCTGGCCACTTCGCCGGTCACACACATTGCCGATTCCCTCTGATTTCGCTCCTGCGACGGCATCCCGCCGTCGCCATTCCTCCACCAGCCAGCCCTTCGCCAGCCAGCCACCTGCCCAGAAGGACGCTGACCGACGTGAGCGTGAACAAGACCCTGAGCCTTGCCGTGCTGCTGGCATCCGCCGCCGGACCGGTGCTGGCCGAGACCGCCGCCGCCGACCCGGCTGAAGTGCCCGCCGAGACGGCGCCGCCGACGGCTGCCGAAACGGCGGTCACGCTGGCGCCGGTGCAGGTCACGGCCGAGCGGCCCGACGACGGCTATGTCGGCGACCTGAGCCTCGGCAAGACCGCGCAGTCGATCCGCGAGACGCCGCAGTCGGCGAGCGTCGTCACCCGCCAGCGGCTCGATGACCAGAACATCGTCAACATCGCCGAAGCCCTGAAATTCACCACCGGCGTCACCGTGCAGCGCTTTGACGCGGCGGGGCTGTTCAACAGCTACTTCGTGCGCGGCTATCAGGTCGACTCGATCCAGCTCGATGGTCTGCCGTTCGGCAGTTCCGGCAACATCGTCGACACCGATCCGGCGGTCTACGAGCGCATCGAACTGCTGCGCGGTCCGGGCGGGCTGTTCCAGGGCGCCGGCGAACCGGGCGCCTCGCTGAACCTGGTCCGCAAGCGCGCCTTGCCGAAGGCGGCGCTGAGCGGCGCGGTCACGGTCGGCTCCTGGGATCTGTATCGCGCCGAAGTCGACGGCAGCACGCCGCTGACCGCCGACGGCGCGCTGCGGGCGCGCGGCGTGGTCGTCCACGAGACGCGCGATTCCTACATCGACGTCATCAACGCCCAGAAGAAGACCGGCTACGGCACGATCGAGTACGACCTGGCGCCCGGCACCACGGTGTCGGTCGGCGGCCTGTTGCAGCGCGTCGATTCGGTCATCAACCAGGGCCTGCCGGCCTACCTCGATGGCCGGCTGGTCGACGTGCCGCGATCGACCTTCATCGGTGCCGACTGGAACGAGCTGGTGCCGAAGACCGAGGACCTGTTCGTCGAACTGGAACACCGGCTGGACGGCGGCGGCGAGCTGAAGTTCGCGGTCCGCCGCCTCGATCGCCGCATGCTCTACAAGGTGGCGCGCGCCAACAGCGCGATCGACGCCGAGGGCGAAACGGCGATCCAGACCGGCGTCTACACCGCCGACCGCCAGAACCTCAGCGCCGATGCCTATGCCAGCCTGCCGTTCGACCTTGGCGGCCATACCCACAACCTGATCGTCGGCGCCAACTGGCGTGACCAGGAGCAGAACAACTACACCTCGGCCTTCACCAACGTCACGCGCCAGGATGTCTTCGATCCCGACCATGCGATCAGCGAGCCGGCGATGCCGTACACGGCGGCCGACAAGACTGACACCACGCAGTTCGGCGGCTACGCGCAGCTGCGGGCGCGGGTGCTCGATCCGCTGACCCTGGTGGCGGGCGGCCGGATCAGCTGGTGGCAGTCGCGCAGCCGGAACGTCGGCACCGGCGCGTCGATTTCCGACTATGCGGTCGACGGCCAGCTGACGCCGTTCTTCGCGGTGATCTACGACCTCATCGAGCCGCTGTCGCTGTACGCCAGCTACGCCGACATCTTCCAGCCGCAGAACGCGGTGCAGGCGAGTGGCGAGCAGATCAAGCCGCGCACCGGCCGGCAGTACGAGACCGGCCTGAAGGCCGAGCTGCTGCAGCAGCGGCTGGTGGCCCAGTTCGCGCTGTTCCGGCTCGAGGACCGCAACCGTGCGATCGCCGATCCCAACGACTCGCGGCTGTCGGTGCCGTCCGGCGAGGTACGCAGCCAGGGCTTCGAATTCGAGCTGACCGGCCTGCTGCTGCCCGGCTGGAACCTGAGCGTCGGCTACACCAATGTCGATACCGAACACCGGGTCGGCACGGCCGCGCAGCAAGGGCAGGCGTTCGCGCCGTTCACGCCGCGTCACTCGGGCAACCTGTGGACCTCGTACCGGGTCGACAGCGGACCGCTGCAGGGTCTGAGCCTTGGCGGTGGGCTGCGGGCGGTCAGTTCGTTCTACAGCCAGCCGAGCGCGGCCAGCCCGGTGCGCTTCGTCGCCGATGCCTACACCGTGCTGTCGGCCCAGCTCGGCTACGAGCTGAACCGGCACTGGAGCGCCAACCTGACGGTCAGCAACCTGCTCGACGAGAAGTACTACGAGAAGGTCAGCATCGCCGCCCGCCAGAACTTCTACGGCGAGCCGCGCAGCGCCGTGCTGGCGCTGCGGGCACGGTTCTAGCGCGCGGCAGACGCTGGTTTCAACCGAGAATTCCTTTCACCCGATCCGAACCATGGGCTCGACACCTGCAATGCGTCCATCGCTGCACATTCCCCGCGCCTGGTTGCGCGGCATCCTGGCCGGGCCGGTCTGCTTCATCGCGGCGGCGCTGGTGATGACCGGCGGCGCGCTGTGGCTGCCGGAAGGCCCGGCCAGGATCGACAACATGGTGCTGCCGATCGTGCTGTTCCCGGTGATCTGGGCCGCGCTGTTCTTCTACCTGATGCTCGACCACCGGCTTGGCCGCGCCTGGCTGGTGGCGCTGCTGCTGGTCGCCGGCCATGCCGGAATGATCGCCCGGCACCTGCTCGCCGCGCCGGACGCGGCCGGGCAGGGCAGCGGTCATGACGCCGGTGGAGCGGCGCCGTGATCGCCCTGTCGCAGACCCGCACCAAGGAACTGCTGGCCATTCACGGCTGGAGCGCGGTGGGCCTCGGCCTGCTGCTGTACGCGGTGATCCTGACCGGCGTGGTGTCGGTGTTCGCCAGCGAGATCGGCACCTGGTCGGCGCCGCTGCCGGCACCGGCCAGCGCCGCGCTGCCCGAACGCGGGCTCGATGCCGCGCTCAAGCGGCTGGCCGCCGAGGTGCCGGCCGAGTTCCACGAAGACACCTTCTTCTTCCCGGACACCGCCGGCCGCATCCGCAGCTTCTTCCACAAGCACGACCAGCGCGCCGGCGAAGCGCAGCCGATGGACCGCGGCGTGGAGTTCGACCTCGATCCGGCGACGCTTGCCGTGCTCGATCGCCGAGAAGGCTGGAGCGACGAGATCCGGGCCCGCAACCTGCCGTCGGCGCTGGCTGATTTCTTCGTCGAACTGCACGTCAGCCTGCACCTGCCGGACCCCTGGGGTCTGCTGCTGACCGGCGTGCTTGGCCTGGCGATGTTGCTGGCGGCCGTCACCGGCTTTCTGGTGCACCGCCACCTGATCCGCGAGCTGTTCACCCTGCGCCGCCATCGCGAGCCACTGCTGGTGCAGCGCGATGCCCACGTGATCGCCGGCACCTGGAACCTGCCGTTCGCGTTCGTGCTGGCGTTCACCGGCAGCTTCTTCAGCTTCGCCGGCTCGTTCGGCATTCCGGCGATCGCCATGGTCGCCTTCGGCGGCGACCAGCAGAAGATGATCGAAACCGTGGTCGGCACGCCCGCGAAAGAGGACGCGACGCCAGCCCCGTTCGTGGATCTCGACGCCATGCTGGCCGATGCCCGCCGCCGCGCCGACGGCGATGCCGGCTTCGTGTCGATCGAGCACTACGGCCGCGCCGACGCGCTGGTGACGGTGTCGATGTTCGCGCCCGACGGCAAGCTCAACGGTGCGACCTACACCTACAACGGCGCCACCGGTGCTTTCATCCAGCAGAAGCCGACGTTTGGTCTGGTGCCGTCGCTCGGCAACGACCTGTTCTCGCTGATGGCGCCGCTGCACTTCGGCAATTTCGCCGGCCTGTGGAGCAAGGCCGTGTGGTTCGCGCTCGGCTTTGCCGGCGCATACGTGACCTTGACCGGCCTGCTGCTGTGGACCACCCGGCGCGCCGCCGAGCCGGCCTGGCAGCCGCTGGCGCGCGCCACCGGCTGGGTCGGCTATGGCCTGCCGCTGGCGCTGGCGGCTGTGCCGGTCGCGCGCTTCCTGGCGCCGCCGCTGGGGCTTGACCTCCATGCCGCGCAGAACACCGGCTTCATCGCTGGCGTTGCCGTCGCCAGCCTGCTGGCCTGGCGGCTGCGCGATGCCGACCGGCTGCGCCGCAGCCTGCTCGGCATCACCGGCGTGCTGATGGTGCTGACGCCGGCGCTGCGCGGCTGGTCCGGCGGGCCGGGCTGGATCACGGCGGCCGGGCAGGGCCTGATCACGGTGATCGCGGTCGACATCGCCGTGCTGCTGGGCGGGCTGCTGTGTCTGCGCAGCGCCACGCGCCCGCCGGCCGCCGAAGCGGTTGCCACGACCACCACTGAAGGCGCGCAGACCGCATGAGCCTGACCGCAACCGCTGCCGGCATCGCGCTGCTCTTGAGCCTGCTGCCGCTGATCCTGATCGGCTACCGCGATCCCAAGCGCCTGCGCAGCCGGCGCGGCAGCGCCACCGCCACACCGCCACTGGCACGCCGGCCACGACAGCTGCTGACCGCGCTGGTGCTGGCGCCGGGCGTGCTGCTGATCGGTAGCGGCCTGTGGCCGGCGCTGCTGATCTGGCTCGGCGCGCTGATCGCGCTCGGCTGGGCGCTGGTGCTGACGCTGGCGCGCTGGGCCTGACCCCGCGCGTGCTGCCGACGATGCGCCTGCTGCCGGAGCAGGCGCATCGTCGGCCGTGCTGGCTTCAGAGGCGCTCGATGATGATCGCCGGGGCCATGCCGCCGGCCGCGCACATGGTCACCAGGCCGCGCCGCAGGTTGCGGCGCTCCAGTTCGTCGAGCACGGTGCCGATCAGGATCGCGCCGGTTGCGCCGATCGGATGGCCGAGCGCGATCGAGCCGCCGTTGACGTTGACCTTGTCGCGATCGAGCTTCAGGTCGCGAATGAACTTCTCGGCGACCACGGCGAAGGCTTCGTTGATCTCGAACAGGTCGATGTCGTCGACCGTCAGCCCGGCCTTGGCCAGCACCTTGCGCGCGGCCGGCACCGGCGCATTGAGCATCAGGGTCGGCGAATCGCCGACGTTGGCGGTGGCGATCACCCGGGCCCGTGGCGTCCAGCCCTGCTTGCGCGCATAGGCTGGCGAGGCCAGCAGCAGGGCTGCGGCGCCATCGACGACGCCGGAGGAGTTGCCGGCGTGGTGGATCGGCTCGAACTGCAGGTCCGGGTAGAGCGCCTGCACCAGCTGGCGATAGGTGGTGCCGGCTTCGTCGAGCGGGCGGTCGGCGAACGCGCCGAAGGCCGGCTTCAGCTGGGCGAGGCTGTCCAGCGTGGTGCCGGCGCGCGGGTATTCGTCGCGGTCCAGCGCCAGCGAGCCGTCGTCGCGGTAGACCGGCACCAGGCTTTTCGCGAAGCGGCCTTCGGCGATCGCCGCAGCGGCGCGCTGCTGGCTGACGTAGCCGAGACGGTCGCAGTCCTCGCGGCCGATGCCTTCGAGCGCGGCGACCACGTCGGCGCAGACGCCCTGGTGCGGCTGGGGATGCAGTTCGCGCAGGTGCAGGTTGCCGTTGTCGAGGAAGGCCGGCAGGTCGTTACCGCCGAAGCCGTAGTTCGACATCATCTCGGTGCCGCCGGCGATCACGCAGTCTTCCATGCCCGACAGCACCGAGGCGGCGGCCAGGTTGACGCTGGTGATGCCGGAGCCGCAGAAGCGGTCCAGGGTCACGCCGCTGGCGCGCGGGTCGTAGCCGGCGTCGAGCGCCGACATGCGGCCCAGGTCGCCGCCCTGCTGGCCGCGCTGCGAGCTGGTTGCCCAGATGATGTCGTCGACCTCGGCGGTGTTCAGGCGGTTGCGCTCGGCCAGTGCCTTGAGCACGGTGGCGCCGAGGCGCTGCGGATGGATGCCGGTGTAGGCGCCCTTGCCGGCCTTGCCGATCGCGCGCGGCGTGCGGCAGGCATCAATGATCCAGGCTTCGTTCATGTCGGAGCTTTGTTGGGTGGGGACGGAAGCTTCCCCGAGTCGCCGCTGCCGCCGACCGGCAGAAAGTCTGGCGCTCAGCCGGGGCCGCGCTGGCGCAGGTCGGCCAGCACCGTCTTCAGGCGCACCAGTCCGAAGAAGCTCAGCAGGTGGGTCAGCGCGGCCTGCGCCATGTCGGCAGTCGGGTCTTCCTGCCGCCGGCCGACCATGCGATCGAGAAAGATCGCCAGTTCCTGGTGCGCCAGCGTTTCGGCGGCCTCGACATGCAGCCTGCAGATGTCCGGCGTGAAGCCGAGTTCCTCGGTGAAGCCGGCGGCCCGCATTTCCGCCCACAGGCCGATCAGCTGGGCATCGATGCGGCTGACCTGCAGGCCGCTCGGATGCTCGATGAGCGTGATCGCGCCGACTGAGGCCAGCGCCCGGGCGTCGGCTTCGGCGTGCGGATTGCGCGCGGCCAGCGAGGCCAGCGGCAGCTGGTCGTCGTTGACCCCGGCGCGGGCGGCGATGAGGCTGTCCAGATGAGGAAAGGCGCTGGCATCGGCCGGCAGCGCGTCGGTATCGCCGTCGAGCGCCCGGCGGATGCGCTCCAGCGGCAGCCGCTTCTCCTTCTGCAACTGGCGGATCGCCAGCACGCTGCGCACGTGTTCCTCGCCGTAGTCGGCCACGTTGGCTTTCGGCCGCTGCGGCTCCGGCATCAGGCCGTGGCGCAGGTAGACGCGGATCACCTCTCGGCTGACCCCGGTTCGCAGTTCCAGATCCCGCATTTTCATGGTGGCAGTTCGGTGACGTCTGTCGCGTGAGCGGCGCAGCAGTTTAATCGCACGCGGATTCAAGAACTTAACGACGAGTTGGCAGATCACCGCAAAAATGCGTTTGTTTTATACGCAATAACGCGTTTAAGGTAAACGCATAAATAGCGGGCCCGGTCTCGGGCACCTGTCCAGGAGCTGGCCCGGTTCTGGTGCGGGATTTCATAACCGGGCCGTGGCCAGTGCGAAAAGGAGAAATCTCATGGCAGCTCCCGTCATACCGGTGGAACTGATTGCCCCGGCGTTCAACCCGGCGACGTTCGGGATCGGCAAGCGCGAAGTGATCGACGCGCTGTTTGCGCGGCTGCGCAAGGACTATCCGCTGGCCAAGGCCGAGGTGCCGGGCTACGACCCGCACTGGATCGTCACCAAGTACGACGACATTCGCGAGATCACCCGGCAGGACCATCTGTTCCACAGCGCCGACCGCTCGAAGACCCTGGCCTCGCAGCTGGCCGAGCAGCTGATGCGCAGCTACACCGGCGGCCTGCCGACGATCTTCAAGACCCTGGTGCACATGGATGACCCGGAGCACGCCGAGCATCGCGCCGTCACCCAGCCGCACTTCTACCCGCAGGCGATCGCCAAGCTGGAACCGCAGATCCGGGAAACGGCACGCCGCTACATCGACGAGTTCCTGGCCAAGGGGCAGGGCGCCGACTTCGCCACCGAGCTGGCCTTCCGCTATCCGGCGGAAATCGTGCTGACCCTGATCGGCGTGCCGAAGCAGGACCACCAGAAGATGCTCGACCTGACCCATTGGCTATTCACCTACGCCGATCCGGACCTGTGCCGGCCGGGCGCGAACATCACCGACCCTCAGGAAATCATCAAGACCTGGGACATCGTCTACGGCGAGTTCAAGACCTACTACGAATCGATGATCCGCGACCGGCAGGCCTGCCCGGTCAACGATCTGACCTCGGTGATCGCCAACGGCAAGGTCGGCGGCTGCCCGATGAACGAACGCAACATGATCAGCTACCTGGTGATCGCCTCGACCGCCGGCCATGACACCACGTCGGCGACCACGGCGATGGGCATGTGGACCCTGGCCGAGAACCCGGACATCTTCCGCAAGGTGAAGGACAACCCGGCGCTGATTCCGGGTTTCGTCGAGGAAACCATCCGCTGGACCAGCCCCGTGCAGCAGTTCGTGCGCTCGGCCACCGAGGACTATGTGCTGCGCGGCCAGCAGATCAGGAAGGGCGATCTGCTGTACCTGTCGTACGTGTCCGGCAACCGCGACGAGGACGCTTTCCCCGAGCCGTTCAAGTTCGATCCGGAGCGCACGCCGAACCGCCACATCGGCTTCGGCTACGGCCCGCACATCTGTCTCGGCCAGCATCTGGCGCGGCTGGAAATGAAGATCCTCTGGGAAGAGCTGCTGCCGAGGCTGGCCTCGGTGTCGATGGCTGCGCCCGGCAAGTTCGCCGAATCCGAATTCGTCTGCGGGCCGAAGTACGTCCCGATCAACTACACGCTGGCCTGAGCCGGTACTGCGAGGAGAGAACAAGCATGAGTACCCAGCCCTGGCGGAAGTATCAGTGCGTGCTGTGCGGCGAGATCTACGACGAGGAACTTGGCGTGCCGGAATTCAACATCGCTCCCGGCACCCGCTGGGAGGACGTACGCGAAGACTGGCTGTGCATGGCCTGCGGCGCGCCGAAATCCGAGTACGTGCTGCTGGCAGATTGAGGCCGCCGTCGCTGGCCGATACGCGGCTTCATGGCGGGCAGGCCGTGCCGGCTGCCTGCATCCGCCCGGCCGGCTCGGCTGTCCGGGCGCTGTCTGCTTCCCGATACGGAGTTCATTCCATGACGGCATTTCGTGCGGCGATCCGTGCGCTGGCCCTGATCGCCCTGCTGACCGGCACCATCGACGTGGTGCTGGGCCTTCAGGCCCAGCAGACCATCGGCGCGGCGCTTGAAGAGGGGTACGGCGATCCGCTGCTGAACAGCCAGATCCGCTATCTCGGCGCGGTCTGGTTCGGCTTTGGCGCGCTGCTCTGGCACTGCCTGGGTGATCTGGCCCGACACGCCGCGATCCTGCGCGGCGCGCTGCTGATCGTGTTTCTCGGCGGCCTCGGCCGGCTGGCCTCGGTGCTGCAGTTCGGTTTCCCGGCGTCGGCGGTCGGCCACGGCTTCGTGGTGTTCGCCATCGTCATCGAGCTGATCGCCATGCCGCTGCTGCTGATCTCGCAGCGCCGCCTGTTCGGTCGCTGAAGGCGCGCGCCGAAGCAGCCGCAGGCTGAGCGAAAAGTGCGGCCGCCGCGTCCTGGACGCTGCGGCGACGACCGGCTGTGCCTTGCACCGACGTGAGCGGCCGCCAGCAAGCCCTTGCTCGCCCACCATCATCAAGAACATCAGCGCGTGCGATTCCGGCGCGCACCAGCACGAGGAGCACAACGTGAATTTCAGCAACAAGGTGGTGTTTGTCGCCGGTGGTACGACCGGCATCAATTTCGGCATCGCTGAAAGCTTCGTCGCGGCCGGCGCCCGGGTGGCGGTGCTGAGCCGCAAGCAGGACAAGGTCGATGCAGCGGTCGCCGCGCTGAAGGCCAAGGGCGGCGAGGCGATCGGCTTTGCCGCCGACGTTCGCAGCATCGAGGCGCTGGACGCGGCGATGGCGGCAACGGCGGCGCAATGGGGCGCGATCGACGTGCTGGTCTCGGGTGCGGCCGGCAACTTCGTGTCGGAAGCCGACCAGCTGTCGGCCAACGGCTTCAAGACCGTCATCGACATCGACCTGCTGGGCTGCTTCAACGTCATGAAGGCGGCGTTCCCGCACCTGAAGAAGCCGGGGGCATCGATCGTCAACATCAGCGCGCCGCAGTCCTGGCTGCCGACGCCGATGCAGATCCACGTCTGCGCGGCCAAGGCCGGCATCGATCAGGTGACCCGCACCGCCGCGATGGAATGGGGACCGAAGGGCATCCGCGTCAACGCCATCGCGCCCGGCCCGATCGCCGACACCGAAGGCATGAAGCGGCTGGCGCCGACGCCGGCCGCCGCGCAGGCCTGGACCGACAGCGTGCCGCTGCGCCGCTGGGGCACCCGGCAGGAAATCGCCCGGGTCACCCAGTGGCTGTGCAGCGACGACGCCAGCTACGTCAGCGGCGTGATCCTGCCGGTCGACGGCGGCTGGTCGCTCGGTGGTTCGAGCGCGATGTCCAGCGCGCTGCTGGCCTCATGAAGCGCCGCACGTCGCGGCTGGACGGACTGTCTTCGCCGACCGATGCCATGGAGCGGCACCTGCTGCGATAGCGATGGCAGAGGGACGCCGGGCAGCCGCTGGCATACTCCGGCCCTGCGGCGGGGCGCTGCCTGCGTTCCGCACCCGAGGAGACCCGCACCATGCCGTCCCTGTCCGAATCGGGCCTCGACCGTGCGCAGGAAGACCTGCTCGCCCGGCTGGATGCACGCGCCGCGTCGTCCACTTTCACGGAGCTGGCGGATCCCCGGCTGTTCCGCCGGTTCCTGCGCGCCTACTTCGAGACCGCCACCTACGAGTCGCTGATCCAGCGCGACGATGCGGCGCTGCTGGCGATGGCGCGGCAGCACCTGGCGCTGGCGCAGCAGCGGCCGCGCGATGCGATCCGCGTGCGGATCACGCCGCCGGCCGCTGGCGAGCGGCTGGCGGTGATCGAGACCGTGGCCCGCGACCAGCCGTTCCTGGTCGACACCCTGAGCATCGCCGTGCGCGCCACGGGTGCGGCGATCGACTGGAGCGTGCATCCGGTGATCCGGCTGGGGCGTGACGCCCATGGCCGGCTCGATGCGGTGCACGACGGTAGCGGCGATGCAGCGGCCGCCGAATCGTTGATCCGGCTGGAGTTCGAGCCGCTCGCGTCGGAGGACGCCTACGCGCGCCTCGAAGCGGACTGCCGGGCCGCACTTGGCGACGTCCAGCAGGTGGTCGACGATTTCCCGGCGCTGCTGGCGCGCACCCGGTCGCTGGCGGCCGAGCTGGCCCGCGTGCCGCCCGGCGGCGTGGCGGCCGACTACGCCGAGGCGCGCGCCTTTCTCGACTGGCTGGCCGATCGTCACTTCACCTTCCTCGGCGCGGTCGACAGTCAGGCCGAGCGCAGCGCCGATGGCCGCCTGCATTTCCGGCGCGAAGCGGCGTCCGGCCTCGGCCTGCTGCGCGCAGATTCGCCGTGGCTGGCGCAGGAGCTGGTGGCGCCGCAGGCGGAGCTCGACAAGTACGCCGATTCGACCCGGCTGGTGGTGATCACCAAGGCCAATCTGCGCTCGACCATCCACCGCGCCGAGCTGATGGATGTGATCTCGGTGAAGCGCTTCGATGCGGACGGTGCGCTGGTCGGCACCGTGCGGCTGCTGGGCCTGTTCTCGACCGAGGCCTATGTCGACCGGCCGCGGCAGATTCCGCTGGTGCGCGCCAAGGCCGATTACGTGCTCGCCCGTTCGCGGCTCGGCGAGCAGTCGCACTCCGGCAAGAAGCTGCGCGACATCCTCCACGGCCTGCCGCGCGACGAGCTGTTCCAGTCCAACGAGGACGAGCTGTTCCAGCTGTGTCGCGGCATCCGCGCCCTGCGCGACCGGCACGGCCTGCGCCTGTTCATGCGCCGCGACCGCTATGGCCGCTTCTACTCGTTTCTGGTCTACCTGCCGCGCGAGCGCTATTCGCGCGAACTGCGCGACGCGATCGGCCGCGCGCTGATGGCGATCTGCGGCGGCACGGCGCTGGACCGCAATGTCGAGGCGGTACGCGGCGACCTGACTCGCCTGCACCTGATCGTGCGCACGCCGGCCGGCACCACGATCGGACTCGATGCGGCCGCCGTCGAAGCGCGGGTGATCGCCGAAACCCGCAGCTGGCGCGAGCAGCTGCGCGACGCGCTGCTCGACCAGCCGATGCTGGCTGGCCGCTATGCCGATGCCTTCCCGCTGTCCTACGCCGAAGTCGCCAGCGCGGCTGCGGCCGCCGCCGATGTCCGCGTGCTGGCCGGCCTCGCGCCGGCCACCGCCGGCACGGCCGACGCGACGCGCGAGGACGTGCCGGCGCTGGCCGTGCGGCTGGAGGTGAGCGTCGGCGACGACGGCCGGGCGCGGCCGACCGGCCTGCGGCTGTACACGGTCGAGCAGCCGATTGCCTTGTCCGACGTGCTGCCGACGCTGGAGAACTTCGGCTTCCGGATCACCCGCCAGGACCCGACCGAAATCCGTCCGCGCGACGGTGCCCGCCAGTGGCTGCAGGTGTTCGATGTCACCCACGGCGGCTGCGAGCTGCCGCCCGAGCGCCAGGCCGCCTACTTCGAGGCCGCGCTGCTGGCCGTCTGGCGCGGCGAGATTGAGAACGACGGGCTCAATCGCCTGGTGCTCGGCGCCGGCCTGAACGCCCGGCAGGTGACTTTCCTGCGGGCGCTGACCAAGTACCTGCTGCAGACCGGCCTGCCGTTCAGCCAGTCGTACATCGAGGACATCCTGGCCCAGCACGCGGCGATTGCGCAGCGGCTGGTCGCGGCTTTCGAGGCCCGTTTCGATCCTGCGCTCGACGCCGACAGCCGCAGCGGCGCAGCGGCCGGCCATGCCCAGGCGATCGACCAGGCGCTGGATGAGGTGGCCAGCCTTGATGCCGACCGGGTGCTGCGCGCCTTCGTCGCGGTGATCAACGCCAGCCTGCGCACCAACGCCTGGCAGACCACGGCGGACGGCCAGCCGAAGCGCTGGCTGAGCCTCAAGCTGGACCCATCGAAGATTCCCGAACTGCCGCAGCCGAGGCCTATGTTCGAGATCTGGGTCTATGCGCCGGAGGTGGAAGGCGTGCATCTGCGCGGCGGCCGGGTGGCGCGCGGCGGGCTGCGCTGGTCCGATCGGCGGCAGGATTTCCGCACCGAGGTGCTGGGGCTGATGAAGGCCCAGCAGGTCAAGAACACGGTGATCGTGCCGGTCGGGGCCAAGGGCGGCTTCGTGGTCAAGAAGCCGGTCGACCCGGCGCAGCGCGACGCCTGGCTGGCCCAAGGCATCGCCTGCTACCGCAGCTTCCTGCGCGGCCTGCTGGATCTGACTGACAACCGTGTCGGCGCAGCGGTCGTGCCGCCGGCGCTCACGGTGCGCCACGACGGCGACGATCCCTACCTCGTGGTGGCCGCCGACAAGGGCACGGCCACCTTCTCCGACTACGCCAACGCGGTATCGGCCGAGTACGGCTTCTGGCTGGGCGATGCCTTCGCCAGCGGCGGCAGCGCCGGCTACGACCACAAGCGCATGGGCATCACCGCGCGCGGTGCCTGGGAATCGGTGAAGCGGCACTTCCGCGAGATGACCCCGGGGATCGACATCCAGCGCCAGCCGTTCACCGTCGTCGGCATCGGCGACATGAGCGGCGACGTGTTCGGCAACGGCATGCTGCTGTCGCCGGTATTGCGGCTGGTCGCCGCCTTCGACCATCGCCACATCTTTCTCGATCCTGACCCGGACCCGGCGATCAGCCTTGCCGAGCGCCGCCGGCTGTTCGAGCTGCCGCGCTCGTCGTGGGCGGACTACGACCCGCAACGGATGTCCCGGGGCGGCGGCGTCTATCCGCGCAGCGCCAAGCACATCGAGCTGAGTCCGGAGGCGCGCGCGGTGCTGGGAATCGAGGCGCAGTCGCTGACCCCGGCGGCGCTGATCCGCGCGATCCTGACCGCACCGGTCGACCTGCTGTGGAACGGCGGCATCGGCACCTACGTGAAGGCCAGCCTGCAGAGCCATGCCGACGTCGGCGACCGCGCCAACGACGCGATCCGCGTCAACGGCGGCGCGCTGCGCTGCAAGGTGGTCGGCGAGGGCGGCAACCTCGGCTTCACCCAGGCCGGCCGCATCGAGTACGCCCAGAACGGCGCGATCGGTGGCGGCCGGATCAACACCGATGCCATCGACAACGCCGCCGGTGTCCATACCTCCGATCGCGAGGTCAACATCAAGATCGCGCTGGCGCCGCTGGTGGCCGCCGGGCTGCTGCGCCGCGAGGATCGCGATCCGCTGCTGGCCTCGATGACCGAGGACATCGCCCGCTTCGTGCTGCGCGACAACGAGGTGCAGAGCCAGGCCATCAGCCTGCTGCAGCAGAACGCTGCCGCCCGGCTCGACGACCACGCCGAGCTGATGCGCATGCTGGAACGCGAAGGCCGGCTCGATCGCGCACTCGAAGGGCTGCCGGACGAAGACGAGATCAAGCGTCGTCGCGCCGCCGGCGTCGGCCTGACGCGGCCGGAGCTGAGCGTGCTGATCGCCTATTCGAAGATCTCGCTGTACGACGCCGTGCTGGCCTCGACGGTGCCGGACGATCCGTTCTTCACGCGCGATCTGCTGGCGAACTTTCCGCAGCCGCTGGTCGGCGGCTATCGCGAGGCGCTGGTGGCCCATCCGCTACGTCGCGAGATCATCGCCACGGTGCTGTCGAACGCGCTGGTCAATCGCATGGGCGCCGGCTTCGCCCAGCTGTGGGCCGACGACCACGGCCTCGGCCGCGCCGAACTGGTGAAGGCCTATGCCACCGCGCACGAGGTGGTCGGCGGCGATGCTTACTGGCGCGGCGTCGAGGCGCTGGATCTGCAGGTGCCGGCCGCCGTGCAGTACCGGCTGATGAACCTGGCGATCGGCCTGCTCAAGCACGTCACCGGCTGGCTGGCCGCCAGCCGCTGGGCGACGCAGCCGGTGGCGGCGGCGGTCGAACGCTTTGCCGGCCCGGTGGCGGAACTGCAGACATTGCTGCCCGAGGTGCTGCCACCCGGCTACCGCGAGGACTGGACGCGCAGCCTGACGGCGATGCTCGACGACGGCCTGCCCGAAGCGCTGGCGCGGCGGCTGGCCCACATGCGGGCGCTGGGCGCAGCGCTGGATCTTGCCGAACTGGCCGAACAGGCCGGCGTCGGCATGGCCGAGGCAGCGGCGGTGTACTTCCGCGTCGGCGAGCGCTTCCGCCTGCTGTGGCTGCTGTCGGCGATCAACGATCTGCCGACCGCCGGCAAGTGGCAGGCGCTGTCACGGGTCAACCTGCGCGACGACGCCTGGCGCCAGCATCGCCGGATCACGGCTGCTGTGCTGGCCGTCGACGGCGACGATGCCGAGGCCCGCATCAGCGCCTGGTTCGCTGGTCACGAACGCGCCGCCGCATTCGCGCAGGCGCGGCTCGCTGAACTGCAGGCAGCCGGCGCGCGGGACTTCGCCGGCCTGTCGGTAGCGTTACGGACGCTGGACCCGCTGACACAGGCCGGCTAGGCGGGTGGCGGCGGACGTTGCCGGCGCCCGGCTACTGGTACTGCACGGTGACCGGCACGGTCACCGACAGTGACTTGCTGAGCAGTGTCAGCAGCAGCCCCACCAGACTGGGCGGGAAGACCAGCGTGCCGCCGATCGCCAGCACGTCGTTGCCGGAACCGTTGAGCTGGGCCAGGTAGCCATTGCCGCCGCTGCCGCCCTTGGTCGACGACGAGAAGCGGAAGTCTTCGACGCTGAGCAGGTTCTTGCCCCATTTCAGGTCGATGCTCGCCGGCGCGCTGACCACGTAGGCCAGCTGCGGCTCGCCGGCCACCTTGGCCTCGCCCGGATGGCGGCCAGCGGCGAGCCAGACGGTGAGCAGACCTCCGGTGGCGCTGGCGTTGCCGGATGGCGACAGGGTCAGGCGGGCGCCACCCAGCACGTTCAGGTTGGCGACGACCAGCGAGCCGAAGTCCAGATCCTGGGTCGGCGTGACCTTGAGTGGCTTGATGATGCGGACGTCGGCTGACGTCTGCAGCGTTGCCGGTGCAGCGCGTGCCGGCCGAGCTGCCGGTGCACTGGCCAGCAGCAGCGTCAGGGTCAGCGTCAGACCGGTGGCGAAGCGACGGCCCAAAGGCGCAGCGCCGGATCGAGCTTGCAGGTTGTTGGCCATCATCGGGTCTCCCGGGCGCAGGGCGGCGGTCATTGGTAGTCGAAGCTGACGAGCACATCGGTGGTGTAGCGGCCGTCGGACGCATTGGCCGGCAGGTTCAAGGTCGACACGATCGTGAACGTCGCCAGGCCTGAGGCGTCCAGCGTCTGCACGGCGTTCGGCAACACCTGGAAGTTCGACATCTGCAGGCTGCCGCGCGCGCCCTGCAGCTGCACGGTGGCTGGCAGCAGCGCCGTCACCGGCTGGTTCGGCGAGCCCTTGACGCGAACCCGCGCGATGCTGCGCGTGCCCGACAAGGCGTCGCTGCCGCCGGTAACCAGCACGTTGCGGTTGCTGTCGAGGCGTACGGTGCCGGCTTGCTGGCGGTTGGAGACCACGCGCCCGAAGTCGATCTCCTCGAGCACTTCGACCTGCAGGTTGGCGAACTGCGTCGCGCCGATCCGGCCGGGCCCGCCGATGCCGCCGGCCGGTGGGAAGGCTGAATTGCCCTGGGCGAGCGCCGTGCCGGACAGCACGAGGCCAATGACCAGCAGAAAGCGTTGGATGGAAGGGTTCATGGATGAACTCGTTGCGTGAAGGCCCCGGGCAAGGCGTCCGCCGACGGCGCGCCCAGTAGCGTGGATTCCGGCGATACCCGTGCTTCCTCGAACGGCAGGCGTTCGATCACCAGGTCGATGCCGCGGATGTCGTTGGTCTGGCCGGGCTTCAGCAGCACGGCCTTCGGCTCGCCGATGACCAGCCGCTGGCGGATCATCTGGTCCGGGTCGATCGTCACCCGGTAGTCGCCGGGCGGGACCCGTTCGAACAGGTAGTAGCCGTCGTAATCGGTCTTGACCTCGGCCTGCACGCGGCCGGTCGCGGTGATCAGCATCATGCGGACGTTGGAGACCGCCGTCTTCGCATCGCCCTTGCGCAGGTACACCGTACCTTGCACCTCGCCGGTCGGCGTTACCGGGAAATCCAGCACGGTGACGCGGCCGGGACGCGCCACCGCGCGGTAACCCGGCACGGCGGCCACCCAGTAAGGATCATCGAGCGTCGATTCGTCCAGCCGCAGCGCCGCGCTCTGATAGGCGCTAGCGCCCGGCAGCAGGGCGTAGCCATCGGCGCGCGTGCGGATGGTTCTGGCGCTGCCGCTGAAGCCGACGTTCTCCAGCGGCGCATCGCCTTTCGAGAAGCGGCCGTCGGAATCGTTGTCGAGAAACGCCCGGGCGCCGACGACGCCGCCCGAAGCCATCGAATCCGCCCGCATCACCGGCCCGCCCGACGGACCCCGGCCGAAGCTGAAGAACGTGCTGATGCCGGCCAGCATGCCCTGGCCACTGCCGTAGCCGGCGAAGCTGCTGACCAGCATTTGCCGGAAGCGCTGCGAAATGCCGCCGACGACGCTGGTGCTGCGGTCGCCGCCGATGCTTTGCGAGGCATCGGCGCGCAGCTGTGTGTTGAGGCCGACCTGCCGCTGCCAGCCGGCCGTCACACTGTCGATACGGGGCCGCGGGCCGACGCTGTAGGTGACATTGGTACGAACCAGGTCGCGGGCACGGAGCCGGGCGCTGGCCAGCAGGTTGCCGCGCACGGCCACCGGGGCGCCGGCGTTCACCTGCGCGTCCAGCGTGTGGGAAAAGGCGAATGGCAGCACGAACAGCGCATGGCGGGCGCTGACGGTGGCGCGCTGCTGCCGGGACGCCAGGCTGTCGTAGCGCAGCTGGTAGGTGCCGTTGATCGGCGGCAGCTTGCCGAGCTGCATCGGCTGTTCGACGCGCGCCTCGGTGCGCAGCTTCAGGCCCGGGCCGGAGCGCAGCGTGTCCTCGCTCTCGAAGCCGGAGAACCAGCCCTGACGCAGCGAGAAGCTGGTTTCGCCGATCCGCGTCAAGGCGCTGACTTCCGCGCCGATGCCGCCCCGATCGTCGTAGGCGACGTCGAGACGTCCGAACAATCCGCCCAGCTGGCCGCGCAGGCCCACCATGCCGAAATCGCGCACCTTGTCGCCGACCGGCAGCCGCGCGAACGAAGTCGCCACCGACAGGTTCGGCGTGATGCCGGTCTCGACGCTGGCCAGCCAGCGATCCTTGCCGGTGCCCTGCTGGTCGCGCTCGGTTTCCTCGCCGGACCGGAACAGCCGCTGTTCGTGCTGGCCGATGAAGACGTCGTAGTACTGCTGGCCCGGCGTGATCAGCCCCGGGCCGGCGTAGTAGCGCTCCGCCACCTCGCGCCGCTGGCCCTGCGGGCCGAGCAGCACCACCAACATGTCGTTGACGCCGGGCAGCAGCGGCACATCGGTGAATTCGTAGCGACCGTCGCTGGTGGCCTGGGCGAAATCGAACAGCGAGCCGTTGCGGTACAGCTCAACGTCCCAGCCGGGGGTCACGTTGCCGCGCATCGTCACGCGGTCGAGATCGCTCAGGCGGTTCAGCGGCTGGTTGGTCAGGCTCAGTCCGAGCCCGTTGGAGCCGGCGGCGATCAGCGGCACATTGCGGGTGAAGGTGTCGCCGACGGCCGCACCGGTGACGCCCTTGAAGCCGAGCGCGTAGCCTTCCTCGTCGCGTCGTTCAAGGCGCAGACGCGGGTCCTGCAGGCGTCCGCGATCATCGAAGGAGGCGAAACCGCTGGCGCCGGCAAACAGCAGATCGCCCGTCACCAGCGCACTGGCTCGGGCCTGCCGCGCGCCATGCTGAACGGCGTCGCCATCGATGCTGATGTCGGCCATCGGCCAGCTGGCGAACGCGTAGTCGGGCGACACGCGCGGCAACGACACGCTGGTGTCGACCTCCGCTTCGCGCCGGCGGCCGCGCATCTGCTGCCGTTCCAGCGCCGCCTCGAACGGCATCCGCTCGCGGGCGCTGACGTCCACTACCAGCGAGCTGCTGTCGAACGCGAACTGCAGCGGGAACCATTCGGCCAGCAGCGGCGCAGCGACGTACATCTCGCCGTCCAGCACCTGCACGGCACCCGGTGGCCAGGTGCGGCGACGGCCTTCGACGATCACTTCGCCGCTGGCCATGTCCAGCTCGAAGCTGCGCGACTCGTGCAGGAACCAGCCTTGGGCGCGACCGACATCGGCTTCCACCGTGATCGCGAAATCTACCGCCCGGAACAGCGTGTCGAGCGGCAGCAGCAGGCCGCTGCCGGTCGGGTAGGCGATCACCGCATCGGCCAGCAGGAAGCGGCCGAAGGTCATCTGCACGATCAGTTCCTCTTCCGGGTTGGCGGCGGCGGCGCCATCGGCCGGCATCAGGCTGCCGCCGAGCAGCTGCGTGCTGGTGTTGGCCAGCGCGGTGGCGGCCGAGCCGATCAGCAGGCCTGCGGCGCCGGCACCGACCAGCCATGACGCGCGGCGTACAAGGCCGGACGCGGCAGGAGACGGGACCGGTGGCGACATGGCCTGCGGTACTCGGCGGCAGTAGGCAGGGCGTTCAGGGCAGGCTCAGTTCGCTGCTGGCCAGCACCGGCCGCTTGTCGCCGTCACCGGTGGCGCGGTAGGCGAGTTGCAGCGTGCCGCGTGCCAGCTTCATGCCGTCCGGCACTTTCAGGCCGAGGCGGGCGATACGCGCTTCGTTCGGATACAGCACCGACAGGCCGCGCACCAGTCCCAGGTCCACTGGCGCGCCGCCTCCGGCCGGCACGAAGCGCGCCTCCAGATCGCCGCGCACCGAGGCATTGCCTTCGCGCTGGATCTGCACTTCCACCAGCGCATTGCTGCTGGTGACTTCGGGGTCAACCTCGGCAATGCGGGCATCCACAAGCTTTGCCGTGGCCTGCGTCTGGCCTTCACGAACGATCACCGGAATCGACACGCCGACCAGCGGTATCAGCTTGACCGACACCTGATCTTTTTCCAGGTTCGGCTCGATCGACTGGCCGATATCCGGCGGCGGCAATTGCTGGAACAGCAGGTGTGAACGGTATTCGCCGGCCGGCAGATCCGCCGGCTTGCGCAGCATCACCCGGATGCTCTGCGGCTTGCCGGGCTCGACGGTGACCTGCCGGGGCGAGTAGCGCAGCAGCGATTCAGCCGGCTTTTCCAGCGGCTGCAGGTCTTCCGCGCGTTCGATCGCCTGGTAGTCGCCACTGGCGGTCTGACGCAGGTTCTGGAACGAGATTCGATAGGTGGCGGTCTGGGTGCTGCGATTGATCAGCGTGACCTCCACGCTGCGTTCGCGGCCGTCGAACAGGATATTGGTCGGGCTGACACCTAGCGCGCCGGGCGCTTGCGCAAGCGCAGGCCGTGCACCGAACAGGCCGATCATCGCGATGAACAGGATGGCAAGTCGGACGCGCATGCTGCTGCTATCCGCCAGCCGTACGCACCGCTGTGAATGGAGTGGAGTAGTCATGGGCTTCACCAAAAAGACCGCGCCGACTTGCCGGCGCGGTCAAAGGGACTCGGTTCCTTGCGCCTTGGGCACCGCTTGGATCACTGATACATCGCGGTGATCGTGTACGGACAGGTGTGCGAGCCAGGCACGGAATTTGAAGTCACAGTCAATCGGCCGCCGATCTTGACGTTCATCAATGGCAGTACGACGGGCACCGGCAGATCGATCTCGAGACCGGACAGTGCGATCGTATTGGTCGAGCAGGTTCCGCCCGAAGTGATCAGGACCGCCCCATTGTTCGCCGAACCCAGGATGTCATACTGGCCTGGGCGGTGGCCGCCAATGAACGATCCTCCCGTACCGCCTCCCGTGATCGAAGTGGTGCCGTCAGCGTTCACGATGAATGTCCGGCTGCCCGTTCGCGGCTTGTCGATCTTGCCAAAATCAAGATTGAAATCTTCCTTGATTTCAATCTGCTGCAACACCTGCACACTGGCCGAAAGCGACGTCGTGGCCGCCGGTGCGGCCTGGACCGTACCCGTGATCCACGTGGCAGCGGCCAGCACAGCAGCCCGCTGGATTAATCGTTTCTGTGGCATCTCAGGATCCTCTGGTTGGCAACCACACGGCCTTGCGGCCGTGGGTTGTCATCGTCCGGTCAGACTGCTCTCAGTACTTGGCGCTCACCGTGTAGCTGCAGGTGTAGCTACCGGCAACGGTGGCCGCCGGCACGGTCAGCGTGCCGCCGAGCCCGACGTTGAGTGCATCGAGCGTCACCGTGTTGGAAGGCGTCGAGAACGTCAGCGCCGACAGCGACAGACCGCCTCCGCAGCCGCCCGCGATGGCTTCGATGGTGGCCGGCTCGTTGTCGGTGCCGGTGAAGTCGTACGAGCCGGCCGTCGCATCGTTGCCGATGAAGCTGCCGTCGCCGGTATTGGATTTGAGACCAGCCGGGCTGATGGTGTATGTGGCGCTGCCGACGGAGACGGACGGCTTGTCGATCTTGCCGAAGTTCAGCGCGTTGTCTTCGCTGATTACGATCTGCTCGAGGATGGTGACCGAAGCAGTGCCGCCAAAGTTGGCCGGCGCAGCCTGCGAAGCGGTGGAAACGAGGCCGACGGCAGCAGCGGCGGCGATCAGTGCGATGTTCTTCATGTGTGACTCCGAATGGAATGGATTTTGGACTGCGTTCCCTGCAAATCGGCGCTTTGAAGTGGAGTGCTAAACCCCTGCTTTTTCTCCAATTCCACTGCAGCGCCTAGGACCCACTCTACTGATCGTTGCCGGACTCCCGCACTGCCCGTCTGGAGGGGGAGAACGACCGTTCATCGGCGCAGTTGGGTGGTGTTGTGACGCTCCACTCAGTTGATGCCGAACAGGTTCAGCGCGTGCATGAAACGCAGCGCCAGTTCGGTGCGGCCGCGGGAGCCGGTCTTGCTGAAAATGCGCTTCTGGTGCCAGCGCACGGTGTTGTCGGAGATCTGCATGCGCTCTGCGGTTTCGTCGACGTCGTGGCCCTGGACCATCGACAGCGCCACGTCGCGCTCGGCAGCAGTGAGGCCGAACGAGGCGCCGATCTCGAACATGGCCTCGTGATGCAGGTTGGCCGGATCGGCCAGCATCAGTTGCAACAGCGGGCTGTCGGCGCCGCCGAAGCTGCCGCGCCGGCTGTCGCCGCGCAACAGCACGAAATATGGCAGCGGAAAGCCCGGCCGTTCGATTTCCACCAGCGCCCGCGGTACCCGGCGTTCGCCGGTCACACGGCGGACCGCGTTGACCAGCGCCTGGTCGATCTGCGCGTTGCGGGCAATGATCTGGCGATCCAGCAGTCGCAGGCCATCGCCGCGTTCCAGCGCACGCTGCATCGTGGTGTTGCAGCCGTAAAGCTGACGGCGGACATCGATCAGCGCGAGGCCGTGCGCCATGGTGTCGAGCGTGCTGGCGTAGAGCTGTGACCAGCGGCAGCGCAGCAGGGTCTGCAGTGCCAGCGAGTAGCCGGGGATCAGCGCGATCAGCGCATCAAGATCGGCAAGGCGGTAGGCCGCACGTGGCGGCCGGCGACGGATTTCGATCAGGCCGACGGCGGCCGCACTGCCGCCCAGCGGTACATGGAGCGAGGAGGCGACCGAGCTGGCGTCCTCGACATTGTTGATGCGCGGCGTGGTGCATTCGAGCAGCGCCGCGACTTCGCGATCGGTCTGTTCGTGGATATGGCATTTCGCCGCTACGTCCGGCGACAGGTCCACCCGCAGTACACGCCGGAATGGCAGCGGCTGTTCGCTGTCTTCGACGATCATCACGGTAACGGCGTCCGCCTGCAGCTCGTGCATCAGCCCGGCGAGCAGCGGCTCGATCTGCGGTACCCAGGAACCCTGCGGCGGTTCGGGTGGCACGATATCCCGCGTGTTCGGAGCCGCCCCGCGAGGCGATCGACGCGGTCGATCCGGGGACGGCGGGCCCGACGATTCACGACTGCTCATCACCGGTGGTTCGTCTCGTCCCTGAGACCCAATGGCACTGGCCGCCCCGCCGTTCAACCTGGGCGCAATCCCTGCAGTCGTGATCATGGAAGCCTTTTCGTTGTTATCGGGCTTGTGTCCCCTCGTGATGTGAAGATTGAGTCATGTCGATGGGTGGTTCGCCATCCATCTGAGGTGGTTTGAGATGTCAATCACACTGTGACGCCCCTCAAATTTCGAGTTCGGCGCCGTTTGTCGGTGATTTGTGAAATTACTGTGAACGCTGATGGGCGCGGTTGCCGGCGCACCAGGTCAGGGCGTTCGAGAATCACAATGGCCCACGGAAGCGCACTGACGCGCGACCGGATGGTGCGCGGATGCCTCGTTTCCGCTCATCGGCATCCCCCCGGCAACCGGGGCGATGTCCGGCAGCTGCCGCCGTACCGGCCTCGGGCAAGGCCGGCACGGCAGATCGGGCGCGGCCGGATCAGGTCGGGCCGGGGGTTTCGTCCTTCAGCGCTTCGACCTGGATTTCCAGCGTGACCTTGCCATCCGGGATGGTCTTGCCGACGCCGTAGCCGACGCCGAACTCGGTGCGGTCGATCACGGCGCTGGCATCGGCGCCGCAGACTTCGCGCTTGTAGAACGGATGCGGGATGCACTTGAACTGGTTGACCGTCAGGGTCACCGGCTTGGTGACGCCATGCAGGGTCAGGTTGCCTTCGACCGAGCTGATGGCGTCGCCGGTGAACACGACCTTGGTCGATTTGTAGGTGGCGGTGGGGTACTTGGCGACGTCGAAGATGTCGTCCTTCTTCGCATGCTCGTTCATCTTTTCGTGACCGAAGTCGATCGAGGTCATGTCCATCAGGATTTCGATGGAGCCGGTCTTGGCCGCACGGTCCAGCGTCACCGCACCGCTGTTCTTGTCGATCTTGCCGCGCCAGAACGAGATGCCGCCGATGTGGGCTGCCTTGAAGCTCGGGTAGGTGTGGCTGGCGTCGATGGTGTAGGTCTCAGGTGCGGCGATCGCGGCACCGCTGGCGGAGACGGCGATGGCGGCGGACAGCAACAGGCGGCGGGCAGGGATCACTTCAGGGTCCTCGGGCAGGAGAAAAGCGGAGGTGGACAGCAGACGGCGCGCTTCAGCGCGCCGCAGGAACGAACAGCTGGAACTTGATCTTCACCGGATCTTCGACGGTGCCGTCCCAGGCCGGGTCGCCGATGCCGAAGGCTTTGCGCGACATCGTCACGACGCCGCTGTAGCGACTGCCGCCGGCTTCCGTCTTGACCGTCACCGGCGCCCTCAAATCGGCCTTGCGGCCCTTGAGCACCAGCGTGCCGGTGGCCTCGAAGCTGCCGTCAGCTGCCGGCTTGAGACCGTTAGCGGTGAACGTGGCCTTCGGGAAACGGGCGCTGTCGAACCATTCCGGCTTGCGGACTTCGGCGTTGTAGTCGTCATCGCCGATATCGAAGCTGGCCGTCTCGATGTCCAGCGTCGCCTTGGCGTCGGCCGGCTTGGCCGGATCGTGATCGACGCGGCCGGAAAAGCGCTTGAACGGCGCTTCGACTGGGACGCCCATCTGGGTGAACACGGCGCTGAGCGTGCTCCTGGACGGATCGATGGCGCGCTCGGCAGCCAGCAGGCCGTTGCTGGTGCCGAGCAGGGCGAAGGCGAAGACAACGGGAATCAGCTTCATGGCGGCGAGGACGGTGCGGGGATGATCGGAAAGCTCAGGCGCTGCGATGACGATGCCGCCACGGCAGCATCCGGGCGAGGGTGCCGTCGCGGTCGATCAGCTGGTGCTTCACTGCGGCGGCCGCGTGCACTGTGACCAGCGCCGCCATCGTCCAGTTCAGCCACTCGTGGACTTCCTTCAGCAGCGCTGCCAATTCCTTGTTCTTGTCGACCAGATCGGGCAACTGCAGCGCCTTGATGCCGAAGTAGACCACCGGGTAGCCGCTCGCCGAGCTGTACAGCCAGCCACTCATCGGCACCGCGACGATCAGCCCGTACAGCGCCAGATGCGCAGCGTGCGCCGCCTGCAACTGCCAGCGCGGCTGCCCCGGCAGCGGCGGTGGAGGCGGGTGGCGCCCGCGCCAGACGAGGCGCAATACGGCCAGCGCCAGCACGGTCATGCCGCTCCATTTGTGCCAGCTGTAGAGCTTCAGCTTGTCGGGCGACAGCTTCAGGCCAGTCATGTACAGGCCGACGGCGAAACCGCCGACGATCAGCAGTGCGATCAGCCAGTGCAGCGCGATGGCGGTCGTGGTGTAGCGATCGGCGGGCACAGGCGGGCTCGGCATGGTCATGGGACGAAGGACAGGGGTTGAACCCTAACGCCGCGTGTCGGCCGGTGCCAGCGGTACGGGCCCGCAAGGAAATGTGGATCTGACCCCAATTGATGGGTTTGACCGGTGATTGACGATTAATGACAATCGTCACATGAGAAGCGCAGCCATTACCCAACCGGCGATCCGGGATCGCATCCTGGCCGAGGCGGAACGCCTGTTCCGTGCCTACGGCTATTCCAAGACCACCGTCGCCGATGTCGCGCAGGCCTGCGAGATGTCGCCGGCCAACGTCTATCGGTTCTTCGAATCGAAGGCGGCGATCAACGAGGCCATCACCGAGGTGGTGCTGGCGCGCATGGAAGCGATGGCACAGGGCATCGCCCGCGAAGCGCGCCCGGCGTCCGAGCGGCTGAAGCGGCTGGTGATGGAAGGGCATCGCTTCACCTGCGAGCAGTACCTGAACGAATCGCGCGTCCACGAGATCGTCGCCATCGCGATGGACGAGCAGTGGAGTGTCATCGATGCCCATATCGAACGGGTGCGGGCCTGCTACCGCCTGGTGATCGAGGACGGCGCGCGCAGCGGCGAGTTTTCCGCCGACAAGCTCGAAGACCGCTGCCTGTGCGTGTTCAACGCGGTGATGCCGTTCTGCCACCCGCAGATGGTCGCCGAGCGCTACGCCGAGGACCGTGGCCGGCAGGCCGCGCTGATGGCGGAATTCCTGGTCGATTCGCTGCTGGCCCGGCCGGCCTGATGTCGCTTTCGACTGACAGAAAACCATGTTTCGTCAACTCGGCATCGTGCCGGTTGAGGCCCGCGCCGTGCGGCAAGGAGTGTTCGTGAACCGTTTTCCAATGGCCCCGCTGGCTCGCAGCGCCACACTCGCCCTGCCGCTGCTGCTCGCCGCCTGCAGCAAGCCGCCGGCGGCGCCGGAGGAAATCCGGGCGGTGCGCACCGTCGAAGTGACGGTCGGCAAGACCGACGGCTACAACACCTATGCCGGTGAAGTACGGCCCCGGTACGAGTCGAACCTTGGCTTCCGCGTCGGCGGCAAGATCGAGGATCGCCGGGTCAATGTCGGCGACCGGGTAAGGAAGGGCGATCTGCTGATGCGCCTCGATCCGAAGGATCTGGCGCTCAACGAGAGTGCCAGCCGCGCGACGGTCGCCGCGCAAGAAGCGCAGTTCGCGGTCGAGAAGGCCGATTTCGAGCGCTACGCGAAGCTGGCCGAATCCGGCTTCATCAGCCGTGCCGAGTTCGATCGCCAGAAGACCCGTTTCGAGGCCGCGAAGGCGCAGCTGGAATCGGTACGTGCGCAGGCGCGGGTCAGCGGCAACCAGACCGGCTATGCCGAGCTGCGCGCCGACGCCGACGGCACCATCACCGCGCTCGATGGCGAGGCCGGGCAGGTGGTCAGCGCCGGCCAGGTGGTGGTGCGGCTGGCGCGCAGCGGCACCCTGGAAGTGGCCGCCAACGTGCCGGAACAGCTGGTCGGCCGGCTGAAGCCCGGCGCGCCGGTGGACATCCTGCTGTGGGCCGGCGGCGGTACCTCGACGCCAGGCCACATCCGCGAACTCGCGCAGTCCGCCGACCCGGCCACCCGCACCTATGCGCTGCGGGTCAGCATCGACACGCCGCCGGCAACCATGCAGATCGGCATGACGGCCACCGTGCGGATCGTCGACGACGGCCTGCCGGCGCTGATTCATCTGCCGCTGTCGGCCTATGTCGAAAACGCCGGCGCCCAGGGCGTCTGGGTGTTCGACGAGGCCAGCGGCGCGGTGCAGTTCCGCCCGCTGCGGCTGGTCGGCTTCCAGCGCAACGAGGTGCTGGTGGCCGAAGGCCTGAAGCCCGGCGAACGCGTGGTCACGGCCGGCGCTGCGCTGCTGCGCGCCGGCCAGAAGGTGAAACGGATGGTGGAAAAGCCGGCGGTCGCGCCGTCGGCAGGCTGAGCCACACATGAGCGCACCGAAAGCTGCGAACGAGGGCGGCTTCAACCTGTCGCGCTGGGCCATCCAGCACGATTCGTTCACCCGCTTCATCGTCGTGCTGCTGATGCTGGCCGGCGTCGCCGCCTATCTGAACCTGGGACAGAAGGAAGATCCGGAGTTCACCTTCCGCATCATGGTGATCCGCACCATCTGGCCGGGCGCCACGGCGACCGAGATGGAACAGCAGGTCACCGACCGGATCGAGGAAAAGCTCGCCGAGACCCCGTGGCTGGACCGTACCCAGAGCTATTCCAAGCCGGGCGAGTCACAGGTGTTCGTGTTCCTGCGCGAGGACACGCCGCCGAAGGACATTCGCGCCACCTGGTACCAGGTGCGCAAGAAGGTTGGCGACGTCCAGGGCCAGCTGCCGCAGGGCGTGCAGGGGCCGTTCTTCAACGACGAGTTCGGCGACACCTACATCGCCATGTACGCCTTCGAGGCCGATGGCTTCAGCTACACCGAGCTGAAGGACTATGTCGACAACGCCCGCAAGGTGCTGGCCTCGGTGCCGGGTGTCGAGAAGGTGGATCTGCTCGGCGAGCAGCAGCCGCGCATCTACGTCGAGTTCAGCTATCGCAAGTTCGCCCAGCTCGGCATCACGTTCCAGCAACTGGGCGAAGCCCTGCGCGGCCAGAACATCGTGGCGCCGGCCGGACGCCTGGAAACGGCGGACCGCGCGGTGTTCGTCCGCGTCGGCGGCGAATACGACAGCATCCGGCAGATCGAGGACACCCGCTTCCGGGTCGGTTCGGCCACCATCAGGCTCGGCGATTTCGCCGAGGTCTATCGCGGCTGGGAAGACCCGCCGCGCACCAAGATCCGCCATCGCGGCGTTGACGCCATGGCGCTTGGCGTGGTGATGGAAAAGGACGGCGACGTGCTGAAGGTCGGCCGCGAGCTGGATGCGATCGTCGCCCGGCTGACGGCCGATCATCCGCTCGGCATCAGCGTCACCCAGATCACAGACCAGCCGGAGGTGGTCAAGCACGCGGTCGGCGAGTTCGTGCAGTCGCTGGCCGAAGCGGTGGTGATCGTGCTGGTGGTCAGCTTCTTCAGCCTTGGCCTGCGTACCGGCATGGTGGTGGCGCTGACCATCCCGTTCGTGCTCGGGGTCACCTTCCTGGCGATGGACTGGGCCGGCATCCAGCTGCAGAAGATCTCGCTGGGCGCGCTGGTGCTGTCGCTGGGCCTCCTGGTCGATGACGCGATGATCGCCGTCGAGATGATGGCGCGGAAGCTGGAGGAGGGTTACGACAAGCTCAAGGCGGCGTCGTACGCCTACACGTCCACCGCCTTCCCGATGCTGACCGGCACCTTGATCACCGCTGCCGGCTTTCTGCCGGTGGGTTTCGCCAAGTCGGCGGCCGGCGAGTACACGTTCTCGATCTTTGCCGTGGTCGGCATGTCGCTGGTGATTTCCTGGCTGGCTTCCGTGTACGTCACGCCGTGGCTCGGCATGCGGCTGCTGAAGGAGCGGCCGGCCGGTGATCACCACGAGCTCTACGACACGCCGTTCTATGCCCGCCTGCGCCGGTTGATCGACTGGTGCGTGGCGCATCGCATCACGGTCATGGCCGCCACGGTCGTCGCCTTCGTGCTCGGCGTCGCCAGCTTCAGCCTGATCCCCAAGCAGTTCTTTCCGGAGTCGGTGCGCAACGAGATCATGGTCGATCTGTGGCTGGCCGAAGGCGCCAGCTTCTCGGCCACCGAAGCGGTGGCCAAGCGCATGGAAGCCAAGCTGAAGGACGATCCCGACGTCGTCGACTACACCGCCTGGGTCGGTACCGGCGCGCCGCGCTTCTACCTGGCGCTGGACCAGCAGCTGTCACACGTGAACTTCTCGCAGTTCATGGTCGTGGCGCGTGACGCCAAGGCGCGCGAGGCCCTGCGCCAGCGCATCCGCCAGTGGCTGCTGGACGAGTTCCCAGAAGTGCGCGGCAAGGCCGATCCGCTGCCCAACGGGCCGCCGGTCGGCTGGCCGGTGCAGTTCCGCGTGCAGGGGCCGGACGCCGCGGTCGTACGCCAGTTCGCCGACGAGGTGCAGGCAGTCGTCGCCCGCAGTCCGCAGGTCCGCAACGTCCACGACAACTGGCACGAGAAGATCCTGGTGATCCGCGACGACATCGATCAGGACAAGCTGCGCGTGCTCGGCATCACCAGCGAACAGGTGCGCGGCGCCGGTCAGACCATCCTGTCCGGGACCACCATCGGCACCTATCGCGAAGCCAACCGCAACATCGAGATCGTCGCCCGCCAGCCGCTGGAAGAGCGCAACAACATCAGCGAGCTGGCCGATGCCTACATGCCGACCGCCAGTGGCGTGTCGGTGCCGTTCTCGCAGTTCGGCACCGCCCGGCCGGAGTTCGAGCCAGGCGTGATCTGGCGGCGCTCGCGGCTGCCGGCGATCACCATCCAGGCCGACAACCTGCCGGGCACCCAGCCGCCGGACGTGACGATGGCGATCGACCGTCAGCTCGACGAAATCCGCGCCCGGCTGCCGGTCGGTTACGAGATCGCCATCGCCGGTTCGCTGGAGCAGTCCAAGCTCGCCAACGATTCGATCAACGCACAGATGCCGATGATGCTGATCGCGATCCTGCTGCTGCTGATGATCCAGCTGCAGCACTTCGGCCGCACGGTGATGGTGCTGCTGACGGCGCCGCTGGGGATCATCGGCGCGGCGGCCGCGCTGCTGCTGACCGGGCTGCCGTTCGGCTTCGTGGCGCTGCTCGGGGTGATCGCGCTGGCCGGCATCATCATGCGCAACTCGGTGATCCTGGTGGACCAGATCGACCAGGACATCGCCGGTGGCCACGACCCGTGGACGGCGATCGTCGAATCCGCCGTGCGCCGATTCAGGCCCATCGTGCTGACCGCCGCCGCCGCCGTGCTGGCGTTGATTCCGCTGGTGCGCAGCGCTTTCTTCGGGCCGATGGCGGCCGCACTGATGGGCGGCCTGATCGTCGCCACGGTGCTGACCATGACCTTCCTGCCGGCGCTCTACGCCGCCTGGTTCCGGGTCCGCCGGCCGGTCCTCGCCTGAGGCCAGTCAGCCTGGATCGGACGACGCCGGGCCTTGCCCCGGCGTCGTGCGACCGGGCTGCCGGAAGCGGACATTTTGTCCATCCCTCGCTTTACCCCGCGCCAGACGGTACCTGCTGGCCCTTTTCGTGCAGTGCAACACGAGCGGACTCGAAGCGGCAGCTGCCGTGACGAGCCCGCCCAGTGGGGGCCGGATCCTCAGGGTTCGGCTGTCAGCGGCGGCACGGCACGGGCGGGAGTGAGCGGATGTTCCGAAGATCTGGCGGTTGCAAACGGGCCCGGCTGGCGGCGTTGCTGCTTGCGGGCCTGGTGGCCTGTGGCGCGGCGCGGGCCGACGACGACAGCATCGCCGAGCTGGTCCATTTCAGGAGCGGCCCATCCGGTATCGATCTGGCCGGCGTCCTCGAACGTCCGGCGCGGCTGGCCCGCGACCAGCCGTTGCCGGCGGTCGTGCTGATCCACGGCAGCGGCCCGAATGATCGCGACGAAACCATGTACGGCCACAAGCCGTTCCGGCTGCTGTCGGCCTGGCTGACCGAGGCCGGCTATGCGGTGCTGCGCTACGACAAGCGCGGCGTCGGGGAATCCGGCGGCACGACGCAGGGAGCGACGATCGTCGACTTCGCGGCCGACGCCGAAGCGGCCTTCGACTTCCTGCGCAGCCGGTCGGACATCGACGGCCGCCACATCGGCCTGCTCGGCCACAGCGAGGGCGGCATGGTGGCGCCGCTGATCGCCGCAGGGCGGCCGGAGGTGGCCTGGCTGGTGCTGCTGGCACCCCCCACCGTCAACGGCCGCGAGATCTCCCGTTACCAGAACACCCAGGGCGCGCTTGATCGCGGCGCCAGCGCACCTGACGCCGAGGCGGCGGCCGAGGAGGCCAGCGGCCTGTTCGACATCGTCAGCAGCGGCACCGACAGCGCCGAACGTGACCGCCAGCTGCTGGCGGCACTGAACCGTCTTGCCGGCCGGCGACGGCTGTCTGCGGCGATGGTCGAGGCACAGCGGGCCTCGCTGGCGTCGGCCTGGTTCCGACACATCCTGGCCTACGATCCGGCTCCGACCTTGCGCCAGCTGCGGGCGCCGACCCTGGTGCTGTTCGCCGCGCTCGATCACCAGATCGCGCCTGCGCTCAACGAGGCACCCGCACGGGCGGCACTGCAGGACAATCCGGCCGCCGAAGTGCGCGTGCTGCCCGGCGTCAACCACCTGTTCCTGCGCAGCAACTGGGGCGCGGTGGCGGAGTATCCTCGCGCCGCGCCCGGCCTTGCGCCGGTGCTGCACGAGGCGCTCGACCAATGGCTCGAGTGGATCGACCACCACCAGCCGACCTATACCGCCCGACGATGACGGCCCTGAACAACACCACGATCTGGATCACCGGCGCTTCCGGTGGCATCGGTGAAGCGCTGGCTCTGGATGCCGCGAAGCGCGGCGCGAAACTGGTGCTGAGTGCGCGCCGAGTCAGCGAGCTGGAACGGGTGCGCGCCGCCTGTCCGGACCCGTTGAAGGTGGCGCTGCTGCCGCTCGACCTGACCGATTTTGACGCCGATCAGGCGGTGCTGGCTGCCGAGCGCTGCTTCGGGCCGATCGACGTGCTGGTCAACAACGCCGGCCGCTCGCAGCGCAGCCTGCTGGTCGACACCTCGATGGACGTCTACCGGCAGTTGATGGAGCTGGATTACTTCGCGCCGGTGGCGCTGACCCGGGCGCTGGTGCCGTCGATGCGGGCGCGCAACACCGATCATGTGGTGATGATCTCGTCGATTGCCGGCCGCATCGGCGCGCCGCTGCGTACCGGCTACAGCGCCGCCAAGCACGCGCTGGCCGGGTTCACCGAAGCCGCGCGGGCCGAGCTGTGGCGCGATGGCCTGCGCTTCACCACGGTATTCCCTGGCTATGTGCAGACCGGCATTTCCGCCAATGCCCTGGCCGGCGACGGCAGCCGCTTCGGCGTCACCGATCGCAACATCGCGGGCGGCATTGCCGCAGCGGATTGCGCGGCCAGCATCTGGCGGGCCGTGGAAGCCGGCGACGAGGAAGTGTTCATGGGCGGCAAGGAAGTGCTCTTCGAGCGCCTCAAGCGCTACCTGCCGGGGCTGTTCTCGTATGCGCTGAAGCGCAGCAACGTCAACCGCTGATCGGGCTGCGCCCGCAGGCCGCTGTCGCGTTCAGAGGCGCGACAGCCATTCGACGACCCGCTTCTCGGCCCAGCTTTCCAGCGCCAGGTTCTCGATGAAGCCGCAGTGGCCACCGCGCCGCGGCGCATCGAAGGCGATCACCGAACCGCGTGCGCCCAAGCCGTCGAAATCGGCGAACGGGATCACCGTGTCGTCCTGCGCGGTGACGATCGCCAGCGGGCTGGCGGCGCCCATCAGCATCGGCGGCGTCAGCGTGTAGCGGGCCAGATAGTCCTCCAGGCACGCGAACTCGGTGTGCTCGGCGACGAAGCGGCGGGTGATCTCGACGAAGCTGCCGAGCGATGCCAGCGCGGTGAAATCGTGGCGGCCGGGCCAGGCAGCGGCCTTGGCGGCCAGCGTCTTGCGCCACTTGTCGAGGAAATAGCGCTTGAACACTGCCGGGCCGTCATCGATCGCCCGCAAGGTGGCGCCGGGGTCGATCGACGGCGAGATGCCGATCGACAGCTGCGGCGTAATGCCGGCGGCCGGACCGAGCAGACCGACCCGCAGCGCGAAGTTCCCGCCCAGCGAAAAGCCGATGACGGCCAGCGGCCGGTCGCTGCCGCCGTCGATCTGGCGGGCGGCGCGCACGCCGTGCAGCACCTCGTCGATCCGCGCCGAATGGAACAGCCTCGGGTTCAGCGCGTGGGTGCCGGCGTGGTCGCGCAGATTCAGCCGGAACACGTTCCAGCCGGCGGCGTAGACCTTCGAGGCCATCGAATACAGGTAGGCCGAGTCGTGGCTGCCTTCCCAGCCGTGGATCAGCACCACCAGCCCGCGCGACGCGCGCTCATCGGGCTGGCGGGCGTACAGGCCGGTCAGCTGCACCGGATCGCCGTCGGCGACGCCGCCGTCGAGCAGGTGCTGCACCGAGGCGCGGTGCATCGCGTGGTCGTGGCCGGCGAAGCGGCCGCGCACCGGCCGCTTGGTCGCCAGCACCGTCTGTATCAGCTGCGGTGCCAGCAACGGGTTCGGCCGAAAGCCGGCCACCGCGCCGGCGCTGCTCACGGCTGCACCAGCAGGCGCCGCATCAGGCCTTCGTAGACGGCGCTCAGCGCGTCGAGGTCGGCCACCCGCACATGCTCGTCGACCTTGTGGATCGAATCGTTGACCGGGCCGATCTCGACCACCTCGGTACCCATCGGCGCGATGAAGCGGGCGTCGGAGGTGCCGCCGCCGGTGAACAGGGTCGGCGTCAGGCCAGTCACCTGCTGGATCGCCGCCCGCGCGGCCGCGATCAGCGCGCCCTGGCGGGTCAGGAACGGCAGGCCGGACAGCCACCAGTCGGCCTCGTAACGCAGGCCGTGGCGATCCAGCACGTCGTGGACGCGGGCCTTCAGGCTGTCGGCGGTCGATTCGGTGCAGTAGCGGAAGTTGAACACCAGCTCGGTGGTGCCGGGGATGACATTGGTCGCACCGGTGCCCGAATGGATGTTCGAGATCTGGAACGAGGTCGGCGGGAAATGGGCGTTGCCGGCGTCCCATTCGATCGACACCAGCTCGGCCAGTGCCGGCGCCAGCCGGTGGATCGGGTTGTCCGCCTTCTGCGGATAGGCGACGTGGCCCTGCTTGCCGAACACCTTGAGGTTGCAGCCGAGCGAGCCGCGCCGGCCGATGGTGATGCGGTCGCCGAACTGCTGGTCACCGGTGGCTTCGCCGACGATTGCGTAATCCGGCCGGATGCCGCGCGACTTCAGCACTTCGACGACATGGCGGGTGCCGTGCAGCGCCACGCCTTCCTCGTCGCTGGTGATCAGGAAGGCGAGGGTGCCGGGCGGCTCGCCGTCTGCGAGCAGGCGTTCGACGGCGCAGACCATTGCCGCCAGCCCGCTCTTCATGTCGGCGGCGCCTCGGCCGTAGAGCACGCCATCGCGGATCTCGGGAACGAAGGGGTCGCTGGCCCAGGCGCTGGTCGGTCCGGGCGGCACGACGTCGGTGTGGCCGGCCAGCACCAGCAGCGGGCCGCCGCTGCCGCGCGTGGCCCACAGGTTGGTGATGCCTTCCGAATTGATCCATTCGATGCGGAAGCCGAGCGCGGCCAGGCGATCGGCCATCAGCTGGCAGCAGCCGGCGTCGTCAGGGGTCAGCGAGCGGCGGGCGATCAGCGCGCGCGTCAGGTCGAGCACCGGCGAAAGGCGGAGGTCATCAGGCATGGCAGTGAACCGGAAGGGTCGAAAGGAAAATCAGCGAAGCCGGCGGCCGCAGGTAGCAGCATCTGCGTCTTGCTGCAGCAGCGCGCGTTCGCCGGCATGGCGCGCGGAAGCGTCGCGCCGCGGAATGTTCGTCGTCCGCGTCTCGGCGTGCCTTCAGGCCGCGGCGGCCGCACGTCTCCGTGCGGCGCGCCCGCCACTGCTCAGTCGTTGCCGTCGACCGCGAAACCGATGATGTTGAAACCGGCGTCGACATAGACGATCTGGCCGGTGATGCCGGAGGCGAGGTCCGACGACAAGAAGGCGGCCGTGTTGCCGACTTCGTCGATCGAGACATTGCGCTTCAGCGCCGACACCTTCTCGGCGTTCGACAGCATGCTGCGGAAGCCCTTGATGCCGGCTGCCGCCAGCGTCTTGATCGGGCCGGCGGAAATGCCGTTGACGCGGATACCTTCCGGGCCGAGTTCGGCGGCCATGTAGCGAACATTGGCCTCGAGGCTGGCCTTGGCCGGCCCCATGACGTTGTACATCGGCACCGCGCGTTCGGCGCCGAGATAGCTCAAGGTCACCAGGCTGCCATTGCGGCCCTGCATCAGCGGCCGCGCGGCCTTGCCGAGCGCGGCGAACGAGTAGGCGCTGATGTCGTGAGCGAGCGCGAAGCCTTCGCGGGTCACCGATTCCAGATAGCCGCCCATCAGCAGTTCACGCGGCGCGAAGCCGATCGAGTGCACGACGATGTCGACGCCGCCCCAGCTGTCCTTCAGCTGGGCAAACACGGCATCGATTTCGGTATCGCGGGTGACGTCGAGCGGCATGACCAGGCTGGAACCCTGCTCGTGCGCGAATTCCTCGACGCGGCTCTTGAGCTTGTCGCCCTGATAGGTGAACGCCAGTTCCGCGCCTTCGCGCTTCATCGCTTCGGCGATGCCGGTGGCGATCGAGCGCTCGCTGGCGACGCCGGTGATCAGCGCTTTTTTACCCTGAAGAAAACCCATGGCTTCTTGCCTTTCGTTATTGGGGGTGGAGGACTACTGCGGGATGAACTGGATCGGATAGTCCATGGTGAACGGCGCGCCGCTCTTCGGTCCGAAATTGATCAGCTTGACCCGCTCGACCACCTTGCGCTCGAAATCGGCATCGCCATAGCTGCTGGAAACCAGCGTGCAGGCCGTCACCGCACCATTCGGGGCGATGGTCAGGCGGACCACGATCTTGCCGGCGCCGATGCTGGCGTTGTCACGCGCCGCACGGTTGAAGATCGCGTAGAACGGCCCCTGGTTGCGGTTGAACACGGCCTGCACTTCGGCCGGCGTGCGTCCGCCTTCCGGACCCGGGCTGCCGCCTCTCGGCGCGACCGTGCCGGTGCCCAGCGAACTGCTGACCTTGCCGGTCGACCGGTTGCCGACACCTGCGCCGGCCTGGTTCGACGTGACGTCGCCGCTGGCGCGGCCGATGCCGCCGCTGTTGGTCGAGGCGGTGGCGGCGATCGCCGCTGCCGAGCCGATGCCGCTCTTCGACGTGATGGCGGCGGTGTTCAGCGGCTGGTCGCTGACGGCGATGTTCTTGTCGGCAAGATCGCTGAGCTGGCTGGCCATCGCCATGATGCCGGTCTTGGCGGCCACTTCACGGGCCGTCGGTTCCGGCTTGACCGGCTTGGTTTCCTTGGCGACCGGCTCCACCTTCGGCTTCTCGACCGGCTTGACCGGCTTCGGCTCCACCTTCGGCTTTTCGACGACCTTCTCGGGCGGCGGCGGGGGCGGGGGTGGCGGCTTCACTTCCGGCAGCAGTTCGACGTACTGCGAGTTGTCGAACTTCTCCTGCTCGACCGGCGGCGGTTGCTGCCACAGCCTCGACGCGACGATCAGCACGATCGCCGGCACGAACGTCGAAGTGGCGATTCGCCGGAAGCGGCGATCGGCCTCGGCACTGAGCTGCCAGGACTCCCAGCGGATGACGCGCGACATCGTCGAGGCCGTCATGGATTTTCTCCGCCGCCGATCATCGACCGACGGTTCACCGACAGCGAGATGCGCGCGAACTTGGCATCACCACAGGTGGCCATGATCTTCTTCAGCAAGGCGTAGGGGATGGCACGATCGGCCACGATGTTGATCTCGCCACGGGTCAGGTTGCCGCTGTCTTCGCCCTGAACGGTGACCAGCGGCGCCAGCATCAGCCGGTTCTTCAGATCGGCCAGGATGGCGTTGCTGTCGGCCTGGGCCTGCTGCAGCGTCATCACGACCTCACCCTGCAGGGTGATGTTCTCCGACGACACGGTCAGCACCGGCGTGTCGTTCGGCGGCTGCGCCGAAGCCGACAGCGGCAGCGTCAGCGACTTCGGCGTGCGCAGGGTCTGCACGGTCGTCGAGGTCAGCATCAGGAAGATCAGCAGCGACGTGAAGATGTCGATCATCGGCACCAGGTTCAGGCCGATGGCGCCGGGTTCATCGCGACCGGCACGGCGCAGGATGCGCTTGCGGATCGCCTTGCTGCGCAGGCTCATGGCTTGGCTCCCGGCGCCGGTGCGTCACCGAGCGAGATCAGCGGAAACAGTTCGACGGTATCCGGCCCGACCGAGGTCAGGTCGACGCGTACCGCGTCCATCACCGACACCAGCACCTCGTAGGCCACACCGGGCTCGGAGAGCAGCGTGATCTTCGATTCGGTCGGCAGACGCTTCTTGGTTTCCTTCATCAGCTCCGCCAGCGCCGTGTAGTCGTAGGCGCCACCAACGTTCGGCACTGACTTGATCATGAAGCCGTTGTCGGTCAGCGACAGGTCGCCGGCGCGGATCAGCACCGCCAGATTGTGTGGCGGCGGTTCCGAGGCGCTGGGGCTGTCGTTCGGCAGGTTGATGCCGAGGATCGACACGCCGATCGAGTTGACCAGCAGGAAGAACATCAGCACGGTCAGGATGTCGATCATCGACACCAGATTGAGTTCCGTGCTGCGCTTGCGCCGGACCCGGCGCAGCGCGCGTCGGGTTTCGCGGGAAATGCCCTGCATCATCGGTTGCGTGTCCCCGTGGTGCCGCCGGTCATTACTTCTTGAAGCCGAGGCTGTTCAGGAACTTTACGGACGCGATTTCCAGGCTGTCGACCAGTTCATCGGTCTTGGTGACCAGCCAGGCATGGACCAGCAGCAGCGGGATCGCGGTCATCAGGCCGAAGGCGGTGCAGTTCATGGCCACGGCAACGGCCTGCGACAGCTGGTCCTGCTTTTGTGCCGGGTTGACACCGGACACGGCGGTGAAGCCCTGGATCAGACCGATGACGGTGCCGAGCAGGCCGAACAGCGTGGCGACGTTGGCGAAGGTGGCCAGATAGTGGGTGCGCCGTTCCAGCTGCGGCGTCACTTCCATCAGGCTTTCTTCCATCGCCAGTTCCACTTCGTCGCGGCCGGTGGCGCCGCGCGAACGGGCGATGCCATAGCCGAGCACGCGGCCGATGGCGGTGGAGGACGTCGAGGCGACCTTCTCGGCCTCGTCATGACGGCCCTGATTGACCAGCGGCATCAGCTTCGACCAGACCTCGCGGTTCTCGGTCTGGGCGCGGCGCAGGTAGAGAACACGTTCGATGGTGATCGCCAGGCCGAACACGCCGACGATGAGGATCGGGTACATGAATTCACCGCCGGCCTGGAAGAAGCGGATGACGGTGGCAAAGAACTCCATGATGTTTCCTCGATTTGCGGTTGCGTGACTAAAAGGAGCGCCGTATGGCGCACGACAGGGGTTTGCTTACTTCGCTTCGCCGCGCTGCTTGCGGCGGTACTCGGTGATCGTTTCGTAGTACTCGATCTGACGCCGGAACGTGGCCGGGTCGATGGGCTCCATCGCCTCGTCCAGCAGCCGCGCCGGACGGTCGAGACCACGCTCGGCATAGTCATCCTTCCACGGCGTGATGTACAGGCCAATTGGGGCTTCCTGCTCACCGACAATCGTCGTTCCGATACCGTCTGGCGTCGGCACCGTCGTCTGTGCCACTGCAGCCGGTCCGGCAGCGCTGGAAGCGCCTGCGGAGGGACGCGGACTGCTCTGCACGGTGAAGCCCGTCGACGGCTGCGCCGGCATCACCACCGGGCGGCTCGGCGTCGGCGCGGCAGCCGGCGACGGCGCCGTCATGCCTGGATTGGTCTGGATGGTGACCGTCGGCGCGGACAGGCCCTGCGGGTTCTGCACCGGCGCGGCCGCGGGGGCAGGCGCAGCGGCCTGCGTCTGCGGCTGTTGCGGACGGGCCTGCTGCTGCGAAGGGTTCGATTCGATGACCACCCGGGGCGCGGCCGGCAACTGAGCGCCGGCGTCCAGCGACCAGAGCGCCGCGAGCGCCAGCAGAGACCAACGGGAATGGCGTGCAGCCTGGGTCATGGGGTGGCTCCGGTGGCAGCGGGCGGGGTCGCCTGGCTTTCAAGTTCCTTGATCCAGGCGGTGACGATCAGCTTGTCGCCGCCGGCCAGCCGCTGATACTCGCGGTAGTGCTGCAGCGCATCGTTCGGACGCCGGCTGTACAGGTCGTACAGAAGGCCGAGATTGAAGTGCGCAGCGGCGTAGTCCGGCTTGACCTTCAGCGCCTCGTTGTAGGCGGCCTCGGCTTTCGCGTAGTCGCGATTCTCGCGGGCGATGGTTCCCAGCCAGTTCCAGGCAACGGCGTTCTGCGGATTCAGCCGGGTGGCTTTCTCGAAGTTGCTGACCGCCAGTGCCGGCTGCTTGGACTGGTACTGGGCAATCGCCAGATCGGTGAACGGTCCGGAGAACTGCGGGAAGTCCTTGGCCAGTTCAAGGAAGGCATCGCGTGCTTCGGCCATCTGGCGATCCTTCAGCAGCTTCAGCGCCGCCGTGAAACGGGCGTCGGGATCGCCCTTGTCCGCCGCCTTGCCGGCCGCCGGAGCGGCCGGTTCCTGCACCGGTGCGGCCTCCTTGACCGGCGTCGGTGCCGGCTTGCGGGCCTGGCCGGCGCAACCGGCCAGCAGAGCGGCGGCAAGCACCATCGCCAGCCAGCCGCCGGCGGTTGTCGTCGGGCGCGTCATCCGATCGAGACGGGCCATTTCAGCGCAGCGATTCATAGCTGTCCTCACGGGTTTCGCGCTTGCCGTACTTGGCCGGCGCCAGTTCGCCGAGGGCCTTGACGCTGGCCGCGATCGACTTGTTCCAGACGTTCTGCTTCACGCGCTTGAGGTTGACTTCATGCGCTTCGATCGCCTTCTGGTCGAACGGATCGGCCTGTTCCTCGATCAGCAGGTTGTACTGATCGAGTTCTTCCGGCTTCAGGCCGCGCGGCCGTTCAGACTCGACCAGTGCGCGGCTGAAGTCGCGGTAGACCACGCCCAGTTCGTAGGTGGCGGCCGTGGCGCTGTCGGCGAAGCCATAGCCGGACACCCGGTTCAGCGCCTGCACCGCAGCTTCGGTGGCGGCCTTGCGGGCCGGCAGGCTCTTCTCGACCGGCAGGGTCAGGCGAATGCCGCGGGCATCCTGCGCGGCGGCGAGGCCCAGTTCGAGCGCTGCCTGCGCACCGGCCTGCTTGCTGACATCGGTCCGCAGCGAGCCAGCCGTTTCGTCGGCCTTGACCAGTTCCCGCAACCAGTAGAGGTAACGGCCACGATCGCGGGTTTCCTGCGCGTAGTCGGCCAGCCGGCGGCGGCCTGAAATGCCGCGTTCGATCGGCTGCGGGAAGTTGACGATGTAGTACTCGTAAGCCTTCGCCGCCTGCGGCTTCTGGCGGGCTTCGTCGTACAGCGTCGCAGCCAGCCATGCCGATTCGCGACGGGTGTCCACCGGCTCGCCCGGACGCACGGCAATGCGTTGCAGCGCGCCGGCCGCCTCGGCCGGTTTGCCGTCCTTCTGGTAGGCGGCGGCCAGCTGCTTGTCGACGTCGCCGGCCAGGGCATGCGTCGGGTAGCGGTTGCGGAAGCCTTCCAGGGTGGCGGTGGCCTTCGGCCAGTCTTCCAGCTTCAGGTAGGCGCTGGCGGCGTCGAAGTCGGCGTTCGGACGGATGCTGGCGTCCGGCACCACGGTACCGACGCGCAGGAAGGCATCGGCGGCGCCGCGCAGATTGCCGGCTTCGCGGGCTGCTTCGCCCTGCTTGTAGATCGACGCCGCCAGCTGCTCGACGACCAGCTTGCGATCGGTCGCATTGGCGGGCAGCAGCGCCAACAGCCGGCCGTAGGCCGCCTCGGCCTCCGGATAGCGACCCTGGGCGAAGCGGGCGTCGGCAACCACGCCGAAGGCGATCTTGCGCTGCTCGGCCGTGGCCGGCGGCGTGCGGGCGATCAGCCGCTCGGCGACCGTCACCGCCTCGTCGGTGGCCTTGATCTCGTACAGATCCTGGGCAGCGCGGGTGACCGCGACCGTCCACTGCGGATGGTTGTTGAAGGTGTCGGCCAGCTTCAGGCTGGCGTCGATCGACTTGCGCAGCGCTTTCGGCCGCTCGGTCGCCGACACTTCCTTGGCCAGTCGCTGCAGCGCCTGGACGGCTGCATAGGCAGCTTCCTGGGCCTTGCCGTGATTGCCGTAGCCATAGGCGGTCTTCAGGTACTGCTCGGCGGCATCGGAGGTGCGGCCGCCGTCGTACAGCGCATCGGCGTACAGCAGGTTGATGTCAGCGATCTTCGGATCGTTCGGGAAGTTGTCGAGGATCTTCTTGTACCAGCCGGAGGCCTTGACGAAGTTCGCCGCATTGCCGGGAGCCGTGCCGGCCTGGGCCATTGCCTGATAGTGGCGGCCGAGGTCTTCCATGCTCTTGCGCAACTCGGCGAGCACTTCCGGCGTCGGCGCGCGGCCGTTCCAGTAGGCCGACGAGATCTCGTAGGCGGTGACGTAGCGTTCCTTCTCGCGCACCACCAGATCGTTGAAGCCGCCTTCGCCATACGCCTTGATCACGCCGAGCTGGAACTTCGGCGCGCTCGGGTGCATCGGGTAGCGTTCGATGAAGGCGCTGTAGGTCAGCGCGGCATCGCTGAAGCGGCGCTTTTCGACGAACAGGTCGCCGAGCGCGTTGTAGACCAGCGGATAGAAGCGCGGCTCGCGGCCCGACTTCTTGAAATAGGCATTGATCGAACTACCGCCGCCAAGGGCTGCGAACGACAGGCTCGACACCCGCAGGCTCGACGACGCCAGGTCCAGCTTTTCCTTGGCCACGGCGGCGAGCGCGGCATCCGGGTCTTCGAGCTCGCCCTGCGGCAGCTCGCGCTCCAGGATCGTGAAGAACACCGGCAGGCACTGGTTGTACTTGTCCTGCTTGTACAGCGACCAGCCGTACTTGTACTGCGCCGACTGGTAGAAGCTTGCCCCGGTACCGAGGCCGAGCACGAACTCGTAGTCGGCCTCGGCCTGGTCGTAGCGGCCGAGGTTGTACAGCAGCTCCGCACGGCGGAAGCGGGCGTCGCCGATCAAGCTCGACTTCGGATACTCCTGCGCCAGCCGGCGCAGGGTCGCGATCGCCTGATCGGTCTGACCGATGTTCTGGTAGCCGCGGGCAAGCTGGTACAGCACGCGGTCGTTGTCCGGCGCGCCCGGCCGCTGCGACAGCAACTGGTTGTAGGTCTGGATCGACTTGTTGATGACCGCCGGATCGGTATTGCCCTTGGCGTCCTCGACCTGCAACTGCAAGTCGGCCTGCCGCCGCATCGCCTCGTTGCGGGTGTCATCGTCCGGCGCCAGCTTCAGCAGCTCGCGATAGTTCTGCAGCGCCTTGTCGGGATCGGGTGCGACCGGCTCGGAGCGCACGATCGGCAGCTGCGATGGGTTCGGCGCCGGTTGCCGGCTGATCGAACGGATCGGCGGCGATGCGTTCTTCGGCGGCGGTGCCGCGCAGCTGGCCAGGAACAGCGCCGCAACGGACGCGGCCAGCGGCGCGCCTACACCAAGGGTTCGGCGCAGGGTCGGGCGCGTCACGGGGCTTCTCCTCTCATTTGCTTGTCATAAACCCGCGCCAGTGCGAAGCGGGCCTCGATCAGATATTTCTCGGTGAGGCGGCGCTGCTCGGCGAGATTGTCCTGCGCCATCTTGTCGATCATCCGCGACTGCCGTTCGCTGATCGCCTTGGCCTGCGGCAGCAGCACGGCGACGCGTGTCTTGATCGCCTCCAGCTTCTCGAACGGGCCGACGAAAGCGCTGGCCGCCGGTGCGGACGCCGCCTGCAGCGGCAGCGGCTGCTCGCCGCCTGCCTGCGCCGCTGGCGCGGCGGTGGCGCGACCGGATGCGTTCAGGGACTCGCTGCTGCGCAAGGTCACGGCCGGCGTCGGCACGACGGGCGCAGCCGCCGAGGTTTCCGGCGCGCGGTTCAGACGTCGCGCCACCAGCACGTCGGTCGGCACGTCGGGCTGCTGCTTGCCGAGCCAGGCGCCCTGCAGTTCTTCCGCCCGCTTGGCCCAGCCTTCGAGGCTGCGCACCAGCAGCAGGGCGTCACGATAGTTTTTCAGCTGCTCCTGGAAGCGGTTGCCGACGATGACGCTCTGCAGATAGTAGGTTTCTTCCGCATCCGGAAGATCCTTGAGTTCCCAGGCCCAGCCGGATTCGGCGTTGTAGGTGCGGCGGACCATCGTCGACACCATGCGGCCGCTCTTGACGTAGTAGATCGACTCGTCGATCCGCTTGCGCGAGGCTTCCAGTGCTCTGATCGCCTGCTCGTAGTACTGCTGGGCCTGCAGATGGGCGCCAAGCCGGTCGAGCGTGTAGGGGATCGCCAGGAAGCCCTCCTGCACGGCAGGATCGATCGGATCGCGGGCGATCAGTTCCAGCCACGGCACCAGCGCCCGCTTGAGCCCTTCTTCCTCGTCTGCCGAGGCCTTGGTCAGCCGGAACGCACTGAGGCCGGCGCGCTGGTAGATGTCGTCGTCGAGAAAGCCGGGGCGCAGCAGCACGCCGATGGTCGACAGCGTCTTCAGCGTGCTCGACGGCGCCTTCTCATCGCCGGTGGGAACCTTCTTCTGCTTGCCGCCAGCTGGCGCCAGGTAGGCCCAGCCAAGGCCGAGCAGTGCGCGGTTGGAAAACGGTCCCTCGCTGCGGATGCGCTGGAACACGTTGACGGCCGTGCCGGCCTGCTGCTGGCGCAGGAAGTGGTAACCCAGCACCAGGTTCGCCTTGTCGCGGATCGCCAGTTCGTCGTCGTCGGCCGCGTCGATCTGGCCGACGCGGTCGAGCACGCTCAGGCCCTGGGCCACGCGGCCATCCTTGACCAAGGCCACGCCGAGGTTGTACCGAGTGAACGCCCGCTGCGGGCCGGCGTCCTTGATTTCGGTGAGCACTGAGGCCGCTTCGCCATAGCGCCGCTGGGCCAGCAAGGCACGCCCCATCAGGTCCTGCCAGTCGAGCAGCGCTTCCTTCGGCAGGCTGTTGCGGACCGCTTCCAGATCAGCGATCGATTCGCGGTAGCGGCCGCGCTGGTACAGGTATTCCGCCACCTGGATGCGCGCTCGCGCCACCGACAGGGCGTTGCCACGATCGATCGCCAGTTCGCGGTAGATCGTTTCGGCGCGCTGGGTGATGCCGAAGTTCAGCGTGGCATCGGCGAGCCGCCGGTGGAACGAAGGCGACAGGCGCTGGGCCGGCTTGTCGCCGAGAATCTGCAGCAGTTCGGTGGCCGCCGAGTAATAGCGCTCGCCGCCGAGCAGGAAGTCGGCGGATCGCACGCGCGGATCGCTGTCGCTGCCCGGCTGGTAGCGGTCGATGGCCGCCGCCGGCAGTGCGACGGCGACAGCGGACATCAGCATCAGCTTGCGAAGCATGGTGATGCGGCTCACGGATTCGGTCTCCAGTCGCGCAGCCGGATGGTCGCCGGCTTGCCGTATGCAGCGACGCTGACCAGCACTTCGAGGTCGCTCGGCTGCACGGTTTTTTCAAACACGCCTTCGTAATGGCTGCGCAGCGGCGGTGTGCCGGGCTTGGCGTCCACGTAGCGACCGCTGAAGTCGACGCGGATTCGATGGCTGCCCTGCGTCGTGTTCAGCCGCAGCGCCCGGTACAGACCGCGCCGCTGCAGCGACACCGATTCGATGACGTCGAACTTGCGCACGGTCGGCGGATTGTTGTCGATGGTGATCACCACGTCCTCGACCAGCAGACCGGGCGCTTGCAGGCCGACAAAGATCGACACCCGCGTCTCGTCCGGATACTGGAACGCCGTCTCGGTCCGAAGCGCGCTCTGGTTGAGGTCCAGAACCTCCGCCTTCAGGGCCTGGAGTTCCTGATCGATGGTCAGCATCTCGTCTTCAGATGCCGCTCCGCACGTCAAGGGAAGACACGCAATCAGCGCGCACCACAGTGCGCGGTTCGACGAACGAAGGGCCATGTGGTTCAGGAGTGATGGGACCATGTGAAATGGGGCGCGAGTCTAACAAAAGGCTCGTCGCGCACGGAAACCAATCGGGCGTTCAGCGGATGCGCGGTCGGTGTCCGTCCTTCCAACGGCGCAGGGCCGCGAAGATGGCCACCGGATCGTCGATTTCGCGTCCTTCGTGGGCGGCCACGGCGCGCGCGATCGCCGGGTCCGCACTGCGCAAGAAGGGGTTGAATTCGCGTTCCTGCGCAAGCGGACCGGGCACCGTCGCCACACCGTGGGCGCGGCGCGCCTGGACCTGCGCGAAAGCTTCGGACAGACGCGCGTTGTCGGGCTCCACGGCAGTCGCGAAGTCATAGTTCGAGGCGGTGTATTCGTGGGCGCAGTAGACCGCCGTATCGTCCGGCAGCGCCGCCAGACGCGACAGCGATTCGTGCATCTGCTCGGGTGTGCCTTCGAACAGTCGCCCGCAGCCGCCGATGAACAGCGTGTCGCCGCAGAACAGCAATCGCTGCCGAGCTTCGAAATAGGCGATGTGGCCCAGCGTGTGTCCGGGTACCGCCAGCACCTGCAGTTGCACGTCCAGCGCCTCCAGTTGCACGGTATCGCCGTCGTCGAGCAGCACGTCGAGCCCAGGGATCCTGGCCTGCTCGGCGCGCGGGCCGTAGACCCTGGCGCCGGTAGCGGCCGCCAGCGCCGCCAGGCCGCCGATGTGATCGGGGTGATGGTGGGTGATCAGGATTGCGGCCAGTTCAAGCTGGCGGGCCGCCAGCGCGGTCTGGACGACAGCAGCGTCGCCGGGATCGACGACGGCGGCCCGTCCGTCGTGTTCCAGCAGCCAGAGGTAGTTGTCGGAGAACGCGGGAAGAGCGGTGACGGTTATCATCCGCGCATCCTGTCCACGCCCGTCCGGTGCGTCAACCATGTCCAAGCGACTTGCTGTCAGCGGGGGCCAGCCCTTCAACCGCCAGGCACTCAATGCCTGGCTGGCGAGCCCGCGTGGCAAGCGCCTGCTGGCGATCGAGGAAAGCGAACTGTCGCGGATTCTGCCCAACCTGTTCGGCCGGCATTGCCTGCAGATCGGCAACTGGGGCGGCCAGCGCCTGCTGGCATCGGCGGACATGCTGCATCGCGCCGTGATCGGCAGCTTCATCGACAGCGGCGGCGGCACCCAGGCGGTGATTCATCCGGAATCGCTGCCGATTCTCGACAACAGCGTCGACGCCGTGCTGCTGCCGCACACGCTGGAGTTCTCGCCGGCGCCGCACAACCTGCTGCGCGAGGTTGATCGGGTGCTGACTGATCGCGGCCGGTTGATGATCATCGGCTTCAATCCCTGGAGCCTCTGGGGCTTGCGGCGCCTGCTCGGACTTGGCCACCGGGCCTTTCCGCGCGGCGCGCGCTTCCACGGCACCGGCCGGATCGGCGACTGGCTGGAACTGCTGGATTTCGAAGTGACCGAACTGCGCCGCTTCGGCGTCGGTTTCCCGTGGAGCGCGCCGAGCACGGCCGGCGAACCGTTCAGCCTCGGCAGCCTCGTGAAGCCGTGGATGGAGGGCTACCTGCTGGTGGCCCGCAAGCGCGTGATTCCGATGACCCTGGTCGGCAAGCTGGCCCGGGCTTCGGTACGACCGATGGTCGGTCGCGCACTCGGTACCGCTGCCAATACCCGCGCCGTCGATCCGGACATCAACGCTCCCGCTGAATGAAAGCTGTCATCGCGTACACCGACGGCGCCTGCCGCGGCAATCCGGGCCCCGGCGGATGGGGCGTGTTCCTGCAGTACGGAGAGCACCGGAAGGAGTTCAGCGGCGGCGAAGCGCCGACCACCAACAACCGCATGGAACTGATGGCGGCGATCTCGGCGCTCGAATCGCTGCGTGAACCGTGCGAGGTCACCTTGCACACTGATTCCAAGTACGTGCTGCAGGGCCTGACTGAATGGCTGCCCGGCTGGAAAAAACGTGGCTGGAAGACGGCCGACAAGAAGCCGGTCAAAAACCAGGATCTCTGGGAACGGCTTGATGCCGCTGCCGCGCGGCACCAGGTGGACTGGCAGTGGGTCAAGGGCCACGCCGGCGATCCCGGCAACGAGAACGCCGACCGCCTGGCCAACCAGGGACTGGAAGCAGCGCAGGCGATAGCCGGCCGCTGAACGACGCCCAGGGTCAGGCAGCCGCCGGCCGCTGATCGACGCCCAAAAGAAAAGCCGGGGCAGCGCGTTCGGCGCTGCCCCGGCTCAGATGTCGCGGCTTACTTTTTGCTTTTGCCGCGCGGCTTCTCGCCGGCCTTGATCGCGGCCTTCTTCGACTCGCGCGACGACTCTTCGTTGTAGACCTTCAGGTACTCGGCGCCACCGTCGAGACGGAACTCGACGCGACGGTTGTCGGCACGGCCTTCCGGCGAGTCATTGCTGCTGATCGGACGGGATTCGCCGTAGCCCTTTGCCGTGATGTTGTCAGCATTGGCGCCCTTGCTGACCAGGTAAGCCTTCACTGCATCGGCGCGGCGCTGCGACAGCTTCAGGTTGTAGGCGTCGCTGCCCTTGGAGTCGGTGTGGCCGCCGACTTCGAGCTTCAGGTTCGGCTGCGACTTGAACACCGCGTAGACCTCGTCGATCGACGTCTTCGACGGTTCGGTCAGGTCGGCGGTATCGAACACGAAGTTGATCGCCCGCAGCACGATGGTCTGGGTGATCACGCAACCGTCCGAATCCACTTTCAGGCCCTTCGGCGTGCCCGGGCACTTGTCGAGTGCGTCCTCGACGCCATCGCCATCGCTGTCGACGCGCGGCGGCACGACGCAGGCGGCGCACACCACCGGCTCGGCAACCGTGGCCGCCGGCGGCGGCACCGGACGGACACCGCCGATCTGCCAGGTGACGCCGAAGGTGTATTCGACGTTGTCGATCGACGGGCTGAAGCCGATCGCATGGCGGATGTCGGCGCGCAGCGCGAAGTCATCGGACACGAAGTACTTCAGGCCGCCGCCATATTCGGCCAACGACTTGTTGGTCTTCGGCCGGTTCAGGTCCGGCACCGTGATGTTGTAGCGGCCGTAGCCGACTGCAACGAACGGCACCAGCTTCTTGGTCGGCTGGAAGTGGTACAGCAGGTTGCCGCCGAAGCGGTAGACATTGCGCTCGACATTGGCATCCGGCCCGGAATCGCGGTCGGATTCAGTCAGCAGATAGCTGCCGAACAGCTCCGCGCCGATGTTGGCGTTGAAGTTGTAGCCCGCGCGCAGGCCGAAGATCGGGGCGGATTCGAGATCCTGCTTGGAGTCGAACAGGTAGCCACCGACATAAGGCGTCAGCGTCCAGGCTTCTGGACGGTTCTGAGCCTGCGGCGAAGCCGCGATGCCGAGCAGTGAGGCGCCGAGCAGGCCGGCTTTGATGCGTGAATTCATGAGCGTATCCCGTAGGTAGGGCAGTTTTTCGGCGACGGACCGGCGTTATTGGATTTCAACGAGATTGCGACGCAGCGTGACCGCTCCGTTGCTCGACAACAGGCGGCCCAGGACGCGGGAACCGTTATCGACGTTGATATTGCCGTTGACGAAGAGCGAGCCCGCAACGATGACGTTGCGACCCACCAGCAGGTTGCCATCGACCACCCAGAACACGTTCTTCGACTGCGCGCCGCGCAGCGACTGCAGGCGGGCGCGATCGCCGATGCTGAGGTCACCGCCGACCTGGAACACCCAGACCGCGTTGGTATCGCCCAGCGCGTCGAGGCTCAAGGTTGCATCGCTGGCCAGCGACATCGTCGCCGCCGTGTAGACGCCGGGGGTCAGTGTGCGGCCATCCAGCACGCCGGTGTCGGCACGCTGCAGGCGGCCCTTGGCGTCGTTGATCGCAAGTACCAGGTCGCTCTGCGCCTGCGCCGCCACGCCAGCCACGTCATTCTGGTACAGCGTGCCGTTCAGGCCGAGGAATGGCGTCGTGCAGCGGGTGCAGGTATCGACCGGCGACAGGCCGATATCACCGGTGATCGCCATGACCGCCGGGTTCGGATCCGGCACGTCGCTGATCGTCAGCCCGGCGCCAGCCACCACGGCGAAGCTCGACAGCGAGCGCAGCGGCACCGGTGCCTGGCAGACCAGCGTCGTCTCGCCGATGGTGAACGTCCACGGATTCGGGATGGCACCGGCGACCAGCGGATTGCCGGCGCGGTCGGTGATGGCGTTGGTGACCGTCGCCGTGTAGACCGTGTTCGGCTGGAAGTTGACCGACTGCGTGAAGGTCGCGATCCGCGACGTGGCGTTGTAGCTCAGCGAACCGTCAAGAGGACGGCCATCCGGCCCGGCGACGAAGAAGTTGTCGCTGGTCAGCGTCCGCACGTCGATGTTCTCGTTAAACGTCACCGTGACCACCGAGTTGATGCAGATCGAGGTGGCGCCAGCCGGCGGATAGGTCAGCGTCGTGAACGGCGAGGTGACATCCGGCGCAAGACCGGTGGTGAACGTCCACGGATTGGACACCACGCCCGACGTCAGCGCGTTGCCGGCCAGATCGGTCACGGCATTGGTGACGGTGACGGTGTAGCCGGTCGACGCCGCGAGCGGCGAGGTCGGGGTGAACGTCGCCGTCGTACCGGAATAGGTGAAGCTGCCCGGGACCGCCGTGCCGCCCGGGCCGGTCACGACGAACGAGCTGGCGGTCAGCGTGGCAACATTGATCGGCTCGCTGAAGGTCGCCGAGATCGTCGCATTGACGGCCACGTTGGTCTCGGCCGCAGCCGGCTCGGTCAGGGCCAGCGTCGGTGCCGTGGTGTCGAGAACGGCACCGGTGGTGAAGGTCCAGACGCGGCCTGCAGCCAGCGGGTTGCCGGCCAGATCAGTGATGACCGTGCCGACCGTGCCGGTGTAGACGGTGTTCGGCGCCAGCAGCGCGGTTGCGCCTGCAGAGCCCGGCGTGAAGGTCAGCGTGTTGCCGGACACCGACAGCGTGCCGGCGACGGCGCTGCCATCGGGCGCGGTGAGCGTGAAGCCGGTGCTGCCGACGGAAGCGGGATCGATCGCTTCGCTGAACGTCACCGTCACGCGCCGGTTGGCAGGCACGTTGCCGGCCGCATCGGCCGGGTCGACGGAACTGATCGTCGGCGCCGTCACGTCCGGCGCCGGGCCGGTCGTGAACTCCCAGGTGAACGTGTTCGGAGCCGGATTGCCGGCCAGGTCGAGCACGGCAGTGGTGATCGTCGCGACATAGGTCGTGTTCGGCGTCAGCGCGCCGGCCAGCGTGTAGCTGGCGACCACGCCGCTGTAGCTCACGGTGCCGGCAACGGCCGCACCGCTGACCTTTTCGCGAAGCAGGAAGCTGGCGGCGTTGACCGACGCCGGGTCGGCGGCTTCGCTGAAGGTGGCGGTGACCACCGGCGTGCCGACCGGCACGCCGGTCTGGGTGGCGATCGGCGACGTGGCGATGACGTTGGGACCGACGACATCGCCGATCTTGTTCTCTCCGCAGGCCGCGACCAGCAGCGTCAGGAGCATGATCGTCAGCCAACCGCCGACGTTTCTCGTGCTTGCAATACGTTCACGCATGGGTGCAGTTCTCGATCCGGTAAACTTCTGGAAGGGGGTGCATTCTTGGCGACTGCCCCGAAACTGCCGGCGCCGCTCAGAATTGGTCTCCGCCAATATTTTGACTGTCAGCGGAATGTACTGGTTGCGGCGAAAGAAAGCACTATCTTCCATCAACGTCCGGCAACTCGCGGGCAGCAGCCTGCATGAAGTCGATGACAATTGCGGACACGCAACACGGATCGACCCTGCATGAGCCGCCAGATCGTCCTGGATACCGAAACCACCGGGCTCGATGCCCGCGACCACCGCATCATCGAGATCGGCTGCATCGAGATGCGCGGCCGGCGCTTCGTCGGCGAGCACCGCTGGTACCTGAATCCGGATCGCGACAGTGACCCCGGCGCGCTGGAAGTTCATGGCCTGACGACCGCGTTCCTTGCCGACAAGCCCCGATTCGGACAGATCGTCGATGACCTGCTGGCATTGCTGACCGGCGCCGAGATCATCATCCACAACGCCCCGTTCGACGTCGGCTTCCTCGACGCCGAACTGCAGCGCCTCGGCCGCAGCGAGCGCGTCGCCTCGCTCGGGCGGGTGACCGACACGGTGCCGCTGGCCAAGAAGCTGCACCCCGGCCAGCGCGCCAGCCTCGATGCGCTGTGCAAGCGCTACGGCGTCGACAATTCGCACCGCGACCTGCACGGTGCGCTGCTCGATGCGCGGCTGCTTGCCGAGGTCTATCTGGCGATGACCGGCGGGCAGGGCGCGCTCGGGCTGGCCGGCGATGTCGACCGCGAAGGCGGCGACACGGCACCCGCGCGCCAAGCGCGGGCGCTGCTGTCCGCCGGTAGCGGTGGGCCGCTGCGGGTGATCCAGCCGACGGCGGAAGAACTGGCCGACCACCAGCAGCGGATCGCCGGGATAATCAAGAAAAGCGGCAAGTCGCTTTGGCCGGGAGAACTTCCCGTCGAGGCCAGCGGGCCGCACTGAACCGAGCCCGCCCGGCGGATCCGCGCGTTTGGGGTGCTCCCGCTGCCGCGTTTTGCGGCCTGCGGCTATCCTTGCCGCCGCATTCGTCCGTCCACCTGCCGCGTTGCCCGAACCGCCCTTGAACGCCCAACTGCAACCCGGCTGGACCATTGCGCCGATGGCCCTCGAACGGCTCGCCGAGGTGATGGTGGTGGAGCGCCGCGCCTACGAGTTCCCGTGGACGGAAAGCATCCTGCGCGACTGTCTGAAAGCCGGCTACAGCGCCTGGGTGCTCGCCGATGGCGACGGCCTGCTGGTCGGTCATGCGCTGATGAGCATGGCGGTCGACGAGGCGCACGTGCTGAATCTTTGCGTCGATCCGGCTTACCAGCGGCAGGGCCTCGGCCTGATGCTGCTCAAGCACCTGATGAAACTGGCGCGCGCGGCACAGGCGTCGATCGTGCTGCTGGAGGTCCGCAAGTCGAACAAGGCGGCGCTGCGGCTGTACGAGAACGTCGGCTTCCAGCGCATCGGGGTTCGCAAGGCCTACTACCCGGCGAGCGACGGTCGCGAGGACGCCCTGGTCCTCGGCTTCGACATCCTGTGACCACCATCGACCCGCAGCGCCGTCGCGCGCAATGGGCCTGGGCGCTGAACGACTGGGCCAATTCGGCGTTCGCAACCACCGTCCTGGTCGGCTTCTTCCCGATCTTCTTCAAGCAGTACTGGGCGCGGGACCTGGCGCCGACCGATGCGACGTTGTACCTGGGATTCGGCAACTCGGTGGCCGCCTTCCTGGTGATGCTGCTGTCGCCGTGGCTCGGCGCGCTGGCCGATCGGCTGGCCGCCAAGAAGCGTTTTCTCGCGATGTTCACCGGCATCGGCGTGGCCGGCACCTTGGCGCTGGCCTTCGTCGGCCCTGGGCAATGGCCGCTGGCAATCGCCGTGTTCACGCTCGCCTCGGTCGGTTTCTTTGGCGGCCTGACCTTCAACGACGCCCTGCTGGTCAACGTCGCGCATCGCGACGAGGCCGATCGCGTGTCGGCATTCGGCTACGGGCTTGGCTATCTCGGCGGCGGCCTGCTGTTCCTGATCAACGTGGCGATGGTGCTGAAGCCGGAAGTCTTCGGCATTGCCGACAAGGTGGCGGCGACCCGCGCCGCCTTCATCAGCGTCGCGCTGTGGTGGCTGCTGTTCTCGCTGCCGCTGTTCCTGCGAGTGCGCGAGGCCCGGGTGACGGACGACAGCCCGGTCGGCTGGCGTGAACTGCTGGCCACGGTGCGTCAGATCGCCCAGCACCGGCCGGTCTGGATGTTCCTGCTGGCCTACTTCCTCTATATCGACGCGGTCAACACGCTGGCGCAGATGGCGGTGGATTTCGGCCTCAACCTCGGCTTTGCATCGGACAGCCTGATCAAGGCGCTGCTGCTGGTGCAGTTCGTGAGCTTTCCCGCCGCCATCGCGTTCGGCCACCTGGCGGGGCGGATCGGCACCAAGGCATCGATCCATCTGGCGCTCGCGGTCTACATCGCGGTCAGCGGTTGGGGCTACTTCATGCAGACCGAAGCGCAGTTTTACCAGATGGCAGCGGCGATCGGTCTGGTACAGGGCGGGGTGCAATCGTTGAGCCGCTCGTACTTCACGCGGTTGATTCCGGCGGCCCAGGCCGGCCAGTTCTTCGGCTTCTACAACATGCTCGGCAAGTTCGCCGCCGTGCTCGGCCCGCTGGTGGTCGGCGTGGTCGCCGCCAGCACCGGCAACCCGCGGTTGTCGATCCTGGCGCTGATCGCGTTCTTCGTGATCGGCATGGCGCTGCTGTCGCGGGTCCGCGAGCCGCGTTCGACCTGAGTCAGGGCCGGACTCGGGCGACTGCCGCCGCCAGCGCCCGGGCCGTGTCGCGGTCGCCGTTCTGCAGGTAGCGCAGCCGGATGTAGAGCGTGGCGGCCTCGTCGATCGCCCGGGCCAGGTCGGGACGTGCCGCCGAGACACGCGCCGCGTAGTCGGCTGGGCCTTCGCAAGCGGCCTGCACCAGTCCGGCGCGGGCCAGACGCCGTTGCAGCCGCTGCCAGAGACGGCTCGGTTCGTCGACCGCCCGGCGGGGCGTTGCCCGCCGCATCAGCAGCAGGCCGTAACCGCTAAGCGCGAGGGTCAGCAGGGCGGTCAGCGCCAGCAGCATGTCGCGCACGCCATCGAGGCCGAATCGCTGCAGCAGCGCGGCTTGCAGCTCCGGGCCATAGCCGAGCACCCACTGGTTCCAGCGCGCATTCAGCCAGTCCCAGCGGGCGCGCAGGTCGAAGCGGAAGCCGTCACGCGCTGCCGGGTTCAGGAAATCCGGCAGCTCGGTGTCGTCGAGTGCGCCGCCGATGCCGCGCTCGATGCGCTCGGGTGCGACCGCTGCCGTCGGGTCGATGCGCAGCCAGCCCCGGCCAGCGAGCCAGACCTCGGTCCAGGCATGGGCGTCGCTCTGGCGGACGATCCAGTAGTCGCCGATGGCGTTGCGCTCGCCACCGAGATAGCCGGTGACCACGCGCGCCGGAATGCCTGCCGCCCGCATCAGCACGGCGAAGCTCGACGCGAAGTGCTCGCAGAAGCCGCGCCGGCTGTCGAACAGGAAGGCGTCGACCGGATCGCGGCCGGCTGTCGGCGGGTTCAGCGTGTAGTGGAACGGTTGCTCGCGAAACAGCCGCAAGGCCTTCTCGACGATCGCCGCGCCGTCTTTCGCCGCTCGCCGCCATTGCCGGCCAAGCGCCACCGCGCGCGGATTGCTGGCGGGCGGCAGCAGCAGCGTCTGCGCCCGCAGCGCTGCCGGCAGTTCGCGCTGCAGGCGGTAGCCGGCATGCGATTGCAGGCGGTAGCGGCGGCGTTCGCGGACTTCGCCCCGGACCAGCACCAGCTGGTGGTCGGCGTTGATGTGCGCGTCCTCGGGTAGCCCCTGCCGCGCCGGCAGGTCAAGCGCGAACAGCCAGGGCGTACGGGTCGGCTCCAAGGTCAGCTCGTAGCGATAGCCGGCGCCATGAAGTTCGGCGTCCGGCGCCAGGTCGGCGGCGCCACGGCTGCCGGCGTCCCAGCGACGGCCGTCAAAACGCTGGAACACCGGCCCGCGCCAGTAGCGTTCGGACGGCGGTGGAACTGCGCCGTCGAAGCGCACCCGGAACGCCACCGCATCGGAGCCGATGAGCCGCGCGATCTCGCCTGGCGCCATCGAATCGGACAGGCCGGAGCGCGCCGCGCCGGCGTCGGCGGGCAGTCCCCAGATCGGCCCCGGCAGACGTGGAAACAGCACGAACATCAGCGCCATCAGGGGCAGGGCGCGCAGCAGCAGCCGGCTGGCCATCGTCAGGCCGGTGCGCAGCGGCAGCACGCTGCCCGGATGGTTGGCGTCGATCAGCAGCGCGGTGATCAGCGTCGCGGCCGCCAGCAGGTAGGCGGCGGTCCAGAGTTCCTGCGAGAACAGGAAATGGGTGACCAGCACGAAATAGAGCAGGAACACCATCACCATCAGGTCGCGACGACGATCGAGTTCGCTGAGTTTCAGAGCCGCCATCACCGTGATCAGCGCCACGCCGGCGGTCTGGCCGCTGACACTCCCGAAGCTTGCGTAGACGCCGCCGAACGCGCCCAGGGTCAGCAGCACGCGCAGCCCCCCGGGCAGCAGCGGCCAGTCGCGCAGCGCGGTGAGGGTGCGCCAGACCAGCATGGCCACCACCAGCAACGCCGCCCAGGGCGGCAGCCGCGGCAGGTGCGGTGCCAGCACCAGCGCCAGCACGGCCAGCAGCCGCAGCTGCACGGCGCGCGGCAGGCGCGGTTCCGGGCTGACTGGTGAGCGCGTCATCAAAACAGAGCCAGGGCCGCGAGACAGGCGTGGCGATGGCTGCTGCCGCTGCCCGGCGGGCAAACCCTGCGCGGCAGGCGCAGTCCGTAGCGCCGCTGCTGTGCCTCGGCATCAAGCACCCAGCGGGCGAGCTGGGCCAGCCGTTGCTCGACTGGCCACTCGGCCGGCAGTGCCTGCCAGTCCAGCCACAGGGTGCCGGCTGCGGGCTCGGCGAACTGCTTGATCTGCGGCTGGCCCAACGGCGGTGGTTGGCGGGCCAGGCTTTTCCAGTCGATCGCCTGCAGCGGATCGCCGGGCCGATAGCCGCGCAGGCCGACGAAGCTGTCGATGCCGGGACGCGCTTCGCGCTGGGCGCCGTCGCCCTGCAGGCCGGGCGGCGGCGCGCTGCCGGCCTCTGCCGGTCGCGGATAGACGAGGCCCGCGATGTCCAGCTCCAGCCAGGTCCAGGCCTGGAACAGGCCGAGGGGGAACGCAGTGGCGACCGCGAACCGCGACGCCGGCAGCCAGCCCCGGCGGGTGCTGGCCAGCGACAGGGTCAGCCGGGCTGTTTCACCGGCGGCGATGTCGACCTGCTGGCCGGCAGCGACAGCGGGCCAATGGACGCCGATCGCATGCCGGGCGTGGCGGCTGGGGTTGTCGAGGCGCAGCCTGAACTGCAGCTCGTCGCCGGCGAACACCGGGGCCACCGGCTCAGCGGCGATCGACAGGTTGACCAGGTTCGCATGGGTGTCATGCATCGCCAGCAGGCCGACGCCGGCCAGCAGGAAGGTCAAGGCGAAGGCCATGCTGTTGGAATAGTTCATCGCGCCCAGCAGCATCGTGAACAGCAGCAGCCCGTAGCCGTAGCCGTAACGGGTCGGGACGATGTAGACGCGCCGCCGATGAATCCGCCACGGGCCGGGCACGCGCGGCGTGCGGGTGGCGATCCAGCGGTGCAGGCGCTGGCGCAGCGCGCGGATCACCGGCCGGTTGCGCTCAGGGTACGGACACGCGCGCCAGGATCTCCGCCGCCACGCGCGCGGGATCGGCATCGTCGGCCACGCTGAGCCGATGCCCGGCGACCGCCGTGAACACCGCCTGCAGGTCTTCCGGAATCACGCCGTGGCGGCCTTCCAGCAGCGCCCAGGCCTGGGCTGCGCGCTTCAGCGCCAGCCCGGCGCGCGGCGACAGGCCGTGGCGCAGCGCCGGATGGTCGCGGGTGGCCTGCACCAGCGCCAGCAGGTAGTCGATCAGCGCCGGCGCGGTGCGTACTGCCTGCACCTCCGCCTGCAGCGCGCGCAGCCGGGCGGCATCGAGCACCGGCGGCAGCGTGGCCAGCAGGTCCCGCCGCTCCGGCTCGACCAGCAGCGCGCGTTCGGCGGCGGCGGCCGGATAGCCGAGCGACAGCCGCATCAGGAAGCGATCCAGCTGCGATTCGGGCAGCGGATAGGTGCCGATCTGGACATCCGGGTTGCGGGTGGCGACGACGAAGAACGGATCGGGCAAGGCGCGCGTGGTGCCGTCGGCCGTCACCTGGCGCTCCTCCATCGCTTCCAGCAGCGCGCTCTGGGTCTTGGGGCTGGCGCGGTTGATCTCGTCGGCCAACACCACTTCCGAGAACACCGGGCCGGGATGGAAGCGGAAGCCGCCGGTGGCGGCCTCGAACACCGACATGCCGAGGATGTCGGCCGGCAGCAGATCGCTGGTGAACTGCAGGCGCTGGAAATGCAGGCCGAACACCCGTGCCAGGGCCAGCGCCAGCGTGGTCTTGCCGACGCCCGGCAGGTCCTCGATCAGCAGATGGCCGCGCGCCAGCAGGCAGCTCAGTGCCAGCCGCAGCGGTCGCTCCTTGCCGAGGATGATGGTCGACAGCGCGGCGAGGGCAGCGCCCAGCTCGGGAACCGGATGCGGGCTCATGCCCGGCCCGCGGTCTCGCTCATGCGGTGACCCGCTGCAGCACGCGCGCCAGCGGCTGCCCCAGCTGCAACGGCTGGCCGGCCGCCAGTGTCTCGTCCCATTCCAGCGCGCCCTTCGGGGCCAGCAGCACCACGGTGGACCCCATGTGGAAGCGGCCCAGCTCGTCGCCGCGCGCCAGCGCCACGGTCTGCTCCGGCGTGTGGTGATGCGGCCGCTGGCCGCGATCGTGCGGCGGCGTCAGCCGGCCGCCCCAGACCGTTTCGATGCCGCCGACGAACAGCGCGCCGACCATCACCACCGCCAGCGGCCCGAATGCGGTGTCGAACACCGCCACCATCCGCTCGTTGCGCGAGAACAGCCGGGGCATCGAGCGCGCCGTTGCCGGGTTGACGCTGAACAGCCGGCCCGGCACGTAGGTCCAGTTGCGCAGCCGGCCACCGAACGGCAGATGCACGCGGTGATAGTTGTGCGGCGCTAGGTAGATGGTCGCGAAGCTGCCGCCGTCGAAGGCGCGGGCCAGCGTCTCGTCGGCCAGCAGTTCGGCGGCCGTGTAGTCGTGGCCCTTGGCCTGGAAGATGCGGCCGTTCTCGATCGGGCCGAGCTGGCTGATCCGGCCGTCGACCGGGCTCGACAGCAGGCCCGGCTCCTTCGGTTGCAGGCGTGCACCGTGCTTCAGCGCCCGCGTGAAGAAATCATTGAAATGACGGTATTCCTCGACCGTCTCGCGCTCGGCTTCGGAAAGGTCGATCGGATAGCCGCGCATGAAGGCCCGGATCAGCGGGTTCTTGAACGCGGGCGCGTCGATCTCGGCGATCCGGTACATCAGCGCCGACAGCGCCCGCGTCGGCAGGCAGCGCTGCACGGCGGCGAACAGCTGGTCGCCGAGGCTGGCGTCGGAAGTCGTGGCGGCGGTGTTGCGGGTGGTCGTGGTCATGGCGGTCAGGGTGCGGCAGCGACGATGGCCTTGAGATCGGTCGCCATCGTGTCTGGCTTGAATGGAGGCGTCAGATAACCAGCGACCCGGGCCTGCGGGTCGATCAGGATCAGCGCCGTGGAATGGTCGATCGTGTAGCTCTCCGGCGTCGCGCCGGGCACCTTGGCATAGACGAAGCCGAGATTGGCGCCGAGCTTCTCGAGGCTCGCGGCATCGCCGGTGGCGCCGATGAAGCCGGGATCGAAGAAGCGCAGGTACTGGCCGATCTTCTCCGGCGTGTCGCGTTCCGGATCGACCGACAGGAACAGGAAGCGGATCGCGTCGGCACTGTCGCCGAGTTGGGCCTTGACCGCTTTCAGCTCGGTCAGCGTGGTCGGGCAGACATCCGGGCAGAACGTGAAGCCGGCGAACACCACGGTCCAGTGACCGCCCAGGTCGGCGCGGGTGAACGGTGTGCCGGCGGCCGACTGCAGCGTGAATTCATCGATCGGGCGGGGCGTGCCGAGCAGCGTGCCGGAGGTGATCGACACGCCATGCGGCCGCAGGCTCAGGGTGCCGGCAGCAATGCCCAGCAGCACGGCCAGTCCACCCGCCAGCGCCCACTTCCAGACTCCGTTGCTCACGCCTGTCCACCTGTCCTGTGATTGGCACGGGCCGGATGCGACCCGCATACTTTGCGGATTATCCCGGCTTTCCCGACGCGATGTCCGCTCCTGATGCAGTGCCCGCCGTTCTGTCACCGCTGCGCAGCCTGCGCGATTTCATCCGTTGGGGGGCATCGGAGTTCACCCGCCATGAGCTGCATTTCGGCCACGGTACCGACAACGCGCTCGACGAAGCCTTTCATCTTGTGCTGGCGACGCTGAAGCTGCCGTTCGATCTGCCGGCCGTCTATCTGGAATCCCAGCTGGCCGAGGACGAACGGGCCGCCGTGCATGCGGTGCTGCAGGCGAGGGTAACGAGCCGCAAGCCGGCGCCGTATCTAACCGGCACCGCCTGGTTCTGCGGCCTGCAGTTCGAGATCGACGAACGGGCGCTGATTCCGCGTTCGCCGATCGGCGAGATGATCCAGAGCCAGTTCCAGCCATGGCTGCCGCGTGAGCCGGAACGCATTCTCGATCTCTGTTCCGGTTCCGGCTGCATCGGCATCGCGGCCGCCTATGCGTTCCCGAACGCCACCGTCGACCTGGCCGAGATCGATGCCGGCGCGCTCGACCTGATGGCCCGCAACATCATTCGCCACCATCTCCGGGACCGCGTGCGGCCGGTGGTTGGCGACCTGTTCGCACCGCTGGCCGGCCGACGCTACGACTTGATCGTCAGCAATCCGCCGTACGTGCCGACCGCCGAATGGGCCGCGCTGGCGCCGGAATTCCAGCATGAACCCAAGCTGGCGCTGGAAGCCGGAGCCGATGGCATGGACGTGGTCGAGCGGATTCTCAACGAAGCGCCGTCACACCTGACCGACGACGGCGTGCTGGTCTGCGAGATCGGCGGTTCGGACGACGAATTCGAAGCGCGTTTCCCCGGCATTCCGGTGGCCTGGCCGGAGTTCGAGCGCGGCGGCGACGGCGTGTTCGTGATTGGCCGCGAGGAACTGGCGGGCTGGCTGCGCGGCCGTCGCCGCCGCAAGTAATCACCACGAGATCGAAATCACGATGTCCGGCAATACCTTCGGCAAGCTGTTCTGCGTCACATCCTTTGGCGAAAGCCACGGCCCGGCGATCGGCTGCGTGGTCGACGGCTGTCCGCCGGGGCTGGAACTCTCGGAAGCGGACATCCAGCCGGATCTCGACCGCCGCAAGCCCGGCACCTCGAAGTACGTCACCCAGCGCAAGGAAGCCGACCAGGTACGCATCCTGTCCGGTGTCTACCAGGGCCGCACCACGGGCACGCCGATCGCGCTGCTGATCGAGAACACCGACCAGCGCTCTTACGACTACGACAAGATCAAGGACGTGTTCCGGCCCAACCACGCCGACTACGCCTACGTGCAGAAGTACGGCCTGCGCGATCCGCGCGGCGGAGGGCGCTCGTCAGCCCGGGAAACCGCCGTGCGGGTGGCGGCGGCGGCGATCGCCAAGAAGTGGCTGCGGCAGACGCACGGCATCGAGATCCGCGGCTGGTGCGCGCAGATCGGTGAGCATCCGATGCCGCTGAAGGACTGGACACAGGTCGAGCAGAACCCGTTCTTCTGCGGTGACGCTGCACTGATTCCGACGCTCGAGCACTACATCGACCAGCTGCGCCGCGACGGCGATTCGGTCGGCGCGCGGGTCAATGTCATGGCCACCGGCGTGCCGCCGGGCCTCGGCGAGCCGGTGTTCGACCGCCTGGACGCCGAACTGGCCTTCGGCCTGATGAGCATCAATGCGGTCAAGGGTGTGGAAATCGGCGACGGCTTCGGCGTGGTCAGCCAGCGCGGCACCGAAGGCCGCGACGAAATGACGCCGACCGGTTTCCTGGCCAACCATTCGGGCGGCGTGTCGGGCGGCATTTCCACCGGCCAGGACATCGTCGCGTCGATCGCGATCAAGCCGACCTCCAGCATCACCACGCCGGGCCGCAGCATCGACGCCGACGGCAACGCCGTCGACATGCGCACGACCGGCCGCCACGATCCCTGTGTCGGCATCCGCGCCACGCCGATTGCCGAAGCCATGGTTGCGCTGGTGCTGATCGATCACTGCCTGCGCCATCGCGGCCAGTGCGGCGACGTCCGACCAACGACGCCGGACATTGCGCGCACAGACCGTCGCTGAGACCGGCTGACGGGGCTCGGGCAGCGCGAAAACCCGGGTTCGAAGTGTTTTGAACGGCAATTTCATATGTCCGACAATTACACTTGTCGGACATATGAAACACGCCGAATCATCCAGCGGCAGCATCCGGCGGCCCGGCGGCGGCGCATCGGTTCAAGTCGATACGCGGCCGGACGATACAGCGGCATGATCACCGAACTCGCGTCGTCGCCGACCATCTCCCGGCTCTCCACCGTCATCGCCGACCTCGACCGCGCGTTCGTCGATCCGCGTGCGGTGCTGGTGCATGTCGACATTCGCGGCCTGCGGGCCATCAACCGGATTGCCGACGCTGCCGAGGGCGATCGCGTGATCGCCGCTGTCGACGATGTGCTGCGGCGCTGGAGCGGCCGTAACGGCCACGCAACGCGGCTGTGGAGCAACGAGTTCGTCGCCATCAAGCCGATCGACCACACGCAGATGGCGGTTGATGAAGCGACCGACCTGCGCGACCGCCTGGCGACGCTGCAATACCGCTCCAGCCTTGGCGAGAACCCGGTGTCGGTATCGATCGGCGTCCAGGTGATCGCCCAGGGGCTCGATTGGGCCGAGGCGTTGCGGGTGGTCGGCGAAGCCAGCCAGCAAAGCAAGCTGCGCGGCCTGAACCAGATCGTCATCCATAACGGCGACGGCCCGCGCCGCGTCAAAGGCCCGGCCAGCGCCGCCGCCGTCACCGAATTCCGGCGTCTGCTCGCCAACGGCCGCCTGGCGTTGCATCCGCAGCCGATCATGGACATCCATCACGCCGAACCACGGCTGCGCAAGGCGGAATTCCTGCTGCGCATGGAAAAGAAAGGCGTCCACATGCCGGTGCCGGCCGGCACCATCGAAACGCTCGAATACTTCGGGCTGGTCAGCGAACTGGACCGCTTTTCCAGCCATTCCATCCTCGACTGGCTCGCCGACAACCGCAGCGCGCTCGACCGCCTGCACAGCGTGTCGATCAACCTGTCGGCGCGCTCGATCGTCGACGGTCGCCTGATGGACGATCTGCTGCGCGAAGTCCGCAATGCCCAGTTGCCGCCGGGCAAGCTGTGCTTCGAGATCACCGAAACCGCCGCGATCGAAAACCTTGAAGTCGCCGCCGACGTGATCCAGACCTTCCGCGCCATCGGCTGCGGTTTCAGCCTCGATGACTTCGGCTCCGGCCTGTGCTCGTTCGGCTACCTGCAGAGCCTGCCGGTCGACGAGGTGAAGATCGACGGCTGCTTCATCAAGGAAGTCGCACAGGCCGGCGCCTCGCGGGAGATCGTCCGCGCCATTCACCAGGTTGCCCATGCCACCGGCAAGCGCACGGTGGCCGAATTCGTCGACGATCCGCGCAAGCTCGCCGCGCTGCGCGAGATCGGCGTCGACTATGCCCAAGGCTGGCTGTTCTACCCGACGGTCACGCCGGAAAAGTTCCTCGAACTGCTCGCGCTGCGCGACTGATCCCTGCCCTCGCCGCCCGCCGGCTGGCTGCTTCCTGGCGGCGGCTACCATGCGGCCTCGCGACATAAATCTTTCTTAAACAGCGTCTTGGGCTTCAATTGAAGTCCATTTGAATTCCGATGGAATTCCGATAGGACTTGCCGACACGCCGACCGGATGGTGCTGCCACGCCCTTCCCGCCGAGCGTGAGCCATGAATCCTGCCAGCAGCGTCTACGACGCCGACCTGTGTCATTCCCCCCTGCCGTCCATCCCGCTGCTGTCGCCAGCAGCGGCCTCTGCGCCGGTTCGCCGCCGCCAGCCGCGACTGTCGGTCGAACTGGTGTCCGGCGAGCGCCTGCGCCGCAACAGCTGGCTGCAGACCGAACTGGCGCTGATCGCCGCGCCCAGCTACGACGATGCCAGCGCCATCCTGGCGCGCGAGGTGGCAGCCTGCACGCACCTCTACATCGGCCGCGACAGCGCCGGGCTGCTGGCTGGCTTTTTCATGACCGGTCGCGAGCTGATGCCGGCGGCGCTTGGCCCGCCGCTGGTCCATGTCGGTTGGAGCGCCACCCGCCACGACCTGAAGAACAGCGGCGCGACGATGGCGCTGTTCGAGCGCTGCATCCGCGATGTGCAGCGCTGGGAACGGCGCATCGGCCGGCGCGCGCTGCTGTGGTCGACCACGGCATCGCCGACGATCTATCTCGGCGTATCGCGCTACCTGGCCGAGGTCGAGCCGGCCGCCGACGGGCACTACAGCCGCGAGGGCGCCCATTACGCACGCCGGCTGCGCGAGCGCCTCGGTGCGCCGCCGCCGGTCGACGGCGGCCATCCGTTCGTGCTGCACGGCGTCGCCCGCGCCACCCGGTACTCGCTGGCCGAGCGTCAGCGCATCGCCCGCATCTGCGATCGCAAGGGTTTTTCGCTGTTCACGCGGCTCGACATCGACGAGCAGCGCGAAGACCGGCTGATCTTCATCGCCCGGACGCCGGATGACATCGGCACCACGCTGTCGCGTGCCTCGGCGCTGGCCCTGGCGCGGCGCGATCGCAACGAACGCCGCCGGAGCGCCTGATGGGGTTATCTGGTTGAAGAAGGAAAAAGCGGCGGTTTGCGATTCTTTATAAATCAATGACTTACAAGCATTATTTTCAGATAACCTATAATAATCAATAGGTTATGGTAGCCCCCTAAGTTTGCGGGCAAGCGAAACCCACAGACTGGTCGGTCCGAAGACCGGACCGGGTTCAGTATTTATTCCCAGAGCGCGCTGATACATTCGGGTAACTCCGTCACAGGGGATGCCAGTGTCGCAGTGGAAAGAACGGTTTCTCGGGATCGATGAACTGCCCGGCGAATTGACTCCCTTTGAGATGGAAGAGTTTTTCACGCTCGCCCCCAAGGACATCGAGGCGATCTGCGCGGGGTTCAACAAGCAGTTCAGGATTGCTGTTGCGATCCAGCTGGGGTTTGTCCGGCTGTCTGGTGGCCGACTCAACTCCTTCAATACCCTCCCCCGACCGCTGCTGAAGTTCGTTGGTGATCAGTTAGGCTTGGAAGCGCCGTCTATCGCTTCAATTCGAGGGATCTACAAACGCAAGAATACCCGCATTCAACATCAAGCCTGGGCGATGACCTATCTGGGAATCCAGGCCATTACCAAAAGGCAGGAAGCCATGCTGCTCGCTGCCATGAGGGCTGCGAGCAATGGCACGAGTTCGGTTGACCGGCTGATAGATCTCGCCTGTCGATGGCTGGTGGATCGCAAGGTGCTGATCCCTGGTCTTTATGCGATTCGGGAACTTTGCGTCCGAGCTTCAAGTGATACCGAGCAGTCCACCTATGTCACGATCTGCAAGGCGACGACGCCGGAGCAACGCCAAGTATGGGCAGATGCGCTGCTCGCCAGCCGCAAAGACGGTCGCTCCACCCTGGAATGGTTGCAAAGCGCGCCCCGGCGACGCTCCCCGAAAAATGTTGCGTCGATATTCGAGAAGATCGACTTTCTGACCAGCCTTGGCATCCACGCGGTCGAGCTACCCGGTGTTTCCTCGCAGCGACTACAGGACTATGCGCGCCTGATGCAGCAGCGAAGCCCGCGAAGCTTCAAGCGTCTGAAGCTGGAATCGCAAATCCTGCAGCTGGTGTCATTTCTCAAGGTCAGTCTCAGCCAAGCCTCAGATGCCGCTATCCAGCTGACCGGCAAGATGACCTCCGACATTGTCAGCCGCGCGGCCCAGAACGTAAAAAAGGCAGATGCCACCACCGTCGTAAGCTATCGCGAGGCACTGACCGCCATCTTCGGCATGGCGAACAACGAAAAGCTTGAGGCAACTGCGCTGCGCGAGAAAATTCTCGAATTTCAGCAGACCTTCGGCGACAAGGTGTTCCCGACACGGGCAGCAGCAGTGCGTTCGGAATTGGTCGATCAGAACAAGTCGATCCGCCCACTTCTCAAGCGGCTGGCCAATCTGGATGTCAAAGGCAACGACGACGACAAAGGTCTCGCCGGGCTCGGCACCCTCCGCGATCTCTACGAGAAAAACCGCACGGCCCTGCCGGACCACGTAAAGGGGCATTCCAAACTCTGGGAACCGCTGGTTGGGGAGCAGGCGGATCGCGAGCGCGCGATGCGCGCGTTCGAGGCAGAGACCCTTTTGAATCTCAGGAAAGGCTTCCGTCGTGGCAGCTGCTGGGTGGACTACAGCAACACTTTCCGTGATCGCGACCATCTGCTGATTCCGGCTGCAGAGTGGGAAAAACAGAAGCGTCGTCACTATGGCCTGCTGCGTCTCCCCCACAACGTCGACGACTATCTCAATCCCTTAATCAAGGCCGCTGAGCAAGGGCTTAAAGCAGTCGCTTCGGCGCTGAGGCGCGGCGAGCTGGACATCAAGGAAAACGACATCAGCCTCGACCGTCTTGAGGCCGAGGGAGAGGCGCCCGAAGTCGCCGCAGTGCGCCTCATGATCGATCAGGAGATCGGCAGCATCCAGCTGCCTGAGCTGATGCTTGAGATGGATGTGCTGACGCGGTTTTCCAAAGCACTGCAAGGCCGGCTTCCAAGAAGCGATCGCGAGTTGCTCCTGAATTACGCTGGCGTCCTGGGTTTGGGCACAGACATGACAGCTTCGGGTGTCGCCATGATGGTGACGGAGCTGACTTCAGCGGATGTCGCAGGCGCGATGAAGGGCTTGGAGTTTGATAACGCCATCGACAAGGCCAATACCCTCGTCCTGGAGTTCATCAACCAGCTGCCGATCATCGCGATGTGGGGCGACGGCAAGTCGGCGTCTTCCGACATGATGAGCCTGACAACCTCCCGGCATCTCTGGAACGCACGGCTTGATCCGCGCCGCCAGACGCCTTCGGTGGGCATGTACACCCATGTGCATGATCGCTGGTCGATCATCTACCACCAGCCAATTGTGCTCGGCGAACGCCAAGCTGGTGTCGCCATTGAAGGCGTCATTCGTCAGACCCAGCTCGACCTGAATCGTCTGGCTGTCGACACCCATGGCTACACCGACGTGGCGATGGCTGTTTCCCACGGTCTGGGATTCGACCTCTGCCCGCGCCTCCGCAACTTGCGCGAGCGGCGCTTGACGGTGCCGCGAGGCATGGCCGTTCCTGAATCCATCAAGGAGGTGGTCGATTCGACCCTTAATCTCGAACATGTGCGCGCCCACTGGGACGATCTGGTGCGGGTTCTAGCTTCCATCAGCAATGGAACAATCAGTGCCGTCACTGCCCTGCAGCGATTTGGGTCTGCGGCCCAGGGCGATCCGATCTACCGGGCTGCCCAGCAGTTGGGTCGCCTGCTGCGGACCATTTACCTCTGCGACTATTTCACCAATCCGATCTTTCGGCGCGAGATCACACGGCTTTTGAATCGCGGCGAGCATGTTCACACGCTCCAGCATGCGATCCATCTCGGGGCTGTGCGGCATGACCGCGGTCGCCGTCCTGACGAGATGATTGCCATCTCTGGCGCCCTCACTTTGCTTTCCAACCTGGTGATCGCCTGGCAGGCGAATCGCATGCAAACTGCTGTCACATCGCTTGAGGCCAAAGGGGTCTCGGTCAGCAAAGAAATGCTGCGCCACATCAGTCCGGTTCGGTATTCCAGCGTCAATTTCCGGGGCACATTCCGTTTCCCGATCGATCGCTACCGGCAGTCGCTGATCATCGATGGGGCTCCGAGCCTTAAGGTCATTCGGTCCAACTAAAAGCCTGAGGTCGATCATCCGAATTTGAAGCCACCATTGGCCAGCACGCGCCCGTCTCGTAGACGTACGGTACTCCTTGAGGGGGTTGCGGTCGCGGAATCTTGGAAACGGCGACGACTGCGGACGGATTTCGCTTGACTCACTTGCGCGTGCCGATGACGGCATCGCGATGGGCGTCGTCGACCGATGCCGCTGTGCACTCGGCCGGGGTGATCTTGCGGCGCAGCGATCGACGAGCACACCAAGGCACGATCGCATCGTCGGCTTGTTTAATGGGTGCTATAGTTACCCTTAAACAATAATTTATGTATTATTGAAGCCATTATGGAAGCGATCAAATATCCTGCCAGTGTCCTCTCCCTTGCCTCGCGATTCGGAGAACTGATGCGGCTTGCTCGTGCCGAGCGGGGCTGGACGCAGACCGAAATGGCGGAGCGACTGCGCGTTTCTGGCACCACGATCAAGAAGATCGAATCCGGAGCACCGGGTACCGCTTTCGGCACCATCATCGAAGCATGCAACCTGCTGGGGCTGTCCCCAGACCCAGCGGCAGGAAGCAACGAGGACGTGCGGCAGCACGCTCTGAAGTACGCGCCGAAAAGGGTTCGACGAAAGCTTTCGCGGCCCGAGCTTGACGTTTGACCGATGAAAGCCATTGGCTCGTACGTCTGGATCTGGCTGCCAGGAGATGGCAATCCAACTCTGTGCGGGTTCTTGCGTTGGCAGGGGCGTGCAGCCGATTTCGCGTATGTGAAGAGCTATCAGACCAACGCACGCGCCATCTCCGTGCTACCTGACTGGCCGATAGCGAAAGGCTCGGATTCCCTTTACCCGGCTCAAGACGATGCGTTGCCCGGCTTTATCGCCGATGTCGCCCCAGGGCGCTGGGCCGAATTCGTGCTCGAACGATTGAACGGCGCGAAAGCGAATGCCTACGAACGCTTGCTTCAGGGGGTGCACGCGCAGACGGGTGCGCTTGAATTCGGGCCAAGTCACCGCGAGCCGCCTGCCGATGACAGCAACGCATTCGATTTCGAGACCATCGCCTCAGCGGTAGCCGACCTTGATGCAGAGCGTCCGGTCGATCCCCGACTCCGAGCCGTCTTTCGGCACGGCCCCAGTCTGGGCGGTCGTCGGCCCAAGGCAACGATCGCGATCGACGGCGAACCCTGGATCGGCAAATTCTGCAGCGTGCAAGATCGCGGTCCGGAACCGCCGCGGATGGAAGCTTTCGGTCTGACACTGGCCCGGGACTGCGGCCTCGATGTGCCGGATTTCAAGCTGGTCGAAGCTGTCGGAAAGCCAGTGCTTCTGGTCAAACGATTCGACCGGCAGTCTGGGGGTCGTCGGCATCATGTGCTCTCGGCGCGCACGCTTCTCAATCTCAGTGAACGTCAGAGCCTGATCGACGGCTCTTATGTGTCGATTGCTCAACAGTTGCGCCGCCACGGGCTCAGACCCGACGAAGCATCCCGCTGGTTTGATCGCATGCTGTTCAATGTCGCGATCGGCAACACGGACGACCATCCCTTGAATCATCTGTTTGGATGGGACGGACGTCATTTGTCGCTCATGCCCGCGTTCGATCTTGAGCCTCAGCTCAGTGCAGCCGAGGACCGCTTGCATGAGATGGTCATCGGTCGGGCTGGAAAAGAAGGCTCGCTGGAGAACGTCCTGTCGCAGCACGCAGAGTTTGGCTTGCGGCGTGATCAAGCAGAGGAGCGGGTTCAGAGAATGCTCGCCGTCATTCGTTCAAATTGGCGCCAGGCATTGGAAATGGTCGACCTGCCCGACACCTCGTCAGTTCGATACGCGTTGATGGCCAGTGCTCGCGAACATCCAGCTACTCGTGGTGACAATGAGGGTGAGGACCAAGGCGCGTCGATGTCGATGTGATCAGCGCTGCGCCTGAGCTCGCTCCGATCAATGACGCGGCTTGACTCTGGACTATGGTCCAAGGTTTACAGTGTTGCCATGGCAGGTCAGCTGGTTGATCCGCTCGGTGGCGGTCTCGCAACGGCCGTCAATCTTGAACTTCGTTGCACACCCTGCCGATTTCGGTTCAGACTGCCGCTATGCGATTCCTCCGTACCTTGCTGACCGTGCTGCTGGCCTTGAGCTTCTCGCTCCAGGCTGCCGGTGGCATGGCCCGAGGTAAGTGCGATCACACGTCGAGAACGTCGCACCAGGGAGCTGCGGGTCACATAGCTCTTGCCTCGGCCGATGACCCTCATAAGGGACATCACATGGCCGGTCATGTCATGTCCGGTGACGGTACTGACAAGCCATCAACAGAAAAGGGCCCTGGCTGTACCTGCGACTGCTCGTGCCAGGTCGGTCATTGCGCCAGCCATGGCACGATCTCGGTGGCAAAGTCATCTCAATTCGTTTTGACAGGTCTAGGCGACGATGTTCGCCTACCGCTGATCGTCGTCAATCTGACCGCCGCGCACGGGTCAGGTCTGTTGCGTCCACCCAGTATCGCCTGATGTGAAGCCGCGGTCGGCGGCGACGGGTTTCCGTTGCCGTTCGACGCCTCGCTCACCGGGTTCTCCTTGTTTCTCTGGAGCCCCGTCGTCAGGTTGGTCTGGAGGTTCTTGTGTTTTCCATTCGATTTTCCGTGTCCGCGAGCCTGCTCGCGTTGACGCTGGCTGGCTGTGCCAGCCTCCCCGCGGACTGGGGACGCCCTGAGGTCGCGAAGCTGACCGCCGACCGTGGTCGAGCGCTTCCGCAGCCCTCAGATATCGCAGCATTCAACCGCGAGTTGCTCGAAAAGCCGCTGACAGCAACCGCTGCGGTGCAACTGGCGCTGGTCAACAACCCCGCAGTCCGTGCCGAGACCGCACGGTTGGGCTTTGCGGCCGCAGATGTCTACGAAGCGGGCCGTCTTGCCAATCCGGTGTTCTCGTTTGCACTGTTAACCCCGGGGCCACCCGATGCGGTCGCGCGTCAGGTCACGCTCGGCGTCGCCGTCAGCTTCATCGACCTGCTGTTCCTTCCAGCCCGTCAGCGCTATGCCGACACTCAGTTCGAAGCCGCGAAGCTGTCGGTCGGCTCCGTCGCCATCAATCTTGCTGCCGACACCGAGCGCGCCTGGTACGAAGCTGTCGGTGCCCAGCAGCTCGCCGTGATGAGGGAAACCGTTTCGAAGGCGACCCGCGCTTCGGCTGATCTGGCTCAACGATTCGTCGACGCCGGCACCTTGTCCAAGCGAGAGCTGGCGCTGGAACAGGCTGCTGCCAGCCAGGCCTATCTGGATCTGATCGGTGCTCAGGCGAAAGCTGTGGAAACGCGTACGGCGCTCATTCGCCTGATGGGCCTACCAGCGGTCGACGACCGCTGGGTACTCGATGCCCGGCTCGCCGAGCCGCTGATCGATGAAGACTCGACCGACGAGTTGCTGAAGCTCGCGGTCGACGGGCGGCTCGACGTTGCAGCCGCTGACAAGCGCGCTGCGGCTTTCGCCGCTCGCTACCGGCTGGAACGCCATTCCCGCCTGGTCGACAACATCCAGATCGGCTACCAGCGGCAGAAGGATTACGACGGCAGCGTCAACGACGGCCCGACGCTGTCACTCGGCATCCCGATCTTCAACTGGGGCAGCGGTCGTGTCGCCGCCGCGCAAGCCCAACTCCAGCAGGCGGAAGCCGAACTCGACAGTCTGGTGCTTGATCGCGCCAACGACATCAAGCTGGCGCAGGCGCAGGTCCTGGCAGCCAAGGCGCGTGCCACTGGCTACCGCACGCAGCTGATCCCGCAGCGCGAAGAAGTCGTCGCCAGGATGCAGCAGGAAGTGAACTTCATGTTCATCGGCATCTTCGAACTGCTGGTCGCCAAGCAGCAGGAATACGACGCCTACGCGGGGTATCTGGAGTCGGTACGCGACTACTGGATAGCCCGTGTCGAGCTGGCCCGCGCCGTCGGTCGGAACCTCCCGAGCAGCGCCCAAGCTGCACAGCCGGTGCTCGATCCGGTGCAACTGATCGTTCCCAAGAGCGGCGGCATGGATCACAGCCAGCATTCGATGGGGGGCATGTCGACGGACATGCCGGGTATGGACGGCACGCAGGGCATGGACCATTCCCAGATGGGAAAGCCTGCCACTCCCGAGGCGGCGCCGGCTTCGAGCAACCCCCACGCCGGCCACACCATGGGCGGCATGACTAACAAGGAGCCCGCTGCCGACAAGATGCGCGGCATGGACATGAAGGACATGCCCGACATGAAGGGTATGGACCACTCCCAGATGGGAAAGCCAACCACTCCCGAATCAGCACCGGCTTCGGGCAACCCTCACGCCGGCCATGACATGGGCGGCATGCAGCTGAAAACGGAAGCACCGCCGGACTGCGCGTCGATGAAGACGATGAACCTGTCAAAGCTCGACCCGACCGTCGTCAAAGCGATGCGCGAGCAGTGCAAGGGTTCCGGAAAAGCCGGGAGCGCAGCCCCCGTCAGCGCCGATCCGCATGCCGGCCACGACATGAAAGACATGCCGATGAAAGACATGGATCACGGCACCCCGAACAACAGCGAACCGGCGACTACGCCGAAGCCCCCGCATGAGCACTGAAATTTTCATCCCTGGCGCATTGCGCCGATCCCACTGGAGTTTTGCCATGAACCACAGCACCCGCTTTCTCTCGATCCTCGCACTGACCGTCTCGATGCCGCTCGCTTACGCCCATGACCCCAAGGAGCATGCCAAGGAAGCAGCAGCAGCCAAGGCGGCCCCCGACTGCGCCGCGATGAAGGACATGGATCACTCGAAGATGGACCCGAAGGACCCGGTCATGAAAGCCATGATGGCCAAGTGCAGCGGCGCCATGAACCACGATGACATGAAGGGCATGGACCACTCGAAGACACCGGCCAGCCCGGCCGCGCCCGACGCCCCGGCGCACGGCGCTCACGGGAGTCACTGATGGACGAGACAACGCCTAAGGGGCTCACACGACGCCATCTGTTGCAGATTGCCGGAGGTGCCGGTCTGATGGCCGGCGCGCCGCATCTCGCCCAGGCACAGCACGAAGGGCATGACATGTCGGCCATGGCCGGCATGAAGATTCCGGCTGACGAAGCGATACCGACCGCTGCCGAGCCACCGCCAACAGCCCTGCGCCGCCATCCGCAGGGCTATCTGCCGGTGCGCACACTAAACGGCTGGACGCTGCCCTACAAGCTCAACGGCGGCGTCAAGGAATTCCACTTGGTTGCTGAAGAAATCGAGCACGAATTCGCGCCCGGCTCGCGGGCGATCTGCTGGGGCTACAACGGCACCACGCCGGGGCCGACGATCGAAGTGGTCGAGGGCGACCGCGTGCGGATCTTCGTCACCAACACCCTCAAGGAATGGACCAGCGTCCACTGGCACGGCATCGACTTGCCCAGCGGCTACGACGGCGTTGGCGGCCTCAATCAGCCGCACATCAATCCCGGCGAAACCTTCGTTTACGAGTTCACGCTGAAGCAGCACGGCACGCACATGTATCACCCGCATGCCGATGAAATGACCCAGATGGCATTCGGCATGATGGGGCTGTTCATCATTCACCCGAAGGCCGGTGAAGAGCTGACGATCGACCGGGACTACGCTTTCCTGCTGCACAACTGGGCGTTGCATCCCGGCACTTACCGGCCGGACCCGGCGGTCATGCAGGATTTCGATCTCTGGACCTTCAACAGCAAGGTGTTTCCGGCGATCGAGAATCTGGTGATGCGTACCGGCGAGCGCATGCGCATCCGCATGGGCAACCTGTCGATGTGGAATCACCCGATCCACCTGCATAGCAATCCTTTCTGGGTGACAGGCTCGGATGGCGGCCGCTGGCCACGCAACCAATGGCGTCGCGAAGTGACCGAGATCGTTGGTGTCGGCCAGATGCGCGACATCGAATTCGTTGCCACCGAACCCGGCGACTGGGCGTTCCATTGCCACATGGCCCATCACACGATGGGGCCGATGGGCCATGTCGTCCCGAACACCTTCGGCGTCGACCAGAGCGGGGTTGAGGCCGACATCCGCCAGATGCTGCCGGGCTACGCCGCGATGGGCGCCAATGGCATGGCCGAACACGCTGGCCACGTATCGATGGGGCTTCAGGGACCGGAGAACACGTTGCCGATGATGAGCGGCGAAGGCCAGTTCGGTCCCATCGAAATGGGCGGCATGTTCACGGTGGTCAAGGTCCGCGATGGCCAGAAGCCCGGCGATTTTACCGACCCCGGCTGGTATCGCTTTCCGAAGGACAAGATCGCGCGCGTGGTCAGCAAAGATCCGAACTTCGGCACCCCTGAGCGCCGACAGCCTTACGCGAAGTCCACCTCTGGCCCACTGGCGCGGCCGACTCTTCCGAAGGCTGAGTCAATGCCAGGAATGGATCACTCGTCCATGCCCGGGATGGTTCACTCGAAGCACGGACAATGAGCTGAAGGAAAGAAGCCATGAAGACTGTCAAAACGCTCCTAGTCACCGTCTTGCTCGGTGGTCTTGCCGGGCTCGCGGTCCTGTATTTGGGTCTTTATCCGATGGGGGCCGACGTGCCGCATAACCGTCTTACTTATTGGGCGCTCGAAACCATGCGTGAGCGCTCCATCGCCCGCGCAATCCGTGATATCGAGGTGCCACCGCTCGACGACGCGGGCTTGTTGCTCGCCGGCGGCGAGGACTACAACGACATGTGTACGGGTTGTCATCTGAAGCCAGGCAAGACCGAATCCGAGTTAACCCTTGGGCTCTATCCGCAACCCCCGAATCTGGCGATGAGCGCTGCGGCGCATCACCATGTCGAGGCGGGTAAAGGTAGCGGTCATGGCGACACGAAGGCCAGCGCCGCTCGCCAGTTCTGGATCATCAAGCACGGCATCAAAGCCAGCGGCATGGCCGCGTTCGGTGCCACCCATGACGATGGAAGGATCTGGGCGATGGTCGCCTTCTTGCAGAAATTGCCGGAGCTGACACCCGCGCAGTACCAGATCCTGACAGCGAGAAATTCGGTGGAGCCTGCCGAGGACGCAAGTCCGGCTGAACCTTTGGCCGCTGGCGCACCTGAAGCATCCGGCCATGAAAGCCATCGTCATTGATCACACGGAGCCGCTCATGTCGAATCGAATTCCATGCCTGATCCACACCGGCTGCCTGCTTCTAGTCAGCCTGATCCTCGCGGCCTGCAAACCGGGCGCTGAGCCGGTTTCCGCTGCGACTGCCGGCCCCCTGGTCGAAGTCTGGAAAAGCCCGACCTGTTCGTGTTGCTCGAAATGGGTGGAGCACTTAAAGGCCAATGGTTTCCGGGTCGAGGTCCACAACGAAGGGCAGATGAATCCGCTGAAAACCAAGCTCGGCATCCCGCAGGGGCTCGCGTCCTGCCACACCGCGCGCGTCGACGGATATCTGGTCGAAGGACACGTCCCTGCATCGGACATCAAACGCTTGCTTGCCGAACGTCCTGCCGGCCGCGGCATCGCGGTGCCGGACATGCCGATCGGCTCGCCCGGCATGGAACAGGGTGATCGACAGGACCCGTTTGATGTCGTCCTGTTTGGCGACAACGATCAACACCAAGTGTTCTCGAAGCATGGGGACGGCCAAGCCGGCAACGCAACAGCAAGGAGACCACAGCCGTGAGTTCACCCCGAGAATTGACCGGGGACGCTTCAGCTTGGACTTGTCCGGTGTTGGGCGGGTTCGGCCCGAACCTCACGGGCCGTCTCGGCAACGATTTCCTGAGTATCGAGCAGCAAGTCAACCTCTATCATCTGATGAGTCAAGTGATTGCTTACAGAGTTCCCGGCGAAGCCTTGGAGGTGGGACCAGCGACTGGCACTTCGGCAGTCATGCTTCAGGGCATCCTGGATGTCGAGGCCTGAACCGCCCCGTCTTTCTCGGAGGCTTCAAACCTTGAGAGGATGAAGCCATGAACAAGTTGACGCGTTACGCACCGGAGGTGCGAGATCGGGCGGTCCGGATGGTGCTGGAGCATCGGGATGAGTACCCGTCGCAGTGGGCGGCGATCGAGTCGGTAGCGGGGAAGATTGGCTGCAAGGCCGAGACGCTGCGACAGTGGCTGCGTCAGGCCGAGCGAGATGCCGGTGTTCGCCCCGGGCCGACAACGAGCGAGACCGAGCGGATCAAGCAGTTGGAGCGCGAAGTTCGCGAGCTCCGGCAGGCCAACGAGATCTTGCGGAAGGCGTCCGCGTTTTTTGCGCAGGCGGAGCTCGACCGCCCGTTTCGGCGATGAAGGCGTTCATCGACGCCCATCGCGAGGTCCACGGCGTTGAGCCGATCTGCCGAGTCTTGCCGATCGCACCGTCGACCTACTA